>JARXKM010000483.1 GCA_030272785.1 Pseudomonadota bacterium
GGGGGGGTCAGGTCTGACATTCGGACATTTTGCGGGGGTCAGGTCTGACATTCGGACATTCTGCTGGGGTCAGGTCTGACAATCGGACATTTCGAGGCGAACTCATCCGCGATAAGGCGGATTAACGTAAGGGACGGCATGATTTTTCGGCGTCGGCCCCCAGAGCTTGCCTGACTTTCCGATGAAAATGTCCGATTGTCAGACCTGACCCCAGATATTTGTCCGAATGTCAGACCTGACCCCAAAAAAATGTCCGATTGTCAGACCTGACCCCAGCCCGGTTGGTGATTTCCTAGCCGAAATAGCGCGCCAGGTAGGGCGCGGTGCGGCTGCCCTTCGCTCGCGCCACGGCGCGCGGCGGGCCGGCCGCCACCACTTTGCCGCCCGCTTCGCCGGCCGCCGGGCCGATGTCGATCACCCAGTCGGCCGCCGCCACCACCCGCATGGTGTGCTCGACGACGATGACGGTGTTGCCCGCCTCGACCAGCCGGTCCAACTGCAGCACCAGCTTGTCCACATCGGCCGGATGCAGGCCGGTGCTCGGCTCGTCGAGCACGTACAGCATGTTGCCGCGCGCGGCGCGCTGCAGTTCGGTGGCCAGCTTGATGCGCTGCGCCTCGCCGCCGGACAGTTCGGTCGCCGGCTGGCCCAGCCGCAGGTAGCCCAGGCCGACCTCGCGCAACATCGCCAGCGAGCGCGCGATCGCCGCCTCGCCGGCGAAAAATTCGGCCGCCGCATCGACTGTCAGCGCCAGCACTTCGGCAATCTGCTTGCCCTGGTAGCGCACTTCCAGCGTCCGCGCATTGTAGCGGGCGCCGTCGCAGCCGGGACACGGCGCATACACGCTGGGCAAAAACAACAGTTCGACCATGACGACGCCTTCGCCGGCACACTGCTCGCAGCGCCCTTTGGCGACGTTGAACGAGAAGCGCCCGGCATCGTAGCGCCGCGCGCGCGCCATTTTGGTGGCGGCGAACAGCTTGCGCACATGGTCGAACAGGCCGGTGTAGGTGGCCAGGTTGGAGCGCGGCGTGCGCCCGATCGGCTTCTGGTCGACCCGCACCAGCCGTTTGATGCCGGCCAGCCCGTGCACGATGCGCCCTTCGAGCGCGCTGGCGGCAGCCGGTGCGGCCGGCTCGCCTTCGCCGTCCTCCGCCTCGGCTTCGATCGGCTGGCCCAGTGCCGCCGCCACCAGCTCGACCAGCACCTGGCTGACCAGGCTCGATTTGCCCGAACCCGACACGCCGGTCACGCACGACAGCACGCCGAGCGGAAAGGCGACGTCGAGCCCGTGCAGGTTGTTGCGGCTGACGCCTTCGAGGCGCAGCCAGTCGCGCGCCACGCGCGGCGCGCGTTCGGGCGGCGCCGCCTTGGCGAACAGGAAGCGCCGGGTCTGCGAATCTGCGACCCGATTGAGTCCCGCCGGCGGCCCGCTGTAGAGCACTTGGCCGCCCTGCTCGCCGGCGGCCGGGCCGACGTCGACGATCCAGTCGGCCTGGCGGATCACGTCGAGCGCGTGTTCGACGACGAACAGCGAATTGCCGGCCGCCTTGAGCTGCGCCAGCGCCGACAGCAGCGCCTCGGTGTCGGCCGGATGCAGCCCGGCCGACGGTTCGTCGAGCACGTACACCACGCCGAACAGGTTCGAACGCACCTGGGTGGCCAGCCGCAGCCGTTGCAGTTCGCCCGGCGACAGCGTCGGCGTGCTGCGCTCGAGCGACAGGTAGCCGAGGCCCAGTTCGAGCAGAACGTCCAGGCGCGCCACCAGGTCGGCGGCGATGCGCTGGGTGACGATGACTTTTTCCGGATGGCGCGCCGCCGCGCGGACATTGCGGCGCGCACTGCCGTCCGCGTAGGGACGCAGCAGCTGCGCCAGCCGTTCCAGCGGCAGACGCGCGATGTCGGTGATGTCGTGGCCGGCGAAGCGCACCGACAACGACGCGCGGCGCAGCCGCTTGCCCTCGCACAGCGGACACGCCGAGCTGACCATGTAGCGCGCCACGCGCTTTTTCATCGCCGCGCTGGTGGTCGTGGCGAAGGTCTGCAGCACATACCTGCGCGCGCCGCTGAAGGTGCCCTGGTAGCTCGGCGCCAGCTTGCGCTTGAGGGCCTGCTTCACTTCCGCCGGCGTCAGGCCGGCGTACACCGGCACGCTCGGCGTGTCGTCGGTAAACAGGATCCAGTCGCGCGTCTTCCTCGGCAGGTCGCGCCACGGCGTGTCGACATCGTAGCCAAGCGTGGTGAGAATGTCGCGCAGGTTCTGGCCGTGCCAGGCGGTCGGCCAGGCGGCCACCGCGCGCTCGCGGATGGTCAGCCGGTCGTCCGGCACCATCGACTGTTCGGTCACCTGGTAGACCTGGCCGAGGCCGTGGCATTCGGGGCAGGCCCCTTCGGCCGTGTTGGGCGAAAACGATTCGGCGTACAGCAGGTCCTGGCCGGCCGGATAGTCGCCGGCGCGCGAGTACAGCATGCGCAGCGAATTGGACAAGGTGCTCACGCTGCCGACCGAGGAGCGGGTGGTCGGTGAGCCGCGCTGCTGCTGCAAGGCGACCGCCGGCGGCAGGCCGACGATGTCGTCGACGTCGGGCACCGGCATCTGGTGGAACAGCCGGCGCGCGTACGGCGACACCGATTCGAGATAGCGCCGCTGCGCCTCGGCGTACAGCGTGCCGAAGGCGAGCGACGATTTGCCCGAGCCCGAGACGCCGGTAAACACCACCAGCGCGTCGCGCGGAATGTCGACGCTGACGTTTTTCAGGTTGTGTTCGCGCGCCCCGCTCACCCGCACGAAACCCGGCGGCGGCCCGTCATTGTGCTTGCGCATCGAATCCTCTCTAGGTCATTTCAAAAGCCGTATTAGAGCGCCGCACG
>JARXKM010000484.1 GCA_030272785.1 Pseudomonadota bacterium
CCAATACTGTAGCACCGCTCAGCTTCTGTAGTTCGGCAATGGCGCCCGCATGATCGTGGTGCGCATGCGAATTGAGTATGTAGCGTATGTCCTCGACTTTGAACCCCAATTTACGGATGTGTTCCACGATCTGGGGTGGCGACATCGGAGCGCCGGCATCGATAAGAATATGACCGGCCGGAGAAGTAATCAGTACCGCACTGATCCCGCCGGTACCAACGTAGTAGGTATTGCCATAGACAGCAAATGGTTCCTGTGGGGCGTACCAGTCTGCTGCCTTGGCGGTAACCAGAGAGGCAGCAAACACGATAGCGGACAAGCGAACATATTTCTTTTTCATTTTTAAAACGCCTTTATGCGTCGTTGCCAAAAATCTTTTCTCCGGACACCACCGGGCCGAGCTACAGCGTGCTCCGCGCCAGTTCGCTCAGGAACGCGTCGCGGGTTAGCGGACCACCATAGCCATCGGTGCGGACCGGCTGTTCCAACAGCCGCGCGAACACCAGCGTGCGGCCGCCTTTGTTGGCCCAGCCGACGAACCAACCAATTGAGTTTTCGCTGCCAGCCGGCAGCCGTGTGTTTGCCGTGCCGGTCTTGCCGTAGACCTCCCACCCGTTCGCGAGTGTCTCGCCCTTGAGCAGGCGTGCTGTCATATCGTAGGCGTGAGCGGATACCGGCAGGCTGCGGTTGACCAGCTTGCGCAGGAAAACGGTTTGCTCGATCGGCGAAATCTTGAGCGTGGGGCTGAGCTCGGAAAGCGCGACCGTAGCGTTCACGCCGGTCACGCTGGGAAGGCCGAGGTTGCCATAGTCGAACGCTTCGACATAGCCGCGAACGGCTGCTGCGCCTAGCCGCGACCTCACCTGGTCCGAATACCAGACGACCGATTCGCGCAGCCAGCGGGCCGGATCGGTGCCGTGGCGCCAAGACGGATTACCGGCCGCATAGCTCGGCTTGTACGGCAGGTAGGGAGTACGTTCGTCGCGCAGCACGCCGCTATCGAAGCCCATCAGGCTGATGGCGATCTTAAAAGTCGAGGCCGGGGTGACGCGCTCGTCGCAGCTGCCCTCGCGGACAAGGGCGGTACCGCTGCCCGCATCGATCACGACCGTGCAGTCGAGCGGCGCCGATCTTGCGGACGGCATGTCCGGCCATGCTTGCGCCAGCAGTTGCGCGTGGCCGTCCGGCACGCCGGCGGCATGCCAGCCGAGCGCCGACTGCAGCGCCAGGCTGGCGGACACCACCGCCGCCAAGCTGCCGAGCGCAGTGCAGCGCGCCCAGGCGCCGCGAGCCGCTGTTGGCGTGCGAATCAGGTTGACGCGCGCGGTCAGCGTCGATTCTCCGCCGGCGCCGAACGCCAGCGCCATGCCGGCTGGGCGCTGTTGCAGCTTCAGTTGTGAGACCAGCGCCGCCGCGTAGGCCTTGCGCTGGCCCTGCGGCCGGGCTCGCAGCACATCGCGGTCGCAGCCGAATTCCTGCGCCCAGCCCAGGCGCACGCGCAGCAGACGCATGAAGGGATTGAACCAGAACAGACTCTGCAGCGCGAGCGCGGCCGCGCTCCAGTACAGGTCGTGGCGGCGCCGGTGTGTCAATTCGTGTTCGACAATCAGCTGCTGCTGCAACGGATCGAAACTGCGCAGGTGGCGCGGCAGCAGCAGGCGCGGCTTGAACAGGCCATGCAGCATTGGAGAAATGGGCGCCTCGATTTCGATCACGGCCGGCAGCGTTGCGTGCGCCTGGGCCGCGAAACCGGCGTGACCATCGAGCCTCATGAGCCGGTGGCCACTGGCGGCCAGCGCATCAAGCAAGCGCTGGGTGCGCCGCCAGCGGTATAGCGCATGGCCGAGGCCGAGCAGGTACAGTGCAAGCCAGGCGCGGCCCGCATCGCGCAGCCAGGCGTGCCGGGATGCGGGCGCCGGCGCGGCTGGAGCCGGACTTGCCGCCGGCGGCGCGGACGCCGCAGGCGCTTGCGGCGCCACCGGCTCTCCCATCTCGATGACGGGCACCACTCGCAGGCGTTCGGTCGTCGGTAACAGCATCGCCACGAACACGGCCGCGACCGCCGCCTGCCCCAGCAGCCACAGCGAGCGTTGCGGGGCGAGCGCGGACAGGCACCTGCGGCACAGCACCGCCATGGCCCAGACCGCGCACCCGGCCGCCAGCGAACCTGCGGCAGCGAGTAGCAGGCGCACCAAAGCGACGTCGAGCGGCGTCATCGGGTCTCGTCCGCGTCGTCGGGCCAATGCTGTAGCAATTGCTCGAGCTGGGCCAGCTCCTGCTCGTCGACTAGCTTGCTGCCGGTGAACATCGTCACTGGCAGCGGCGCGTCGATTTCCATCACGCGTTTGCCGAAATCGTGCGCAAAGGCGGCCAAGGTATCGACCTTTTCCAGCACCGCTTCATACACCTGCACGCCGTGGCGGACGTGCTGGCTGACCATGCCCTTTTCCAACATACGTTCGAGCGTCTTTCGGGTCGACGAATACGACCAGCCGAGTTCGACCTCGACGCGCTCGTGGATTTCGCGCGCGCTCAAAGGCTGCTGGCGCCATATCGCCTTCAGCAAGCTGAGTTCTGTAATTAAGGGGACGGGCATGGCGGGTGCTTTCCGATGTGACCAATATCGCAATGATGCGACAACCGTCACATATAGTCAAGGGGCTTGGCTGTCATATCGATCAACTGTCCATGACCACATCCAGGGCTCGCCCGTTGGTGAAAAACTGCGAAGTATTGTGAGAAAAAATACTGCACCTTCCTTGAGAACCAACGAAAAAAACCTTATTAATCAATGACCTTACTGCGAATTGCGTAACACCTCAATAAGCCGGGGCGAGCACTGCCGCTGTGCGTCTATACCGCTGC
>JARXKM010000097.1 GCA_030272785.1 Pseudomonadota bacterium
GCGCGGCGGGCGTCGGCGACGATCTTGTCGAGCCGGGCGGCATCGGGTTTTTTGCCGACTGTCATGGCTTACTTGTCCAGGTAGAAAACCGCGCACGCATCGAACGGCGTCTTCTCCGTCGCATGGCGGATCTTCAGCTCGGCGCAGTCTTCGACCACCAGGCTGCGCCAGTTCGGTACGCCTTCCTTGGCGAACAGCGCGTTCGCCTTCGAGCTGATCCCCAGGTCGAGCGCCAGCACGGCGTTGCGCTTGCCGGTCGGCGCGTAGTTCACCGAGCGGATCTCGAAGCCGAACGTTTCCATCCAGCCCTCCCACAAGCCCTTGTCGGTGCCGGCGATGATCTTGCCGAACATGTCCTTGAGCGACAGCCCTTTCTTGACCATGCCCAGCAGCACCTGCAACGAGGGCGCCTGCAGCGGGTCGCGGTTGCGCTTGCCGGCGCCGCGTTCATTGATGGCCTTCATTTCCTTGGAAAAGATGGCTTCGCGGGGCGAATATTCGCGCGTGCGGGTGTACAGCTCGGCGTCGAGGAAGGGGTTGACGGCGCGCTCGGCGCTCGGTTCGGTGCGCTTTTTGGGCGCTGCTTTCGGCTCGGCGGCGGGCGCCGCGCGTTTCTTGGCCGCCGGCTTGGTGGTGGTGGTCATGGCTATCAATCTTGAGTCTGTGGGGCGCAGTTTAACATCGCGCCGCACAATCCGAAAAAAAACCCCTCGCGCGGATCGCTCCACGGAGGGGCGGTATGGATGTGGCCGCTCAGCCGACCGCCGCCGGTTTGGCGTCCGGCGCCGGCACGCCGAAGATCTGGCGGTAGGCGGCGTACATCGCGCACTGCAGCAGCAGGATGAACAGGAAGCCGAGCCAGGTGATCGCCACCCGGCCCGAGGTGTCTTGGCCGAACACCATCAGCATCACCACCGTGGTGGCCATGAAGATGCCGAACCAGGCCATCAGCATCACCAGGAACACGCGCGCCGAGCGCATCACGGCGAAAAAGCTGTAGAAGATCGCTTTGCCGGGCGGCATCTGCTGCCAGAACGCCAGCGGCGAGGCGAAGCACAGCGCCATCAGGGTGCCGATTTCGAGCACCGCGATGAGCAGCACGCCGAGCACGTCGGACGGATCGATCACCGCCGCCACGGTCGGGTTGGCCGCCTGGTGCCAGAACGCATCGCTGAGCATCAGGTAGCCGATCAGGGTCAGCAGCGCGGTGACCGCCAGGTAGGCCAGGCCGATCTTGCACAGGGCGATCACGGCCGGCTTGCGAAAGCCGGTCAGCAGCACCGCCGGCGAGATGCGCTGGTCCTGGTCGATCATCCGGCACGCCTGCATGAATGCCATGCTGAACGAGGGAATCAGCAGCACCGCGGCGATCTGCCCGAGCACCGGCACGATGCCGATCGCAAAACTGAACAGCACGTTGGCCAGCAGCAAGGTGGTCAGCGCCGCCGGCTGCTTGCGGAACAGACCCATGCCTTGCTTGAGCCAGGTCCAGCCGGTCTTGGCGGCAATCGTGCTCATGCGGTCAACCCCGGCGCCGGCGTGCTGATGCGCTCGCGCAGGATGCGTTCGAAGTGGACCGGATCGTGCGGCGTCAGCATCTCCGCGGCGCGCGGCAGGTAGTAGTCATACAGGCGCGAGAGCCAGAAGCGCAGCGCGGCGGCGCGCAGCATGGCTTGCCAGGCGGCGTGCTCGGCGGCGCTGAACGGGCGCACCGCCGCGTAGGCGTCGAGCATCGCGCGCACCCGCGCCGCGTCGAGCACGCCGCTGTCCTGGTCGATGCACCAGTCGTTGACGGTGACGGCCAGGTCGAACAGCCAGCTGTCGCAGCCGGCAAAATAAAAG
The DNA here is from genome assembly GCA_030272785.1 of Pseudomonadota bacterium. Classification (GTDB taxonomy): domain Bacteria; phylum Pseudomonadota; class Gammaproteobacteria; order Burkholderiales; family Burkholderiaceae_D; genus JAFCUW01. Next base: position 1,843 of record JARXKM010000097.1, read on the forward strand.
TCGAAGAAGCCGGTCAGGCGCTCGCCGTCGAACATCACGTTGTTGCGGAACAGGTCGGCATGCACGGGACCGCGCGCCAGCTGGCCATACGCGGCGCCGGCGGCGTACGCTTGCTGGAACGCCATCTCGGTCGTCAGCAGGTCGGCCTTGTCTTCAGGCAGAAACGGCAGCACCTGCGGCGTGGTGGCGATCCACCAGTCGAGGCCGCGCAAGTTCGGCTGGCTGAGCGGGAAATCGCGCGCCGCCAGGTGCATCCGCGCCACCATCGCGCCGACCGCGGCGCAGTGCACCGGCTGCGGATCCATCTGCGAGCTGCCGTCGAGCTTGCTGACGATGGCGGCCGGCTTGCCGTGCAGCGCCACCACCAGTTCGCCCTGGTCGTTGGCCACCGGCGCCGGCACCAGCACGCCGCGCTCGGCGAGGTGGCGCATCAGCTGCAGGTAGAACGGCAACTGCGCGAAACTGAGGTTTTCGAAGATCGTCAGCACGAATTCGCCGCGCTCGGTCGTGATGAAGAAGTTGCTATTCTCGATGCCGGAAGCGATGCCTTTGATGGCGCTCGCCTGGCCTAAGGGGAATTGCTCGATCCAGTCGATGAGGTCGTCCAGGGTGACCGCGGTGAAAACTGCCATGTGCAAGCGAGGAAATAAGAGAGGGGCTGAAAATCGGGACACGACGACGCACTGCGCGCCGTGCCGGTGCGCAAATCGGGCTTACTTGGCCGGCGTCAGCGGCGGCGGTGGCGGCGCGGTGGCGACGGCGGCCGCAGCCGCCTCGTCGAGCTCCTTCTGCTTCTTCTTGCCGAAGTCGAATTCGAGCACCTTCCACTGCGGCGGCCGCAAGGTGCCGCCACTGGCGTCGCCCGGCTGCGCCACCGCGCCGGGCGGCTTGGCCTTCATCGTGTAGCTGCTCTTGCCGGTCTTCACCTCGACTTCGGTGACCTGGCCGTTGGGCGCGCGCTTCTCGGTGATTTTTTTGGTCGTGCGCTGCGCCGGCGTGGTCACCGTGATCGGCGTGTCGGCCGTTTCCTCGATGCGTTCGAGCTTGGGCGGCGCCGAACTCGGCGTTTGCTGCGCCTGGGCCAGGCCGGCGACAGCGAGCGAGCCGAGCAGCAGAATTTTCCCAACAGAATTAGTGCGCGCCATGGTGTTCCGCCTCGTGATTCGTGATATGTCATTGTAACAAATCGACACCGCCGGCAGTGAAACGTGTCGAATTCGTCCCCATATGGTCAGCATACCGCGTTGCGCATCGTTGTGTTTTCTCCAAGCGGGATTCTGCGATAATGACAGCCACCTCGCCGCGCCGCCCGGCATCACTCTCTATAGTCAGCACCATGCAAAATACCCTGTTGTTAGTCGACGGTTCCAGTTACCTGTACCGCGCATTCCACGCCCTGCCGGACCTGCGCAGCCCGGATGGCCACCCCACCGGCGCCATGCACGGCATGGTCAACATGCTGCGCCGCCTGCGCGCCGACTACCCGGCCGCCTACATCGCCTGCGTGTTCGACGCCAAGGGCAAGACGTTCCGCGACGACATGTATCCCGACTACAAGGCAACGCGCGCCTCGATGCCGGACGACCTGCGCCTGCAGATCGAGCCGATCCACGAGGCCGTCAAAGCGATGGGCTGGCCGATCCTGATGGTCGAAGGGGTCGAGGCGGACGACGTGATCGGCACCTTGTCGGTGCAGGCCTCGAAAATGGGGCTGAAGACGATCGTGTCGACCGGCGACAAGGACCTGGCCCAGCTGGTCAACGAAAACGTCATGCTGATCAACACGATGAGCAACGAGAAGCTCGACGAAGCCGGCGTGCTGGCCAAGTTCGGCGTGGCGCCGGACCGCATCATCGACTACCTGACCCTGATCGGCGACACCGTCGACAACATCCCCGGCGTGATGAAGTGCGGCCCGAAGACGGCGCTCAAATGGCTGGCCGCGCACGGCAGCCTCGAAGGGGTGATGGAGAACCACGCGCAGATCACCGGCGCGGTCGGCGAGAACCTGCGCACGGCGCTCGAGTGGCTGCCGAAAGGGCGCGAGCTGATCACCGTGAAGCTCGATTGCGACCTGTCGGCGCACATGGTGTCGATCGCCGAGACGCTGGTCGGCCAGCCGGAAAACCAGGACGGCCTGCGCGAATTCTTCCAACGCTACGGCTTCAAGACCCTGCTCAAGGAAATCGTCAGCAATCCCGATGCCGGCCGTCCGCAGGGGCCGGAACTGAACTCGCCCGAAGGCGACCTGTTCGGCGAACCGCAGTTCGTCAAGCTGATCCGCGGCGAGTACGAGACCGTGACCACCGAGGCTGACCTCGAGCGCTGGCTGGCGCTGATCGACAGCGCCGCGCTCACTTCGGTCGACACCGAGACCACCTCGCTCGAGCCGATGACGGCGCAGATGGTCGGCATCTCGCTGTCGGTCGAGCCGGGCAAGGGCGCCTACATTCCGGTGGCGCACCGCTACGCCGGCGTGCCCGAGCAGCTGCCGCGCCAGCTGGTGCTGGAGAAGATGAAGGCGTGGCTGGAAAATCCGGACAAGCCGAAGGTCGGCCAGAACCTCAAGTACGACAGCCACATCTTCGCCAACCACGGCATCGCCCTGCGCGGCATCGTCCACGACACGCTGCTGCAGTCGTACGTGTTCGAGTCGCACAAGCCGCACGACATGGACAACATGGCGCTGCGCCACCTCGGCTACACCACCATCCCGTTCGTCGAAGTATGCGGCAAGGGCGCCGGCCAGATCTGCTTCGACCAGGTCGAACTGTCGCGCGCGACCGAGTACGCCGGCGAGGACTCCGACATCACCCTGCGCCTGCACCAGGCGATGAAGGGCCACGTCGAGAGCGATCCTAAGCTCGCCTACATCTACCGCGAGATCGAGCTGCCGACCTCCGTCGTGCTGCAGAAGATCGAGCGCAACGGCGTGCTGATCGACGCCGCGCTGCTCGACGTGCAGTCGGGCGAACTGGGCGCGCGCATCATGGAGCTCGAGGCGAAGGCGCACGAACTGGCCGGCGGCCCGTTCAATCTCGGCTCGCCCAAGCAGATCGGCGAGATCTTCTTCGGCAAGCTGCAGCTGCCGGTCATCAAGAAGACGCCGAGCGGCGCGCCGTCGACCGACGAGGAAGTGCTGCAGAAGCTGGCCGAAGACTATCCGCTGCCGAAGGTGCTGCTCGAGTATCGCGGCATCTCCAAGCTGAAGTCGACCTACACCGACAAGCTGCCGAAGATGGTCAACCGCGACACCGGCCGCGTGCACACCAACTACGCGCAGGCGGTGGCGGTGACGGGGCGGCTGTCGTCGAACGATCCGAACCTGCAGAATATCCCGATCCGCACGAAAGAGGGACGGCGGATCCGCGAAGCGTTCATCGCCGCGCCGGGCAGCGTGATCGTCTCGGCCGACTATTCGCAGATCGAGCTGCGCATCATGGCGCACATTTCGGAAGACGAAGCGATGCTGCGCGCGTTCGCCGAGGGCGAGGACATCCACCGCGCCACCGCCAGCGAGATTTTCGGCGTCGCGCCGGCCGAGGTGCAAAGCGAACAGCGGCGCTACGCCAAGGTCATCAACTTCGGCCTGATCTACGGCATGAGCGCGTTCGGCCTGGCCGGCAACCTGGGTGTCGACCGCGCCGCCGCGCAGAGCTACATCGACAAATATTTTGCGCGCTTCTCCGGCGTCAAGCAGTACATGGACGACACCCGCATGCAGGCCAAGGCGCGCGGCTACGTCGAGACCGTGTTCGGAAGGCGCCTGTGGCTGCCCGAGATCAATTCGCCGAACGGCCCGCGGCGGCAGGGCGCCGAACGGGCCGCCATCAACGCGCCGATGCAAGGCACCGCCGCCGACCTGATCAAGCTGGCGATGATCGCCGTGCAGGGCTGGCTCGAGACCGACAAGCTGGGCACCCGCATGATCATGCAGGTGCACGACGAGCTGGTGCTCGAGGTGCCCGAGGCGGAACTCGAACTGGTCAAGGTCAGGTTGCCCGAACTGATGGCCGGCGTCGCCGCGCTGAAGGTGCCGCTGCTGGCCGAAGTCGGCGTCGGCAAGAACTGGGACCAAGCACACTGACGGCGCGCGCAAGGGGTCAGGTCTGACCCCGCCGAATATTGCCGGCGTCCTGACCCCCCGCCATTTCGCCCGCAGCCGCTCCCGCTTTTGATTTCAACCTAAAAGGTCGCATGGACAAGCAACTGCTGCTGATCTGCTTTCTCACCTTCGTCATCCACCTGATTGGCACCTTGGCCTATTCGGTGCGCATCGCCGGCATCCGCACCAAGCGCATCGCGGTGTCGCTGGCGCTGTTCAGCATCCTGGTGCTGGTCTCGCGCACCTCGAACTCCTTCCTCGGTCCCTTCCTCGCCAAGCGGGTCGAATCGAACCTGGCCGGCGCGGCGGCCACCAACCTGCTGTGGGACTTCCGCTGGCTGCTCATCTCAGCGTCGATCGCCACCGTGGTCGGCGCCTTGCTCATTCCCACCTTCCAGCGCGTGTTCTGTCGCGCGGTCCAGCACTTCCAGGTGCACCGCTCTATCCCCAAGCTGATACTGCACGGTTTCTTCAAGGGCGGTCTGTCGTATGTGAAGGACGTCGCCAGCGTGCCGGTGGCCGCCAACGTCACCGCCCTGCGCAGCGGTAACGGCGTCTCGCTGTCGATCACCCTGCTCAACGTCGCCGCCGTCGCGCTGTGGACGGTCGGCGTGTTCGCCGCGCTGTACGCTGGCGCGCTCGACCCGTCGGTGCGCGTTACATCGAGCACGCTGTCGTCGATCATCAACGGCGGCGCCACCGTGATGATGGCCGTATTCATCGATCCGCACATGTCGGGCATGACCGACGACGTTGTCGAAGGCCGCGTCAGCGAGTCGCAGTTTCGCCGCGCGGTGGTGTGGCTGGTCGGCAGTCGGCTGGCCGGCACCGTGCTGGCCCAGGCGCTGCTGGTGCCGTCGGCGCTGCTGATAGTGGTGGTCGCGCGCGCCCTGTGAGTCGAAAACAACGCTTGGTGATTGTATTGACAAGCATTGCCGGTAACAGGTGTAAGCAAACGTTGCAAGGTGTGTTACCGCACGCGTGAGTTGCCGTGTGGATAGTAGAGTCACCTGACAGTGCAGTCCAGGCTGATTGACCGCTACGCACCACAACAACAGACAGAGGCAAATACCATGCACGCACATTTCACCCGACTCGGTTTGTTCGCCAGTACCACCATTGCCGCGGCTACGCTGGTTGCCTGCGGCGGCGGCGGCGGCGGCTCGTCGACCCCGACGCCAGCGCCGACCTCCACGATGGGCACATTGGGCGTGTCGATGACCGACGCGCCGGCTTGCGGCTTCGACGCCGTCAACGTCACCGTCAACAAGGTGCGGGTCAACCAGAGCGCGACGGCCAGCGATACCGATGGCGGCTGGACCGACATCACGCTCAGTCCGGCCAAGAAAATCAATCTGCTGAACCTGACCAACGGCGTGCTCGAATCGCTCGGCAACACGCCACTGGCGGCCGGCCATTATTCGCAGCTGCGCCTGGTGCTCGACGCTAACGCCGGCACCGGCCTGGCCAATTCGGTGATTCCGACCGGATCGAGTGCCGAAGTGACCCTGGTGACGCCGAGCGCGACGCAAAGCGGCATCAAGCTGGTCAACGAATTCGACGTCGTCGCCGGCCAGCGCGTCGACCTGGTGCTCGACTTCAACGCCTGCAAATCGGTCGTCACGACCGGCAATGGCAAGTACATGCTCAAGCCGGTTGTCAAGGTGATCCCGACCGCGGTGAACGGCATCTCCGGCTTCGTCAGCACCGCGCTGCTGGGCAGCCACGTGATGGTGTCGGCGCAGCAGAACGGCGTCGTCATCAGTTCCACCGTGCCGAGCGCCACCGGCGAATTCTTCCTCGCCCGTCTTGTCCCGGGCGGCTACGACGTCGTCATCACCGCCGACGACCGCGCCGCATCGGTGGTCGGCGCGGTGCCGGTGGCGACCACCACCAGCACCACCGCGCTGAGCACCGCCGCCGCGCCGATTGTCCTGGCCGCCAGCACCAGCGGTTCGATCAGCGGCAGCGTGACGATGACGCCTGCCAGCGCCACCGAACCGGCCTACGTGGCGGCCAAGCAGTCGTTCGCGGCGGGTCCGACGGTGACGATCAAGTCCCAGGGCGCCGACCTGACCACCGGTGCCTACACGCTGACCCAGCTGCCGGTGGCCGCACCGCAGTACAGCGTGTATGGCGCCACCTTGCCGCTGGTATTCGCGCAGAACCTGACCAGCACGCCCGGCACCGGCAAGTACAAGCTCGAGGCATCGGCCACCGGTTACACCACCAAGTCGCTGAGCGCGGTCGACCTGACTGTGGCGAACCAGTCGAACGTCAACTTCGCGCTGGTGCCGTAAGCGGGGCAGTGCACGGCCGGCGCTCCAGCCGGCCGTGCCGCGATCTCCGGCGCCGGGTGATGCTACGATAGTGGGCTCTGTTCACCCTGGCGAAGGACCGCGCATGAATCACCCCACCGACACGACTCACGCGGGCGCATTCGCCGCGGCCTCCCAGCCAATCAGCGCGCAGATGCTGATCCACACCGACAGCGCCGGCCTCACCGCCGGCACCATCCACCTCAGCGTCGCCGGCCAGGCCGTGCCGGTCTATCGCGCCGCCCCCGAAGGCCGATTGAACTTGCCGGTGGTGCTGGTGCTGTCCGAGATCTTCGGCGTGCACGAACACATCGCCGACGTCGCGCGCCGCTTTGCGAAACAGGGCTACCTGGCGCTGGCGCCGGACCTGTTCGTGCGCCAGGGCGACGCCGGCCAGCCGGCCAGCATCGCCGATCTGCTGCGCACCATCGTCGCCAAGACGCCGGACGCCGACGTGATGGCCGACCTCGACGCCTGCGTGGCCTGGGCCGGCGCGAACGGCGGCGATATCGGCCGGCTGGCGGTGACCGGCTTTTGCTGGGGCGGGCGCATCACCTGGCTGTACGGCGCGCACAACGCCGCGGTCAAGGCGGGCGCCGCCTGGTACGGCAAGCTGGTTGGCGCGCACGACGCGCGCCATCCGCGCCATCCGGTCGACATCGCCGCCGGCCTGGCGGTGCCGGTGCTCGGCCTGTACGGCGAAAAGGACAGCGGCATTGCGCTCGATACGGTGGCGCAGATGTCGGCCGCGCTGGCGCAGGGCAGCAGCGGTTCGGAATTCGTCGTCTACCCGGATGCCGGTCACGCCTTCTACGCCGACTACCGGCCCGGCTACGTCGAAGCAGACGCGAAGGACGGCTTCGCCCGCACGCTGGCCTGGTTCAAGGCCCACGGCGCGGCGTAAAGGTTAGGGCGGCAGCGGCCGGGAGCGGTACAATGTTCGGCTTGCGGCAATGGCAAGACCCGAACAAGAGGCATCAAAATCGACCCGATTCTCCTATCCATCCTGCTGGCGACCACCATCGCCGGGGTATTTTCCATCACCGCCGCGGCGGTGTTTTCGTTCGCGCTGCTCTCGAAAGTGGTCGAGCGCATGGTCAGCCTGTCGGTCGGCATCATGCTCTCGACCTCGCTGCTGCACGCGCTGCCCGAAGCGTTCGAATCGAAGGCCGATCCGCGCAGCCTGTTCGCCACCTTGCTGGCCGGGCTGCTGTGCTTCTTCATGCTGGAGAAATTCGCCATCCTGCGCCACTCGCACCATCACGAAGGCGACGGCCACCATCACGCGCACGGGCACGATGCGATCGAAGCGGGCAAGGCCGGCTGGATGATCCTGATCGGCGACGGCATGCACAACTTCACCGACGGCATCCTGATCGCGGCGGCGTTCCTGGCCAATCCGCAACTGGGGCTGGTGACCGGACTGGCCATCATCGCGCACGAAATCCCGCAGGAGATCGGCGACTTCATCGTGCTGCTCAACGCCGGGTTCACGCGCACGCGCGCCTACGTGTTCAACCTGTTGTGCAGCCTGATGGCGGTGGCGGGGGGGCTGCTCGGCTACTTCACGCTCGACCGCGCCAGCGGCCTGATACCGTATGTGCTGGTGTTCGCCGCCTCCGGCTTCATCTACATCGCGGTGAGCGACCTGATGCCGCAGATGCAGCGCCGCGCCACGGTGCGCGAATCGATCCCGCAGGTGCTGCTGATCGGGCTGGGCGTGGTGATCGTGCTGTTTCTCACCCACGGCCATCACTAGCCAAGGTAAAAACGCGCCGGAGTAAAAACGCGCCGGGGTAAAACCCGCCGGGGTCTGACCCGCCGTCTGGGTCAGACCCTATCAGCCGGCAGCTACTTTTCCACCGCGGTCAGCCCCCAGGCCCCCAGGCTCACACCCCGCCGGTCGCCACCGGCCGCGACGGATCGGCGCACCACTCGCTCCACGAACCCGGATACAGCGCCGCGCCCGGCATGCCGGCCACTTCCAGCGCCAGCAGGTTATGGCAGGCGGTCACGCCGGAGCCGCACTGCATCACCGCCGTCGCCGCATCGCCGACCAGCGCCGCGAAGTCGCCCTTCAGCTGTTCGGCGCTCTTGAAGCGGCCGTCCGCCTGCAGGTTGTCCTTGAAAAAGCGGTTGCGGGCCCCCGGAATATGTCCGCCGACCGGGTCGATGCTCTCGTGCTCGCCGCGGAAGCGGTCGGGCGCGCGCGCGTCGATCACGGTGCGCTCGCCGGTGCCGATGTTGGCCAGCACCTCGCCGGCCGACACGGTGCGTGCCAGCGGCGCGCGCTCGCGGATGCTGCCGCGCGGCCGGGCCGGCACCGCGTTGGTCAGCGGCAGTGCCAGTGCCTGCCAGGCAGCCAGCCCGCCGTCCAGCACCGCCACCGCCGGATGGCCGACCCAGCGCAGCAGCCACCACAAGCGCGCGGCGAACATGCCGCCGTGCGCATCATAGGCGACGACCTGGCTGGCGTCATCGACGCCCCACGAACGCAGGGTCTCGATCAGATCGGCGCGCTCGGGCAGCGGGTGGCGGCCGCGGAACACGCCGTCGGCGCCGCGCTTGGCGCCCGACAGCGCGCTTTCCATGTCGGCGAACACGGCGTTAGGGAGATGCCCGACCGCGTAGCCGTCGCGGCCGGCGTCGAGGTTCATCAGGTCGTGGCGGCAGTCGACGATCACCAGCGATGGCTCGTCCTGCCGGGCGGCCAGTGCGCTGGCCGAAATCAGTGTCGTGTTCATGGCGTTTTCCTCAGGTTTCGCTGGCGATCGGATCGGTCGTCTCGACCGCGGTGCCGCGCTCGGTCTTGCTGGTATTGTAATAGGTCACGGCCAGGCCCGAGCCGAGGATCACGCCCATGCCGAGCCAGACGTGCCAGTCGAAGCGGTCGCCCCACAGCAGCATGCCCCACACGCTCGAGAAGATGATGCCGGTGTACTGCAGGTTGGCCACCACCAGCGTCTTGCCGATCGCGTAGGCACGCGTCATCGCCATCTGTGCCAGCGTGGCCGACACGCCCATCACCAGCAGCAGGCCGGCGCCGCGCAGGTCGAGCGCGTGCCAGGTGTCGAACGACGGATCGGCCACCGTCGTCGCGCAGCCGAGCAGGCCGGCCAGCAGGTTCATCAGCGCAAAATAGAACACCACCCGGTATTCCGGTTCGCCCAGCTGGCTGAGCCGGCGCACCTGCAGGTAGGCGGCCGCCGACAGCATTCCGGAGAACAGCGTGGTGGCGGCGCCGACCCACTGGCGCGCTTCGAAGGCCGGCTGCAATACCAGCGTGACGCCGATAAAACTGAGCAGGATGGCGCCCAGCAGCGGCCATTCGACGTGGTCCTTCGAATGCCACCAGCCGGCGCAGAACAGGAACGCGGCCATCCAGATCGGCGACATGTAGTTCAGCGTGACGGCGGTCGCCAGCGGCAGCTTCGAGATCCCGTAGAACCACAGCCACAGCGAGACGACGCCGACCAGGCCGCGCCAGGCGTGCTCGCGCGGCACGGCGGTGCGCAGGCTGCCGCCGCGCTGCGCCACCAGCAGCGCCAGCATGACGACGCCGATCAGGCCGCGGTACATGACGATTTCGGAGATCGAGTAGGTGCTCGACGCCAGCTTGACGCACGCCCCCATTACGGAAAACAGGAGAGCGGCGGACAACATCCACAACGAGGCCATCGGATCCTTAGCGGGGCAAATCGATATTGTTGCGGTACCACTCGTGGAAGTGCTGCATGCCGTCTTCCATCGGCGACTGGTAGGGGCCCGTCTCGCTGACCCCGCGCGCCATCAGCGCACGCCGGCCGGCGTCCATGCGCAGCGCGATCTCGTCGTCCTCGACGCAGGTTTCCATGTAGGCGGCCCGTTCGGCTTCGATGAACTCGCGCTCGAACAGCACGATTTCCTCGGGATAGTAGAACTCGACGACGTTGCGCGTCTTCTGCGGGCCGTCCGGCCACAGGGTCGACACGATCAGCACGTGCGGGTACCACTCGACCATGATGTTCGGGTACAGCGTGAACCAGATCGCGCCGTTCTCGGGCGGCACGCCGCCGCGGAACTTGAGCACCTGCTCCTGCCACTTTTGGTAGACCGGCGAGCCCGATGTCTGCAGCCCGCGGTTGACGCCGACCGTCTGCACCGAGTAGTCGCGGCCGAATTCCCAGCGCAGGTCGTCGCAGCTGACGAAGCCGCCCAGGCCGGCGTGGAACGGCTCGACGTGGTAATCCTCCAGATAGACCTCGATGAAGGTCTTCCAGTTGTAATTGCAGGTCTGGACCTCGACATGGTCGAACAGGTAGCCGGAAAAATCGAAATCCTTCGTCACCGACAGGTTCGCCAGCTTGTCCATGACGTCGTAACCGTTCTGCTCGAACAGCAAGCCGTTCCAGCTCTGCAGCGGCGTCTTCGACAGGTGCAGGCAGGGCGTCTCGGGAAAATGCGGCGCGCCGATCAGTTCGCCCTTCAGGTCGTACGTCCAGCGGTGCAGCGGACAGACGATGTTGTCGGCGTTGCCGCGGCCGTTGAACATCAGCGCCTGGCGATGACGGCACACGTTCGACAGCACCTCGATGCCATCGGCGTTGCGCACCAGCATGCGGCCCTCGTGCTCGGCGGCGAGCGTGGCAAAGTCGCCGACCTCGGGCACCATCAGTTCGTGTCCGACGTAACGCGGACCGGCCTGGAACAATTGCGCGATCTCGCGCTGCAGCAGCGCGTCGTCAAAGTAGACATCTACCGGAAGCTGCGCGCACGGGCGCGCCAGCTTGGCGTGGGTAGCCAGATCGGACATCCCAACCCCCCTTTAATATGAGCAAGAAGCAAAGAAGAGAAAGAATCCAAAGACCAGTATTTTGGCTGCGGAATACGGTATTTCGGACAGAACCGGCGATTATACCGTGGAACAGGCTCTACAGTCGTGGCCCGGCGCGCGAATGTGGTGCATACGGCCGCGAAAATTGCTTATGGAGCATCGTTTTCATGGGCTTGTTACCCGATTGCGATAAAATGTCGCCTGCCGTGCTGATGGGCAAGTACGAAGCGTCGTCACCGAACAAGATGGATTGTTCTAGAATAAGGAATTAGACTGCCCGCCTTCGCACAAGTTGCGTGGCGCAGTTTTACAAAAAGTACCTATGGCAAAGAAATTATTAGCGGAGGGCGCCCTGGCGCCGGAATCATTCGAGCAGGCGATGGCCGAACTGGCGCAGCTGGTGACGCAGATGGAATCGGGCCAGCTGCCGCTGGAAGCGTCGGTGGCGGCGTACGCGCGCGGCTCCGAACTGGTTAAGTACTGCGCCGCGCAGCTGGAAAAAGTCGAAACCCAGGTCAAGGTGCTCGAAGGCGACATGCTCAAGCCGTTCGCCGCCGACACCATCGACGAGGCCGGGCAATGAGCTTGTTCGCCTCCTTCGAGGGCTGGATGAAGACCGTCCAGGTGCACGTCGAGGATGCGCTCGAGGCGCTGCTGCCGCCCGCCGCCGCCCAGCCGGCCCGGCTGCACGCGGCGATGCGCTACACGGTGCTGGGCGGCGGCAAGCGGGTGCGCCCGCTGCTGGTGTTCGCCGCCGGCGGCCTGTTCGGCGCCGAAACCGCGGTGCTGGCGCGCGCCGCCGCCGCGGTCGAAATGATCCACGCCTATTCGCTGGTGCACGACGACATGCCATGCATGGACGACGACGCGCTGCGGCGCGGCCAGCCGACCGTGCATGTGGCCTACGACGAGGCGACCGCGCTGCTGGTCGGCGACGCGCTGCAGGCGCAGGCGTTCGCGGTGCTGGCCGAAGACCCCGATACTCCGCCGGCGCGGCTGGTGGCGATGCTGCGCGTGCTGGCCACCGCCGCCGGCTCGGCCGGCATGTGCGGCGGCCAGGCGATCGACCTGGCCAGCGTCGGCATCAGCCTCACGCTCGACCAGCTCGAACGCATGCACCAGCTGAAAACCGGCGCCTTGCTGGCCGCCGCGGTGATGCTCGGCGCGCTCGCCGGGCGCGACGTCAGCGCCGCCGAACGCGAAGCGCTGGCGGCGTATTCGAACGCGATCGGGCTGGCGTTCCAGGTGGTCGACGACGTGCTCGACGCGACCGCCGATTCGGCCACGCTGGGCAAGACCGCCGGCAAGGATGCGGCGGCCAACAAGCCGACCTACGTGTCGATCCTGGGGCTCGAACAATCGCAGTTGTTGGCGGAAAAACTGAGGCGCGCGGCGCATGATGCGCTGGCGCCGTTTGGCGACAAGGCACAGAGGCTGCGCGATCTCGCCGACCTCATCGTGCAGCGGAAAGCGTAAATGAACTTGCTAGAGACAATCAACGAACCGGCCGAGCTGCGCAAGCTGGCGCGCAACCAACTGACGCCGCTGGCGCACGAACTGCGCCAGTACCTGCTCGAGTCGGTCTCGCGCACGGGCGGCCACCTGTCGTCCAACCTGGGCACGGTCGAACTGACGATCGCGCTGCACTACGTGTTCAACACGCCGCACGACCGCATCGTGTGGGACGTCGGCCACCAGACCTACTCGCACAAGATCCTCACCGGCCGGCGCGAGCGCATGCACACGCTGCGCCAGTTCGACGGCATCTCCGGCTTCCCGAAACGCGACGAAAGCGAATACGACACCTTCGGCACGGCGCACTCGTCGACCTCGATCTCGGCCGCGCTGGGCATGGCGCAGGCGGCCAAGATCAAGGGCGAGCACCGCCACGCCATCGCCGTCATCGGCGACGGCTCGATGACCGCCGGGATGGCCTTCGAGGCGCTCAACAACGCCGGCGTGCAGGAAGACATCAACCTGCTGGTGGTCCTCAACGACAACGACATGTCGATCTCGCCGCCGGTCGGCGCGCTCAACCGCTACCTGGCGCGCCTGATGTCGGGGCAGTTCTACGCCGCCGCGAAAAACGTCGGCAAGTCGGTGCTGCCGAGCCCCGTGCGCGAACTGGCGAAACGCCTCGAGGAGCACGCCAAAGGGATGGTGGTGCCGGCCACGATGTTCGAGGAGTTCGGCTTCAACTACATCGGTCCGATCGACGGCCACGACCTCGAATCCTTGATCCCGACGCTGGAAAACATCAAGAAGCTCAAGGGGCCGCAGTTCCTGCACGTGGTCACCAAGAAGGGCCAGGGCTACAAGCTGGCCGAGGCCGAGCCGGTGCTGTACCACGGCACCGGCAAGTTCAACCCGACCGAAGGCATCATCGCGCCGACCAAGGCCGGCAAGGTCACCTACACCGAAGTGTTCGGCAACTGGCT
>JARXKM010000485.1 GCA_030272785.1 Pseudomonadota bacterium
CGATGTCCGAGTTCGACTCGTTCAGGCCGCCCGATTCGCCCGAGTACGTCAGGTTGGAGGTGGCGGCAGTGACGCCGTGCGACATCTCATGGCCGATCACGTCGATCGCGCCGAGGCTGTTGAAGGTGGAGCCGTCGCCGATGTACATGCACTTGCAGCCGTCGTCGTAGAAGGCGTTGTCGTAGGCGGTAAACACATGGGCGGCGATGTAGGTGGCGGTGTTGTTGCCGTCGAGCGACTGCCAGCCCAGCGTGTTCTTGAGCATGTCGTAGGTGTTCATCGAGCCCCACAGCGCGTTCACCGCCGCGGTCTGGCCGTTGGCGTTGGTGGTGCTGCCGCCGGCGATGTACTGCTGGCCGTCGCCCCAGGTGTTGCTGCTGTTGGTGTACAGCGCGCCGGCGCTGCTGCCGTGGTTGGCATTGGTGATCGCCATCGCGCCGTAAGTGCCGCCGGTGCCGCGGGTCGGGTCCTTCATCGTGTAGGTGGCGCCGGCCAGGGTGGTGCTGACCGGCACGGTGCCGTTGTACTGGCTGTAGCCGGTGCCGACCACCGTCTTGAGCGCCTTCCACTGCTTGAGCACGCGGCCGTCGTGGGCGCTGACCACGCTGTCGAGATAGACCGGCTGGTTGCCGCCGGCGAGCATGCGCGTCTGCACCAGGTAGGCCAGCTCATAGCCGGTGACCTGGTCCTGCAGGTCGAGCGCGTTGAGCTCGCTGTCGACCTTGTTGGCGGCGCCCGCCACGCGCACCGAGGCGACGATCGGGAACACGATCAACTCGGCGCTGGGCCGCACCAGTTGCACGGCGGGCTTGACGGTTGCGGCCACCTGGCCGATCGCGGCGGCGGCGCTGATGGTCGGCGCCACGCTGAAGCTGGCATAGCGCCCGCCCATGAGGGCGCTGGCGGCGCCGAAGCCGAGGCCGGCGCGGCGCTCGCTGGCCGACTCGCTGACGATCTTGCCGGCGTCGTTGGTGACCAGCACCGATTCGGACTCGAACACGCGCACCCCCTTGTAGGTGTGATAAAAGCGCGCGATGCGGGTGCCGGCCACGCCGGGATGCTCGGCGGCGAAGGCGTAGCCGTGATCCGGGTCGAGGCCGCGCTTGTCGTTGGCGGCGACCAGCCGGGCGGCCAGCGCGGCATGCCCGGCAGGCGACACCGCGAGCGGGCCGGCCATCATCGGATCGGCCGCCAGCGCGCCGCAGCACAGCAGGATGGGAAGGGCGGCGAGCGAGGCGGCGATCAAGTTTCTGCGCAGATTCATGGTTGCTCCTGAGGTAAATCGTTGAGGGATGTCAGCTGGTCCGGACGCGCAAGGGCGCACCCAGGTCAGACCGCAAAACTCGTCAGGAGATGCCAATGCTCAGAGCGTCACGACCGATATGGCCGCTCGCACCTTGACCGCGCACATGGACGCGCGCAGTAGTAAGAAAAAGCGTGCGAAAAAGTGCCCGAAAAACCACGGCGAAAAAAAACCGGGTCAGACCCGGTTTTCATAAAAACCACGGTAAAAAACCGGGTCAGACCCGGTTTTCGCCTTGGCGCGATCGATTGCGCCGCGGCGCTTATTGCGTGATCAGGCTCACCTTGTCGACCACGAACGAGGTTTGCAGCGACGAGTCTTCGGTCATGGCAAACGACAGCGTGACGGTCTGGCCTTTGTAGGCCAGCAGGTTGAAGGTGCGGATCTGGTAGCCGGCCGCCGCGTTGGCGTTGCTGTAGGTGGCCAGCGTGCCGAGTACCGTGCCGGCCGAGTTCTTCACCGTCACCACCAGCTTGTCGTAAGCGGTGCTGCCGGTTTCGGCGGTGTCGATGTGCAGCGCGAACGTCAGCGTGGCCGCGGTCGCCGTGGAGGCGATCGGCACCGCCTGGGTGATCGTCTCGCTGGCGGTCGTGCCGTTGCCGCCGAGCCAGGCGAAGCGGGTGCCGTCATACGCCGTCTGCCCGGCGTAGGCGCCGATCACGCCGGTGGTGCCGGCCCAGCCGGTGGTGCCGGACTCGAAGCTGCCATTGACCACTTTCTCGCTGGCCGTGCCGGACGACACCGTCAGGGTGGCGCTGGCGCTGGTGGCGGAAGTCGGCGTGGCGGCCGAGTCGGTCACCTTGGCGCTGAAGCCGGCGCCGCTGTCGGTGGTCTGCGCCGTCAGGCTGTAGCTGGCCGCGGTGGCGCCGGCGATATTGGCGCCGTTGCGCATCCACTGGTAGGTGTACGGCGCGGTGCCGCCGCTGGCGCCGACCGAGAAATTGGCCACCGCGCCGGCGGCCACGGTGACGCTGGCCGGATTGCTACTGATCGCCACCGCGCCGCCCGCTTCGGCGACGTCGGCACCGACGTTGATGGCCGCATACGCGCGCTGCACCGCGGTCGCTTCCTTGCTGCCCACACCGTACAGTTCCTGCGCGGCCAGCAGCACCTTGGCGCGCGCGTCGGCATAGTTGGTCGAGGCGGTAAACTTGGTGCTCAGCGCGCGGAACCAGATGCGGTAGGCCTTGTCGTTGCCGATGCCGGTCATCGCCAGCGGCGCCTTGGTCAGGTAGGAACTGTAGTAGTCGCTGCTCGAGGTCGCGTTCGAGCCTTGCGACAGGAAGTAGTACATGCGGTTGTTCGGGCCGCTGCTGTAATGCACGTCGAGGCTGCCGACGCTGCTGCTCCAGGCGTTCGGGCTGCTGCCGTCCTTGCTCGGCTTGTACATCCAGCGCAGCGGCGTGCCGGTCTTGCTGATCTCCTTGCCCATCATCCAGTCGTTGCCGGCCGGGATCACGGTACCGGTGCCGCCGTTGCGCGCGTACGCTTCGACCATCTCGCCGCCGATGTCCGAGTTCGACTCGTTCAGGCCGCCCGATTCGCCCGAGTAC
>JARXKM010000486.1 GCA_030272785.1 Pseudomonadota bacterium
GTGGCGTCGATGTTGACGCCGCCCATCATGCCGTCGCGGCCGATGTCGGTGTAGATGATCGCTTCGACGCCGTAGCCTTCGAACTTCTTGGCCAGGTCGGTGACGTCGTGGCCGCTCATCTTGCTCCAGCCGTCGGTTGCCACTTTGCCGTCCTTGGCGTCGAGGCCGACCATGATGTGGCCCGGGAAGGCGCCGCAGGCGTCGTGCAGGAAGCCGGGGTTCTTCACCGCGGCGGTGCCGACGATGATGTAGGTGATGCCGTCGTCGAGGTAGCGCTCGATGGTGTCGAGGTCGCGGATGCCGCCGCCCAGCTGCACCGGGATCTCGTCGATGTCGTGCTCGAGCGCGTATTCCTGCACCATTTTCAGGATCGCCTTGACGGCCGACTCGTTCTTCGGCTTGCCGGCGAAGGCGCCGTTCAGGTCGACCAGGTGCAGCCGCCGCGCGCCCTTCTTGAGCCAGTGCAGCGCCATGTCGGCGGGGTCTTCGGAGAAGACGGTGGCAAGTTCCATATCGCCCTGTTTGAGGCGAACGCAGTGACCGTCTTTCAGGTCGATGGCAGGAATGAGCAGCATGGCGGGGTCGGCGATCGCTTAAGTGGTAATGGTTGAATGGTTGAATGGTTGAATGCGTGCTTGAAGGCGCGGATTCTACGGCTTCCAGTGAACAAAATTATGGTACATGCGCAGGCCGGCGCCGGCGCTTTTCTCGGGGTGGAACTGGGTGGCGACGATGTTATCGCGCGCCACCGCGCTGCAGAACGGCGCGCCGTAGTCGGTCTCGCCGATGGCGTCCTGCGGGTCGACCGGCTGCACGTAGTAGCTGTGCACGAAATAGAAGTAGGCGTCGTCGGCGATGCCGTCCCACAACGGGTGCGCGCGGCTCTGCTTGACCCGGTTCCAGCCCATCTGCGGCACCTTGAAGCGCGAGCCGTCCGGCTGCAGCATGCCGTCGAGGCGAAAGCGTACCACGCGGCCAGGCAGCAGCCCGAGGCCGGCGGTGTCGGCTTCCTCGCTGCGGTCGAACAGCATCTGCTCGCCGACGCACACGCCCATCATCGGACGCGTCCTGGAGGCGCGCAGCAGCGCGTCGAGCACGCCCGATTCGCGCAGGCTGAGCATGCAGTCGCGCATCGCGCCCTGGCCCGGCAGCACGATGCGGTCGGCGCTGTCGATGTCGGCCGGGTCGCCCGAAATGAGCACGTTCGCTTCCGGCGCGACCGCGCGCAGCGCCTGCGCCACCGAGCGCAGATTGCCCATGCCGTAATCGACTACTACAATTTTGTTCATGTGGTTTCCGGCCGCGGTTACAGGCTGCCCTTGGTGGACGGGATGGTGCCGGCCGAGCGGGCGTCGAGTTCGGCGGCCATGCGCAGCGCGCGGCCGAAGGCCTTGAACACGGTCTCGCACTGGTGGTGGGCGTTCTCGCCGCGCAGGTTGTCGATGTGCAGCGACACCAGCGCGTGGTTGACGAAGCCCTGGAAGAATTCGTGCGCCAGGTCGACGTCGAAGCTGCCGATCATCGAGCGCTTCCACGGCACGTGCATTTCCAGACCCGGCCGGCCGGAGAAGTCGATCACCACGCGCGACAGCGCTTCGTCCAGCGGTACATACGCATGGCCATAGCGGCGGATGCCCTTCTTGTCGCCGATCGCCTTGGCAACCGCCATGCCGAGCGTGATGCCGGTGTCTTCGACCGTGTGGTGGGCGTCGATGTGCAGGTCGCCGACACACTCGATGTCGAGGTCGATCAGGCCGTGGCGGGCGATCTGGTCGAGCATGTGGTCGAGGAAGGGCACGCCGGTGTTGAGCTTCTGCACGCCGGTGCCGTCCAGGTTGATCGCGACGCGGATCTGCGTCTCGTTGGTGTTGCGGGTGATTTCTGCGGTACGGGTCATGGACTGTGCTCTATGGTTTCAGCGCTGCCTGGAGGGCAGTCAGGAATGCGGAATTTTCTGCCGGCGTGCTGACGGTCACGCGGATGCAATTGGCCAGCGATCCCTGCATTTTACCCAAATTCTTGACCAGCACCTTCGCGGCCAGTAGTTTCGCGCAAGTATCATCGGAATCGGCCACCCGAAACAGAAGGAAATTTGCCGCCGATGGAAAGACTTCGACACCGGGCAGCGCCGCCAGTTCAGCGGCCAGGCCGGTGCGCGCCGCGATCAGGGTCGCCGCCTGGGCGTCGAGCACGTCGAGGTGCTCGAGGGTGAATTCGGCCGTCAGCTGGGTCAGCACGTTGATGTTGTAGGGCGGGCGCACCTTCTCGAATTCGGCCAGCAGCGCCGGCGCGGCCGACATGTAGCCGAGCCGGATGCCGGCCAGGCCCAGTTTCGACAGGGTGCGCATCACCACCAGGTTCTCGAACTCGGGCAGGTGGCCCATGAAACTGTCGCGCGCGAACGGCTCGTACGCTTCGTCGACGACGGCGATGCCGGTGTCGCCCAGCGCGTCGATCAGTTCGGCCATGTCGGCCGCGTCGTACAGGTTGCCGGTCGGGTTGTTCGGGTAGGCCAGGAACAGCAGCGCCGGCCTGTGTTCCTTGATCGCCGCCAGCATGGCCGGCTGGTCGAGCGTGAAATCGGCCTTCAGGGGCACGCCGACGAAGTCCATGCCGGCGAACTGCGCCGAGCGCTGGTACATCACGAAAGCCGGGGTCGGCGCCAGCACCACCGCGCGGCGGTCCTGGCGGGCAGTCGCGGTGGCGATGATCGAGATCAGTTCGTCGGAACCGTTGCCGAGCATGACGTCGTAGCCGTCCGGCACGCCGAGCTTGGCGCACAGCTTCTGCTTGAGCGGGGTGTACGAGGCAGGGTAGCGGTTCAGCTCCGCCGCGGCGAGGCGCTGCGCCAG
>JARXKM010000487.1 GCA_030272785.1 Pseudomonadota bacterium
CAGGCAGAAGATCATGTCGGCGTGCTGCGCCAGCGTGGTCCAGGTCTTCTGGCCGTTGACGACGTAATGGTCGCCGTCGCGCACCGCGGTGGTTTTCAGCGATGCGAGGTCGGAGCCGGCGCCCGGTTCCGAGTAGCCCTGGCACCACCAGTCCTCGCACGACAGGATGCGCGGCAGGAAGTGCGCCTTCTGCGCGGCGCTGCCGAACGCCATGATCACCGGCGCGACCATGTTGACGCCGAACGGCAGGATCGGCGGCGTGCCGGCGCGCGCGCATTCTTCTTCCCAGATGTGGCGCTGCACCGAGTTCCACCCCGGCCCGCCGAATTCCACCGGCCAGCCCGGCGCCACCCAGCCCTGCTTGGCCAGGGTCTGGTGCCAGCGCACGTAGTCGTCCTTGGCCAGGCGCAGGTGCTTGCGCACTTTCTGCTGCAGGTCGGCCGGCAGGTGCTGGTCGAGGAAGGCGCGCACATGGTCGCGGAACGCCAGGTCCTCGTCGGTGTAATTCAGGTCCATACAATCTCCTTGTGGGTCGCCGCCCGAAAAAAAGCACGGTCGTTCAAAAAGAATTGTACCCGAAAAAAAGCCCGCTCAGGCGATTCGCCTGGCGGGCTTTTTCAGAAAATATCGCGCTGACGTTTACGCCGACCTTTAGTTCGGCGCCACCTTGGCCTGCACCATGTACGGCATCACGCGCGAGGCCATCCGGGTATCGGTCTTGAGCATGGCCGCTTCGTCGCTGAGGATGTGGGCGGTTTCCTGCAGCAGCACGTCCTTGGCGTTCTTGGCCGCTTTTTCGGCGGCCAGTTCGGCCGTCAGGTTGCGCTCGTCGAACTGCAGGCCGTCGTCGAGGCGGCCGGCGCCTTTCAGCGCCACTGCCTTGGACGCCGGCTTGGCGGTCGGCGCCGGCACCTTGCTGCGCCCGCCATCGGGCCCGGTGGCGCCGGGAAGCTCGTCGCCCGGCACCTGTATCGCCAAGCGCGCCTCGCGCAGCTTGGCGCGGGCGTCCTGCGCATCGCGCTCCTTGCGGCGCACCGTCTCGTTGAGCGAGATGGCGTTGTCCTTGCGCAGCTTGCGCGCTTCGGCGATGTCCTCGTTCAGGTACTGGAAGTCCTTGTCCTTGGCGACGCGCACTTCATGACGCTTCTGCAGCGGCGCGAACAACTCCTTCAGGTCGCCCGACGGCACGTAGCTGGCCGGCTTGATCGACACCCACGGCAAGGCGTTGTCGTAGCTCGACTCGCCGAACGTGTCGGCGTCGGCGGTGACCGGCAGCTTGATGTCGGGCGTGACGCCGCGCAGCTGGGTGGTGCCGCCGTTGATGCGGAAGAACTGCGCGATCGTCATTTTCAGTTCGCCGTAGTGGACCTTGTCGCTCTGCGCGAAGCGGTCGAGCGGCAGCAGCTGCTGCACGGTGCCCTTGCCGAAGCTCGGCTCGCCGATGATCAGGCCGCGCCCGTAGTCCTGGATCGCGGCGGCGAAAATCTCCGACGCCGACGCCGAACCGCGGTTGATCAGCACGCCCACCGGACCGTCCCAGGCGAGGCCCGGATTGGTGTCGTTCTCGATCTCGACCTTGCCTTCGGCGGTGCGCTGCTGGACCACCGGGCCCTTGTCGATGAACAGGCCGGTCAGCTCGACCGCTTCGATCAGCGAGCCGCCGCCGTTGTTGCGCAGGTCGATCAGCACGTTGTCGACCTTTTCCTTTTTCAGCTCGCCGAGGATGCGGGCGACGTCGCGCGTGGCGCTCTTGAAGTCCTTGTCGCCGCGCCGGCGCGCTTCGAAGTCGAGATAGAAGGTCGGCAGCGAAATGACGCCGATGCGCCGCTTTACGGCGCCGTCGCGCACGTCGATGATCGACTTCTTGGCCGACTGCTCTTCCATGTTGATCTTCTTGCGCACCAGCGAGACCTGGGTGTGCTTGCCGTCGGGGCCCGCATCGGCCGGCAGCACGTCGAGGCGGACGGTCGAATCCTTGGTGCCGCGGATCAGCTGCACGACATCGTCGATGCGCCAGCCCAGCACTTCGGTGAAGGCCGGCGTGTCGCCCTGGGCGACGCCGACGATGCGGTCGCCCACCTTCAGCTTGCCCGACAGGCCGGCCGGGCTGCCGGCGACGATCTCGCGGATCACCGTGTATTCGTCGCGCGACTGCAGCACCGCGCCGATGCCTTCGAGCGAGAGGCGCATGGCGATGTCGAAGTTTTCCGCCGAGCGCGGGCCGAGGTAGTTGGTGTGCGGCTCGATCGACATGGCGTAGGCGTTCATGAACATCTGGAACACGTCCTCGCCGTTCAGCTTGCGCATGCGCACGACGTAGTTGTCGTAGCGCTTGTCGAGCATTTCGCGGATCGCCTTGTCTTCCTTGCCGGCCAGCTTCAGGCGCAGCCAGTCGTTCTTGACGCGCTTGCGCCACAGCTCGCGCGCCTCGTCGTCATTCTTCGGCCAGGCCGCTTTTTCGCGGTCGATCTGCAAGGTTTCGTCGGTGTTGAAATCGAATTTGCCCTTCAGCAGTTCGCGCGCATACGCCATGCGTTCGCCAAAGCGCTGCTGGTACAGGTTGTAGACGGCAAACGGCAAGGTCAGGTTCTCGTTGTTGATGGCGTCGTCGAGCTTGGTGCGCACCGGCTCGAACTGGTCGATGTCGCTTTGCACGAAGTACAATTTTTCGCCGTCGAGCGTCTTGAAATAGCGGTCGAAAATCTTGATCGACATGGCGTCGTCGAGCGGCATCGCCTTGTAATGGTAGCGCGCCAGCACCTTCGAGGCCCACAGCGCGGCCTGGGCCTGCTCGGGGATCGGTTTGAGCTGGGTGGCGCCGATTTTCTCGGGCTGCGCCCAGGC
>JARXKM010000488.1 GCA_030272785.1 Pseudomonadota bacterium
CGCCGCCGCCGCCGACCACCAGGGCGATCGCCGCCATCATGATCAGCTTCTTTTTCGAGCCCTTCGGGGCCGGCGCTGCCTCTGCCTTTGGATCAGCCTTCATTTTTGCATTCGCTTTCAAGGTACCCCAGGTGCTGTAAATGGATCACGCCGTCATTATGTCATTATCGGGATTAAGTGCGCGACCAGATGCGTGGAAAAGAGGGAATAACAGCAGCCAACTCGTCGCTTGCCGGCCAGTTTGATAACAAATCGCGATAAAGCGATGCGCTTCCAACAAGGCGCGCGCGATCGTTCTCGGCGCGCGCGTGGTGGCCGGCTGCGCCACCGCGTGCGGCGTTCGCGCGGCGGCGCGGCGCGAGCGCGGCCGCGCATGCGCGCGGACGTCAGGCGAAGGTGTCGACCAAGCCGTTGCCGCCGCCGTCGCGCGGCTGGCGCGGTGCGACCGCCGCCGCCGGCGCCGTGTCGGCGCCGGCGCCGAAGCGCGCACCCGTGCCGCCCTGGTTGCGCGGCTGCTCGCCCTGCTGCGCCTGGCGCTGGTCGGACAGGCCGGCGTTGACCGTCGCGTTGCCCAGCGAGATGCCGCTCTCGCCGAGCATCTCGCGCAGTTTCGGCATGGCGTTTTCGAGCGCCTGCCGCACTTCCGGCTGGGCCGCGCTGAAGGTCACGGTGGCGTGGTCGTTGGTCACGCTGAGCACCACTTGCATCGGCCCCATGTCGGGCGGGTTGAGCGTCAGCGAGGCGCTTTGCTCCTTGCCGGCGACCATCCAGACGATCTTCTGGCCGACCTGGTTGTCCCAGGCCGGTGTGCCGACCCGCGCGGCAATGGCCGGCGCACCGGCTGCCTGCGTCATCGCCAAGGTGGCCGGCTGCAGCGGCGCGAGCTGCGGCGCCGGCACCGGCGCGGGCGCCTCTTTCAGGGCGGCGATGTCGGCGATGGCTTCGCGCGCACGCGGCGCCGTGTCGGCCGGCAGCAGCGCCGCTGTCGGCGCGGGCGCCGCCTCGGCACGGGTGCTGACGGCAATCTTGCCGAAGTCGGCGCGGTCGGTCGCAGCCGTTTGCGGCGCGGCGGCCAGGCCGTCGGTCCGCACGGCGCGCGCGGCGCCATCGGCTGCCGGCATCGCCGTCACCGCCGGCGCGGCCGGCGCGGCCGGATTGGCCGGATTGGCCGGATTGGCCGGGGCGGCCGGGGTGCCCCCCTTTGGTTTCAGTTCGGCAGCGGGCGCGGCCAATGTCTTCATCGAAAAGCGCGCGGCGGCGTCGACGGCCGGCGCCGGGGCGGCGCTCGCCTTGTCGTCGCTGCCCGGCGCGCCGGCCAGCGCCGCTGGCGCCTTGCCGGCGGCGGCGTCGAGATCGGCCTTGAGCTGCCGTTCGGCCAGGCCGGGCAGGGCGCCGGCTTGCGCGGCCGCTGCAGCGGCGAGCGGATCGGACAGCGGCGCCGGCGTGGCGGCCGGCGCGGCGGCGGCCAGCTGGTTGAAGCTGGCCACCAGGGCCAGCATGTCGGTGACCGGGCTGACCGCGGCCGCATCGGCGCTGGCAGCGGCGTCATCGCGCTCGTCGGCGCTGGCGGCGCGCTTGCCGTCGGCCGGCTTGGCCTGGGCCTGCGCTTGCGCTGGCGTCTGCGGCGTCTGTCCGGCCGTGTCGGCCGTGTTGGCCGGAGACTGGTCGGGCTGCTGCGCGGCCGGCGCCTGGCTGGCGGCGGCGGCGCCATCCTGCCGGCGCTGCTCCATCTGGCGCGACAGGGCGGCGCTGAACTGGCTGTTGTCGGCGGCCGGCGCGGCGTTCGCGCGTGGCGGCGCCGGGTTGGCGCTGGCGTTGGCAAGCTGGATCGGGAGAGTCGGAGTGTGCATGATCGTGGGCGGTGTCGTAGACCGGTTCAGCGTTTGTAATAGGCCTGGCGGGCCGCGTGTTCGTCCATCTGCTTCTGGTCGCGCTTGTTCTCGATGCGCAGCGTTTCGGCCGCCGCGCGCTCGTTCAGGGTGCGGTACGACAGCCGTTTGCGCTCGCTGGCCTGCCACGCGGTCTTTTCGAGCGCGCTCTTGCGGTGAGCGTGCTTGACCACTTCGCGCTGGCCGTTGATCGCGTTATCGAGCTTGTCGATGAAGGCGACGAAATTGCGGTAGGCCAGCGGCGTGATGCCGGCCACCTGCGCCGCATCGAGCTTGCGCGCGTAGTCCTCGCGGTAGTCGAGCAGCATCTGCAGCTTTTGTTCGGTGTCCTCGGCCGCCGCCAGCGCCGCACCGAGCCGCTTGGCGGCGTCGTCGGTGTCGCGCTGAGCCAGTTCAATGAGGGTGGTGAGTGCGGAGCGGGTGGCCATGGTGAACCATTATAGGGTGCCGGTCCGGCCGGCCATCAGTCAAACAGCGAGGTAAGTTGGCCCAAGCTCTGCAGCATGTCGACCTTGTCGCCGATTTCCTGGCACAGGAAGGTTTCGATCTGGTCGTGCAGGGCGATGGCCTGGTCGAGCACCGGGTCGCTGCCGGCGGCGTAGGCGCCCACGCTGATCAGGTCGCGCGAGCGCTGGTAGCGCGAGTACAGCTGCTTGAGACGGCGCGCCGCCATCTGGTGCGGCGTCGAGGTGATCGAGTGCATGGCGCGGCTGATCGACTGTTCGATGTCGATCGCCGGGTAGTGGCCCGCCTCGGCCAGGTGGCGGTCGAGCACGATGTGGCCGTCGAGGATACCGCGCGCGGCATCGGCGATCGGGTCCTGCTGGTCGTCGCCTTCCGACAGCACGGTGTAGAAGGCGGTGATCGAGCCGCCGCCTTCGAGGCCGTTGCCGGCCCGTTCGACCAGCACCGGCAGCTTGGCGAACACCGACGGCGGATAGCCCTTGGTGGC
>JARXKM010000489.1:0-1464 GCA_030272785.1 Pseudomonadota bacterium
CCGCCGACGTTGATGCCGACGTAGTAGACGTTGAACGCACGCCCGCGCCTGGGATCGTCGACGCGATACAGCGTGTTGATCTGGCTCGGCAAGCTGGGCAGGAACAGCCCGTTGCCCAGCGCGATGGTCGCCAACGCCACGAAGAACAGCGGCTCGAACGCCATCATGAAATGGCCGGCGGCCATGACGCTCGCGCCGATCACCACTGAGCGGCGCTTGCCCAGCCAGCGGTCCGCGATGGCGCCACCCAAGATCGGCGTGAAGTAGGCGAGCGCGGTGTAGGTGCCATAGATCAGCGAGGATTTTTCCTGCGCGAACAACAGCTGCTTGGTCATGTAATAGACCAGCAGCGTGCGCATCCCGTAATAGGAGAAGATCTCCCACATCTGGGTGAGGAACAGGATGGTCAGCCCGCGCGGCTGGCCAAACCAGGTTTTTTCCTGCGCCAGGTTCATCCGCCGGGCGCCTGCACGGGCCCCCAGACGACGGGGTCGCACATGATCAGGCCGTCCTCGTAACGCACCGCCGGACTGCGATCGCGGGCGAGGAACAGCGGACCATCAAGATCCACCACGTCGCACAGCTGGCCAATCACGAAGGCCGGCGCCATCGCCAGGCTGGTGCCGGCCATGTTGCCGACCATCACCTGCATGCCCAGTTCGCGCGCCCGCCGGGCCATCAGCAGGCCCTCGGTCAGGCCACCGCACTTGTCCAGCTTGATGTTGACCACGTCGAAGCGGCCGGCCAGTGCATCCACTTCGTCAAGGCCCTGCACGCTTTCGTCGGCGGCGAAGGGAATCGGCCGATCGACGCCATCGAGCTCGGCTTCGTGGCCGCGTCGGCACGGTTGCTCTAGCAAAGCGACGCGCGCTTCGAGCAAGGTCGGTAGCAGCTGCGGCAAGGTATCGGGCAGGTAGCCCTGGTTGGCATCGACGGCCAGCCAGACGTCCGGCCGCGCCGCGCGCACCGCACGCACGCGCTCGCTGTCGAGCGGTGCATCGCCGGTCAGCTTGAGCTTGATCGCGCGTGCCTGTTTGTAGGCCACTGCGCCGGCCGCCATGAGGGCGGGATCGTCCGCGCCCACGGTAAACGTCGTCAGCAAGGCGCGCGGTGCGTCCAGGCCCGCGAGCTTCCACACCGGCATACCGGCGCGCTTGGCCTCCAGCTCCCACAAGGCGCAGTCGAGCGCATTGCGCGCGCCGCCGGGGGGCAGCAGCTCGCGCAATGCCGACCGGGTCAGGCCTGCCTCGATGGTGTCGCGCAACGCCTCGAGCGTGACCAGTATGCCTTCCGGCCGATCGTCCAGGTAATAGACGCCGGCCGCCTCGCCACGACCTTCATGCGTACCATCGCTGAGTGTGACCACCGTGGCCGGCATGGCATGGAACACGTGGCCGGAGATGCGAAACGGCGCCGACAGGGGCAGCGGTTCGTTGTGCAGCGACAACGTGACGCGGACAGGTG
>JARXKM010000489.1:1564-2833 GCA_030272785.1 Pseudomonadota bacterium
CCAGTCATTGCCCGCCGAGAGCTGGTTGAAGTCGCCCAGCATGACCACCATCAGCCAGATGGCCGCGACGAAGACCGCCAGCTCGACGAGCGCGGCGACGCGGATCACGCGGTGCGCGCGCGCGTCGGATCCGGTCAACTGGTACCGGGTTTTGTAATGACGGCGCACCAGTGCCGACGCCGGCCACGCGAGCACGGTCAACAGCAATGCAAGCAGGCCCGCGCCGACCGCCGGCAACAGCCAGCCCGACGACTTCCACCACGGCACCGGCTCGAAGACCATGAACGGCGACACCGGCTCAAAGCTCCAGCGCTGCACGTGCCCGTCGACGACCTTGGCCGCCAGGCGATCGGAGCTGTTGATGTCACGCCACACATAGGGCGCAACCTCGCGCCATTTCACCGGCAGGCCGTCGATGCCGGTCACCGATGGCACCGAGAGCGCGCCTTCCGCGGTCACCGCGACTTTGCTCTGGCCAACCAGGTTGGTGAGCGAGATGAAGCTGTCCTCAGTGCGGCGGCTGTTCTCGTAGAGGCCGGCCATCTGCTGCGCGTGCAGCTTGGCGGTCGCTGCATCCACCCTGCCCTCGGCGTTCGGCCCCGGCAGGTAACGGTCGGCGAAGCCCTTGAACAGGGCCTCGCGAACCTTGTGCGCGGCGCCTTCGCTGCCCGTGCTGTTCATCGAGATGTACAAGCCCAGGCCATCATCCAGGAACAGGCTCAGGTCGCTGTGGAACCATTGGGTGTCGCCGGCGTGGGAAATGGCGCGATGGCCATTGACGGTGGTTTCGTAGAAGCCCAGCAGCATGCGATGCAGCGGCGGCAGGATGGTGAGCGCCGTGGCGTGCATCTGCCTGGCCGTTGCCTCGCCCAGGATGCGGTTGGCCCCGTACCTGCCGTCCTGCAGGTGGGCAATCATGAAGTGGCCCATGTCTTCGCCCGACGCGGCCAGTGCGCCTGCGGGCGCCGGGTTGACGATCTCGTAGCCCTCCGCCTTGTCCGAGCCTTCCTTGTAGCCTTTCGCCGCCAGCGGCTGCAGCGCTGCCGGCAGCGGCTGGCGGAAGCTGGCGTGCTTCATGTCCAGCGGCGCGAAGACGTGCTGATCGACATAGTCGTCGAACGGCTGGCCCGACACGCGCTGCACGATGTAGCCGGCGACCGTGGTGGCGTAGTTGGAGTAGGCCGGCGTCGTGCCCGGCGCGAAGATGCGGGTCGGCACCCAGTGCTTGAGGTAGGTTTCCAGGCCGATCGCGTCCTCCGGTTTGGACGT
>JARXKM010000003.1:0-12309 GCA_030272785.1 Pseudomonadota bacterium
CATGCGCAAACTTGCCTCCGGCTTCCTTGCTACGCTGATCGGCCTGACCTCCCTGAACGCCGCATCGCAATCGGCGCCGCCGCCGCGGGCGATTTCCGCCGCGCCCATCCAGTGCGACGCCGGCCACCGCCAGGTCAACGAGGAAGGCTTCGTGCGCATCGGCGGCATCGATCAATGGGTCACCATCAAGGGCGCCGACTGCGCCAATCCGGTCATCCTGGTGGTGCACGGCGGTCCGGGCAATCCGAACACGGTATTCGGCAACCTGCCGTACATCGCGTGGGAAAACAAATTCACGCTGGTGCAGTGGGACCAGCGCGGCGCCGGCCGCACCTTCACGCGTAATCCCGCCACCGCGGACGGCGTGCTGACGATCGCGGGGCTCGCCAGCGACGGCACCGAACTGGCCCAATATATCGCCACGCACCTGAAGGCGAAAAAGCTGATCCTGTTCGGCGGCTCCTGGGGTTCGGCGCTGTCGGTGCACATGGCGAAGGCGCGCCCGGACCTGTTCGTCGCCTACCTCGGTACCGGCCAGCTGGTCAACGGACGCGAAAACGAAGCCGACAGCTATCGCACTTTCCTGTCGCTGGCGCGCGCCGCCGGCGACGCCAAGAGCGTCGCCGCGCTCGAAGCGCTGGGCGCGCCGCCGTGGGCCAACCCGCGCACGCCAGGCGCGTTCCGCCGCCTGTCGCGCGCATACGAAGCGCAACACAGCGTGCCGGCGCCGAAGGCCTGGTGGACGCTCGGGCCGGCCTACGCGAGCGAGCAAATGCAGGCCGATTACGAAAAGGGCGAAGACTATTCGTGGATCCAGTATGTCGGCATGAAGGGCGACGGCATGCATGCGACGCTGAACCTGTACCAGCTTGGCGTCGATTTCAAGATCCCGGTATTCCTGATCCAGGGCGAGCAGGACCTGACCACCACGCCGGCCGTGGCCAAGCGCTACTTCGACGCCATCAGCGCGCCGCGCAAGGAATTCTTCCTGCTGCCGGCTACCGGCCACGATCCGAATCCGCCGATGATCGAGGCGCAGTACAAGATCCTCGATACGCTGATCGCGCCGATGCTGAGGTAGGCGACCCGCCCGCCCCCTTCGCGAGGCCATCGCAGGACACCGGGAACCCCGTGAAATTTGAGCAAATCATAGACACTTGCGCAACTTGTGCACACTCTTGTGCAGGATGAGCTGGTCGGCTAGACCACCCTCGGATTAGTCAAGCATGAAATTCAATCGTCGTCGCCGTCTCGGCGGCCACGACGATGTTCGTCGTACTCATCCTCATCATCATCGTGGCGATGACGCTTCCCGTGCTTGTGGCGCCATTTAGGCTGTTCCTCAATGTAATATTCCCGGTTCTGGTAATCGGGCGCAGCTTCATAGACCGACACTGGCGCGTAGACGACCGGCACGCGGACGTGGTCAATGACCGTTTTGCATCGTCGAACCGTTTGATACGATGTAGCGGGTTGGTAACGACAGGCTACCCGGTCGCCAGCGATAGCGCCAGTAGCCGCGCCGATGGCCGTAGCAACGACCCTACCGTTTCCTCGACCGATCTGGTTGCCAAGCAGTCCGCCTGCGATTCCTCCTATTACGGCGCCGCCATACTCCGATCCTCCCGATTGGACGGCAACTTGCTCGTTCCAGCACCGTTGACGCGGCCGTTCTATTGTCCGGTACGCGGTGGCGCTTGCAATCAACGGCATGGCAATAAGTACGATGCTTTATGCGCACTCACCCCGCCTCGTAACTTTCGTGCTGTGGCTGACAGACAACAACGATGTCATGCCATTGTCGAGCTCTTAATTACGAATTATAATCATTCTCATTTACAAAAACATTGCCTTTGAAGGTACAAACAATCCATGCTTCGCTTCTTCGATAGATCGTCTCCACGCCGCGCTTTGGTTGCGCTGGCGTTTGGCGCTTCCCTGACTGGATGCGGCGGCTCCAGTCCATCGCAGCAGCCCGGCACGATTGCTGGATTGAGCCCGGCAGCACTAATAGGTGCGCAGATCTTCAACGACCCCACCCTGTCTGCGTCGGGAAAACAGTCGTGTGCCAGTTGCCACAACCCCGCCAATGCGCACGCCCAGCCCAACAGCCTGGCCACCCAACTTGGCGGCGCGGACGGCGCCGTGGCCGGTTTTCGTGCCACCCCATCACTGCGTTACTTGAGCGCGAACCCGTCCTTCTCGTTCGACAAGGACGGCACGGCGATTGGCGGTTTCAACCGTGACGGCCGTGCCCAATCACTGGAGGAGCAGGCAAAGCGGCCGTTTCTCGCGCCGCATGAAATGGCCAACGCCAGCAAAGAAGAGCTGGTCGGGCGATTGAAGCAGGCGCGCTATGTCGAGCAATTCCGCCTTGTCTTCGGCGCATCGGTCCTCGATCACCCGGAGCAGGCATTCGACCGCGTCGCGTTCGCGTTGCAGCAATTCCAGAAAGAGGATCCTGCGTTTCACCCCTTCGATTCCAAGTACGACCAATTCTTGGCCGGCAAGACACAACTCAATGGCGCCGAATTGCGCGGCCTTGCGCTTTTCAACGACGCTACCAAGGGCAACTGCGTCGCGTGCCATAACAGCGCGCGCGGTGCCGATGGCGCTGCCCCGCTATTCACCGACTTCAGTTTCGACAACCTCGGCGTGCCCCGCAATACACGCATTGCGGCGACCGCCGATCCACGCTATTTCGACTTGGGCTTGTGCGGCCCGGACCGCACCGACCTGGCCGCCCG
Source organism: Pseudomonadota bacterium (assembly GCA_030272785.1). Taxonomy (GTDB): domain Bacteria; phylum Pseudomonadota; class Gammaproteobacteria; order Burkholderiales; family Burkholderiaceae_D; genus JAFCUW01. The sequence goes on from JARXKM010000003.1 coordinate 2,748, forward strand.
CGCCGACCTGTGCGGCGCATTCAAGGTGCCGACGCTGCGCAATGTCGCGACCCGCAAGGTTTTCTTCCACAATGGCGTGTTCACCACCTTGAAGGACGTGGTCGGTTTCTATGTGCGTCGCGATACCAACCCTGAAGAATGGTATCCGCTCGCGTCCGACGGTTCTGTTCTGAAGTTCAATGACCTGCCTGCGGAGTACCACGCCAACGTCAATCGCACGGAAGGCCCGTACAACCGCCAACCCGGCATGGCGCCTGCATTGAGCAGTCGCGAAATCGACGACCTTATTAAGTTCCTCGGCACCTTGAACGACGCCGATCAACCACAACCCCAACCTTGAAAATCGAGAATCCCATGAATCGCAAACTGCTTGCCGCCGCTGTAGCCGCCGCCTTCCTTGCTGCCCCGTTTCACGCCCAAGCCAGCGAAGCCGAACTGCTTTCGCGCATCGACAAGATGGCCGCCGAGCTGGAACAGCTGAAGGCCGAATTGAAGGCCAATCAGCGCAAGACCGAAACCATCGAGCAACAGCAGCAGGCGGTCGCGCGAGCGCCCGCGCCTGCCGCAGCCATGCCGGCACCAGTCACCGCGGCTGCGCCGTCAACCGTGATCACCGGTTACGGCGAACTGAACTACAATCGGCCCAGCAAGAACGCCAGCGCTGCCCAGACCGATGTGCGGCGTGCAGTCATTGGCATCCAGCACCGCTTCGACGACAAGACGAAGTTGGTGTCGGAGTTCGAATGGGAGCACGCGGTGACGTCCGCCAGCGACGCCGGCGAGAGCGCCATCGAGCAGCTGTATGTCGAGCGCGAATTCGACAACGGCCTGCGTGCCAAGGCGGGATTGTTCCTGATTCCTGCGGGCCTGCTCAATACCAATCACGAGCCGACCGCCTACTACGGCGTCGAACGCAATTTCGTCGAGACGGCCATCATTCCATCGACCTGGCGCGAAGTCGGCGTCGGCTTGTCGGGCGACTTTGCCAGCGGCCTCAGTTGGGATGCGGGCCTGACCACCGGCTTTGACGTGACCAAATGGGACGCGGCATCGGCCGATGGCCGCGAGTCGCCCTTGGGCAGCGTCCACCAGGAAGGCCAACTGGCCAAGTCGCGCAACCTGTCGGTGCACGGCGCGCTGAACTGGCGCGGCGTGCCCGGCGTGTTGATCGGCGGCTCGGTCTTCACCGGCAACGCCGGACACAAGAGCGCTGGCTTCGCCGCGCCGGACGCGCGCATCACCGTGTTTGACCTGCACGGCCGCTACACGCCAGGCCATTGGGACTTGTCGGCCGTGTACGCCCGCGGCGACATCCGCAACGTCGACGCGCTGAACCTGACATTTGTCGGCGAACCGACACCGGTCCCTGCCAGCTTCGCCGGTTGGTATGCGCAGGCCGCCTATCAGCTGTACAAGTCGGGCGACTATGTTTTTAGTCCGTTCGCGCGCTACGAACAGTTCAATACGGCCAAGCGCTATTCGGCGCTGCCTGCCGGCTTGGGCGTGCCCGTCGGCGCGGAAGAAAAAGTGGCGACACTCGGCGCCAATTTGCGTATCGGCGAAGGCGTAGTGCTGAAGGCGGATTATCAGAAGTTCAGCGAAGACAAGACGCGTGACCGCCTCAATCTCGGCGTCGGCTTTTCGTACTGACGCGCCATGAACCGGCCATTCAATTGGGTGTTGGTGGCCGCTGGCGCCGCCAGCGCGCCGGCGTTTGCAACGCAATACCTGACTGTCGAGCAGTCGCAAAAAATCATCTTCCCCGAGGCGACGTTATTTCGTCGCCAGGATATTGCACTATCCACGCTGCAGATGCAGCAAGTGGAAAGTCTGGCCGCTCTGCCATCCAGGTCGGTGAACTGGCGGGTGGTGGCCGCTCTCAAGGGGGACCAACTGATCGGCTACATCGTGCTCGATGACGTGGTCGGGAAATTTGAACTGATCTCCTATGCGGTCGGATTGAACCTTGACGCCAGTGTGCGCCAGGTCGAGATCCTGACCTATCGCGAAAGCCACGGCGGCGAAATTCGCAACCCGGCCTGGCGCCGGCAATTTGTCGGCAAGCGCGCCGAGGGCGGCATCGCCATTGGCGAAGGGATTGCCAATATCAGCGGCGCGACGCTCTCCTGCACGCACGTCACCGACGGCGTGCGCCGCATCGCCGCCATCGCCAAAGTGGTGCTGGCGAAATGATACGGCGCGCCCAGCCCTGGTTGGGTACGCTGGTGGAAATCGCGCTCGAATCCGAGCCGGCGCCGGAGGCCGTGACAGCGGCGTTTGCCGAAATCGCGCTGGTCCACCGGTTGATGAGTTTCCATGCTCCAGACAGCGACCTCGCCCGCTTTAACCGTGCCAAGGCCGGGGACCTGGTCGACATTGATCCGCACACATGGATGGTGCTGCAGCTGGCCGAGCAAGTTGCCGACGCTTCCGGCGGCTGCTTCGACCTGGCGTGCGCGCCGCGCCTGGTCGAGTGGGCCTACCTGCCCGCGCCGATGACGCCGGCGCCGTCGTTCGTCCCCGGTGTGCGAGCGTTTGAGCTCGATGTGATCGGCCGCGTGCGCAAGACGGCCAATGCGTGGGTCGACCTTGGCGGCATCGCGAAAGGTTATGCCGTCGACCTGGCGATTGAATCGCTACAACTGCACGGGGTCGACAGTGCTTGTGTCAATGCGGGCGGGGACATGCGTGTGGTCGGCGCGTCGGCGTGGCCGGTCGCGGTGCGCGCCGTCCAGCGCCCCGCGGCGATTGGTGCGCAACTCACGCTACGCAACGAGGCAATCGCGACCTCGGCAAATTACTTCGCCGGCAAGCTGACACGTGCTGGCCTCGCGGTCAGCCCACTGGTTGACGGTCGCAGCGGTCACCCCGTTGTGGCGGCCGTGAGCGTCAGCGTTCGCGCGCCAAGCTGCGCCGTCGCCGACGCGTTGACCAAGGTGGTGATGGCCAGCGGAAATGCCGGCCACCCCTGCCTGAGGACGTTTGGCGCCGCTGCATTTATAATCTGAGCCATGCCCCTCCATAAACTGCCCACTCCCGGCGGCGCGCACTCGCGCCACCATGTCAACCTGCGCATCGAACGCTGGAATCGCCGCTCGATGTATGCAAGCGTTTTGGTGCTGCTGCTAAGCGGCGCGGCATGGTTGATCGCGCGGTATTTCCTGCGGCCGGCCAGCCAGTTCGGCGAAACCGTCCATCCGCTCGAACCATGGGCGATGAAGATCCATGGCGCGGGCGCGATGGTCATGCTGTTCTTTCTCGGCAGCCTGATGCATAGCCACATTCGCCGCGCGGTGAAGGCGCGCCGCAATCTGGCCTCCGGCTGGGCAATGATCATGACAATGGCCATGCTGGTGATGACCGCATTCGGCTTGTATTACCTCGCCGACGAAGCCAGCCGTCCGATTTGGTCGACGATTCACTGGGTGATCGGACTCGGCCTTGCAGGATTAACCGTCGCACATGTGTTGATCGGCCGCGCAAGCCGTTAGGTAGCACGCGCGGCTCGTCGCTTGTCGGCGCTTCCTGCCCGACGCCGCCGCCCCCATTTGGCCCTACTCCTCGTTACCTCCGCTTACAGATGAAACCGCTTCCGTACACTCGCCGAAGCGATTGGCGGATAGTCTGTTGATACGCCATCCGGGACGAACGTGAAATCGTCATCGTTTCCGGTTCCGTTAGCCAGAAAATCGATCAGGAGAACCAACATGAAATCATATGCCCTTTTACTTTCCACATTCATTCTTAGCGCCCCGGTTTTCGCCGCCGATGACATTTCTCTCGGCAAGCCGGGCTACGGCGGCACCGGCTGTCCGGAAGGCACCGTGTCTGCCACCTTGAGTCCAGACGCAAAGTCCTTGAGTCTGTTATTCGACCAATACCAGATCTCTGTCGGTGGCACGACTGGGAAAAACTTTGACCGCAAGAGCTGCAACATCGCCATCCCGGTGCACGTGCCACAGGGAATGAGCGTGTCGGTCCTGAAAATCGATTATCGCGGCTTCAATCATCTGCCGGCATCGGCGACTTCGCAGTTCAACGTCGAATACTTTTTCGCTGGTACGAGGGGACCTGGGTTTCAGCGCGTATTCCGCGGCGCCCTTGACGAGGATTACTTGATCAACAACCAACTTACCGCTGAGTCGGTCGTCTGGTCCGGTTGCGGCGCTGATGTGAATCTGCGGACCAACTCAAGCATGCGCGTGACTACTGTGGGGAACAAAGAAGCGGTCACTTCGATCGACTCGCAAGACGTCAATGCAGGAATCATTTACCAACTGCAATGGAAGCGATGCGGCAACTAAACGATTGCAGCTCCGAGCGCGCCGCTTCCGGCGCGTTCGATTTCTATTTGCATGAGGTAGCCAATGAAGCTTTTTATTAAAAGTGCGCTCGCTTGCGTCGTGTTTATTTCCCTGCCGGCATGCGCCGAGGATGCCAACGGATGCCCCGAGGGGAGCTATTCGATCGTCTTGGCTCCGGATGGCGCCACCCTGAGCATCTTGTTTGACAAATTTACTGTAGAAAGCAGCCCTGCTTCGAGCGTCGCAGTGCAGCGAAAAGTTTGCCGAATCTCGGCGCCACTTAAATTGCCCGCACGTCAATCCATCGGGGTCTACAAGGTAGACTACCGGGGCTTCGCAAAGCTGGCACCAAGGCAGGAAACAGAACTCGACGTTAAGTATTTTTTGGGACCACATAACAATCCGCAGGGTCGCGTCTTCAAGCGAAAGATCAAAGGGGCGCATGAAGGCGATTATTTTTTTACTGAAACCATTGGTGCTGGACAAATGAAACGCGTTGGCTGCGGAGATGCCGCCATGCTAAACGTCGACATTACACTTAACTTGGGGGGCGACCGAGGGGCCGGCGAGGCCATGGCGTCGCTCGACACCACCGATGCTACCAAAGGTGCGGCGATGGTGTATCACCTCGATTTGAAAAATTGCCCTTGACGCAAGCGCATCATCCGGCAGAGGACAGGGCGCTCCGGCCGTCCCATAAAGCATTCACACTGGCTAAAACCGTCGCTTTGTGCGCAGATACTTCGGCCGAGTCGTCGACGAGCGCATTGATACTTCGCGGCGCAGGCCTTGTCTCAACATGTTGGCAAGACAACACAAAAGCCCGCTGTTGCGGTATTGACGCTCACTCCGGCGCACGAACTGATCGTGGCGGTACTGCGCGAGACCCTCTTGCTACCCACAGACGACCTGCTTGCTGTCACGCGTGAGTTCATCAATCCTGCCGTCTCCCGATCCGGCCTGGGGCCTTGCCTGCGCCACCATGGTGTCTCAGACCTGCGCGGTTTGGTCCCTGTCCTCGAAGGCTAGAAGCCCGCGACCAACAATACGTTCAAGGACTACGAACCTGGCTATCTCCACATAGATATCAAGTACGAACCTCAATTGCTCAACGAGACTTCGCGGCGCTATTTGTTCGTCGCCATCGATCGCGCGACCCGTTCGGTCTTCATGGAAATCTATGCCGACCAGTCCGTCAGCAGCATTAGCGACTTCTTGATCAAGGTGAAAGACGCCTGTCTGATCACCATCGTCAAGCTGCTCACCGACAACGGCAGCCAGTTCACCGACCGCTTCACCAGCAGAAAGAAAGACCCTGTCAGCGGCGATCGCATAACCAGGTCGGGGTCGACCAGCGGGTCGAAGCCGCAACCGATCGCGGCGCCGGCAGCGGCGTAATTGGACCACCAGGTCAGCTGGACGTGATCAAGCGCCCAACACCGCCGGCGCCATCGCCGTCCCTGCTGATCGACGCGCGGATCGCCGAACTGGGCGACTGGCGTGGCGCGACGCTGGCCCATGTCCGCGCGCTGATCAAGCACGCGCTCCCCGACGTGCTCGAGGAATGGAAATGGCGCGTGCCGGTGTGGTCGCACGATGGCCTGATCTGCACCGGCGAGGCGTACAAGAGCGCGGTCAAGCTGACGTTCGCCAAGGGCGCCGCGCTCGCCGACCCCACGCACCTGTTCAACGCCAGCCTTGAAGGCAACACGCGGCGGGCGATCGACCTGCACCAGGGCGACGCCATCGATGCCGATGTCTTCAACGCGTTGATCCGCGCCGCCGCGGCCTTGAACGGTTCACGCGGCGGCTAGGCGCCAACCGGCGCCGTCAGTGCGTCTGCACCGCCTGCGCGAGCGTTGGTGCGCGCGCCGCTGCCTGGCGAAGCTGGCGGCGCCGCAGCAGCAGAAACACCGCCGGCACCACCAGCATCGACAGCAAGGGGGCGGTGATCATCCCGCCGACCATCGGCGCGGCGATCCGCTGCATCACTTCGGAACCGCTGCCCGTGCCGACCATGATCGGCACCAGGCCGGCGATGATCACCGCCACCGTCATCGCCTTGGGACGTACGCGCAGCACCGCGCCGTCGCGGATCGCGTCGAGCAGGTCCGCTTCGCTGTCCTTGCCCGCGGCTTGCCGCGCGGTCCAGGCGTTCTTCAGGTACAGCAGCATGATCACGCCGAATTCGGCCGACACGCCGGCCAGCGCGATCAGGCCGACGCCGCCGGCGACCGACAGCTTGTGCCCGAGCAGCCACAACAGCCAGAAACCGCCGGCCAGCGCAAACGGCAGCGTCGCCATGATCAGGGCCGCCTCGTCGAAACGCTGGAAGGTCAGGCACAGCAGGACGAAGATGATCAGCAACGTCGCCGGCACCACCAGCTTCAGCCTGGCGCTCGCCCGTTCCAGGTATTCGAACTGGCCGGACCAGCTGATCGAATAGCCGGGCGGCAGCCTGACGTCGCTGGCGACGGCCCGCTGCATGTCGCGCACCACGTCGCTCAGGGCGCGGTCGCGGATATCGACGTAGACCCAGCCCGACAGGCGCGCGTTCTCGCTCTTGAGCATAGTCGCTCCGTCGCTGATGCGGATCGCCGCCACGTCGCCGAGCCGGATTTGCGCGCCGCGCTCGGTCAGCACCGGCAATTGGCGCAGTTTGTCGACCGAGTCGCGCACCTCGCGCGGGTAGCGCACGCTGATCGGGAAGCGCTGCAAGCCTTCGACCGTTTCGCCGATATTGTCGCCGCCGATCGCCGCCGCGACGATGCCTTGCACGTCGGCGATGTTCAGGCCGTAGCGCGCGGCGGCATCGCGATTGATGTCGATGTCGACATAGCGCCCGCCGTTCAGGCGCTCGGCCAGCGCCGACGATACGCCCGCCACCGGCCTGACGGCGCGTTCGATCTGGCCGGTGATGCGGTCGATCTCGCGCAGGCTGGCGCCGGCCACTTTCACCCCGACCGGGCTCTTGATGCCGGTGGCCAGCATGTCGATCCGGTTGCGGATCGGCGGCACCCAGATGTTCGACAGCCCCGGCACCTTGACGATGCGATCGAGTTCGGCAACCAGCTTGTCGGTCGTCATGCCGGCACGCCACTGCGCGCGCGGCTTGAACTGGATCGTCGTCTCGAACATCTCCAGCGGCGCCGGGTCGGTGGCGCTGTCGGCGCGGCCCGCCTTGCCGAACACGCTCTGCACCTCCGGCACCGTCTTGATCAGCCGGTCGGTCTGCTGCAGCAGCTCGGACACCTTGCCGGCCGACAGGCCCGGCAGCGCCGACGGCATGTACAGCAGGTCGCCCTCGTCGATGGCCGGCATGAACTCGCCGCCCAGCCGCGACACCGGCCAGATCGTCAGCAGCGCCACCACGGCGGCGCCCAGCAGCGTCGCTTTCGGGTAGCGCAGCACGCCGTCGAGTACGGGGCGGTACAGCGCGATCAGGCCGCGGTTGAGGGGATTTTTCCGTTCGTCGGGAATCCGGCCGCGTATCAGGTAGCCCATCAATACCGGAATCAGCGTCACCGCCAGGCCGGCCGCTGCCGCCATCGCATAGGTCTTGGTGAACGCCAGCGGCGCGAACAATCGGCCCTCCTGCGCCTCCAGCGTGAACACCGGGATGAACGACAGCACGATGATCAGCAACGAAAAGAACAGCGCCGGGCCGACTTCGGCGGCGGCGTCGCCGATCACGCGCCAGTGCGCCTCGCCGTGCAGCGGTTTGCAGGGATGCGCGTGGTGCCAGGCCTCGATGTGCTTGTGGGCGTTTTCGATCATCACCACCGCGGCATCGACCATCGCGCCGACCGCGATCGCGATGCCGCCCAGCGACAGGATGTTGGCGTTCACGCCCTGGTAATACATCGCGATGAAGGCGATCAGGATGCCGACCGGCAGCGTGACGATCGCCACCAGCGCGGAGCGCAGATGAAACAGGAACAGCGCGCAGACGATGGCGACGACGATGAATTCCTCGATCAGCTTGTGTTCGAGATTGTCCACCGCGCGCTTGATCAGGTTCGAACGGTCGTACACAGTGACGATGTCGACGCCCGGCGGCAGGCCGGCTTTCAGTTTTTCGAGCTTGGCCTTCACCGCGGCGATCGTCGCCAGCGCGTTTTTACCGGAACGCATGATGACGACGCCGCCGGCGACTTCGCCCTCGCCGTCCAGTTCCGCGATACCGCGCCGCATTTCCGGGCCGACCTGGATGCGCGCGACATCGCCGAGCCGCACCGAGACGCCGGCATCGCTGGCCGTCAACGGTATCTTGCGGAAGTCGTCCAGCGACGCCAGATAGCCCGATGCGCGCACCATGTATTCGGCCTCGCCCAGTTCCATCACCGCGCCGCCGGTTTCCTGGTTGGCCCGCTGCACCGCCGCGATGACCTTGGCGTGGCCGATGTTATAGGCGCGCAGCTTGTCCGGATCGAGCACGATCTGGTACTGGCGCACCATGCCGCCCACGCTCGCCACTTCCGCCACGTTCGGCACGGCCTTCAATTCGTATTTCAGGAACCAGTCCTGCAGCGCGCGCAGCTGCGACAAATCCATCTTGCCGCTGCGGTCGACCAGCGCGTATTCATACACCCAGCCAACGCCGGTCGCGTCCGGACCGAGCGCCGTCTTGGCCTGGGGCGGCAGGCGCGACTGCACCTGGTTCAGGTACTCGAGCACGCGCGAACGGGCCCAATACGGGTCGGTGCCATCCTCGAACAGCACATACACGAACGAATCGCCGAAGAACGAATATCCGCGCACCGTCTTCGCACCCGGCACCGACAGCATCGTCGTCGTCAGCGCATAGGTGACCTGGTTCTCGACGATCTGCGGCGACTGGCCGGGAAAGCTGGTGCGGATGATGACCTGCACGTCCGACAGGTCGGGAATGGCGTCGAGCGGCGTGCGCGCCAGCGACCAGGCTCCCCAGGCGGCGAGCATCAGCGTCGCCAGCAGCACCAGCAGGCGGTTGGCGATCGACCAGCGGATCAGTTTGGCGATCATTTTGCGTCCCCCGCGCCCATGCGCGTGGCGGTGCCCTTCAGGCTCGCTTCCGAGTCGACCAGGAACTGGCCGGAGACCACTACGCTTTGGCCGGCGGCCAGGCCGGTGCGGATCTCGCTGCGGCCGTTCGCTTCGGCACCGACCTCGACTTCCACCGGCAGGAACTTGCCCGCGCCTTGCAGCACCATCACGACACTGCGGGTGCCGGTCTGGATCACCGCTTCGGACGGCACCGACAACACCTCCCTGCCGGC
>JARXKM010000003.1:12409-60894 GCA_030272785.1 Pseudomonadota bacterium
GGGTGCCGGTCTGGATCACCGCTTCGGACGGCACCGACAACACCTCCCTGCCGGCAGGCGCGCTGAAACTGATGGAGGCGAACATGCCGGGTACCAGCCGGCCGGACGGATTGGCCACCTCGATCCGCGCCTTCAGGGTGCGGGTCAGCGCATTCACTTCGGGCAGGATGGCGCTGATCTTGCCCTTGAAAACCGTTCCCGGCAAGGCAGGGGAACGCGCGGCCACCTTGGTGCCCGGCCCGACCATCGCCGCCAGGTTCTCCGGCACCTCCGCGTTGACCCACACCGTTCCCAGCCCGTTGATGCGAAACAGCGTGGCGCCGGTGGACACGGTCATCCCTTCACGCGCGCCCAGTTCGGCGACGACGCCGTCGATCGGCGCCGACACGGTCGTGCGCGCATGCGCCGTACCGGTAGATTCGACCAGGCGAATCTGGTCCTCGCTCATGCCCGCCAGGCGCATGCGCTGGCGGGCCGCATCCACCAGCGCGGCGCCGGCGCCCGGCATGCGCTTGACCGACAGGTATTCTTCCTGTGCCGCCACCCAGTCGGGCACATACAGCTCGGCGAGCGGCTGGCCCTTGCGCACCGCGTCGAACGGCGCCCGCACATACAGGCGCTCCACGAAGCCGTTGCCGCGCGCTTGCACCAGCGCCACGGCGCGCTCGTTGTAGGCGACGCTGCCGACCGCGTCGTACGAGGCCGGCATCGGCCCCCTGGTCACTGCGGCGGTGCGTATGCCGAGATTCTGCTGGACGCGCGCGCTGATGATGACGCTGCCCTGGTCGGCGCTGTCGTCCGCGTACACCGGCACCAGCTGCATGTCCATGAAGGGCGACTTGCCGGGCTTGTCGAATTTCTGGCCGGGCACCATCGGATCATGCCAGTACAGCACCCGCTTGCCTGCGCCGGCAGCGGTTGCGGGCGCCGGTGCCGCTGCCGGTGCCGCTGCCGGTGCCGCCATGGTCATGCCACGCGCCATGCCGAGCCGGTAAAGTCCGACCCCGCCGGCGCTGACCAGGCCTGCCGCAAGCAGGGCCAGAAGGAGAAATTTGTTCTTCATTTCGTATCCCGTTTCATCGCGGCCGGATGCGCGTTCGCGCTGTCCGGCACAAGAAAGTCAAGTTGTGCCCACAGGCGTGCTGCCTCGGCGTCAAGTTGCAGTGCCTGCAGCCGCACATCGATTTCATTGCGCCGCGCCGCCAGCACGTCCTGCAGGCCGGCCTTGCCGCCGCGGTAAGCGGTCAGCACCGCCGCTGTGCGCTGCTGCGCGAATGGCATCAGCTCGCGGCGATAGCGCGCACCGCGTTCGCGCCTGCTTTCCCATTCATCGATCAAGGTCCGGGTTTCGGCGACATGGGCACGCAGCGCTTCGTCGCGTTCCGCCCTCGCCTGCTCGACCAACGACAGTTTCGACGACAGTTCGCGATCCTGCCGGTGCGCCTGGTCCCACTGCAGCGGGAACGACAGACCGACCGACAGCATGTTGGAATAGGCCGGGCCGCGCTGTTGAAAGGTCAGCTCGACGCTCCAGTCGGACTTCTTGTTCGCTTGCGCCAGTTGCACTTCGGTTTCGGCGATGGCCGCCTGCTTCGCCAGCACGGCGATCTGCGGATGATGGGCGGACTGCGCCGCGAGATCGGCCGCGTCGATGCGCAGCGTGTCCAGCGGGGGCATGGCGGCGAGCGGCAAGTCGGCCGCCGCGCCCACCCATCGCGCCAGCATGGTCCTGGCGTTGCGCACGCGCAGCCGTAACTCGCTGGCGCGATCGTCGGCCATGGCCAGCGCAGCGCGCGCCGCCAACAGGTCGGCCTGCGTACCGCGGCCGGCCCGATAAGCGCCTTCGGCTGCCTGTATTTCCAGCTGCGCCTGCGCGCCCTGTTCGGCGATGAGCGCCGCCGTCGCCTCCGCGTAATACCGGTCCAGCCATGCGAGCGCCGTATCGCGTTCGATGGCAGCGGCCGTCAAGTCTTTTTCGGCGAGCGACTTTTCGGCCGCGCGTTCGAACCGCTCGCCGCGCAGGCGCCGCTTGCCGGCGCCGGTGAGCTCCTGCATCACGCCGACCCGCCGCATCGTCATGAAATCGCTGGTCAAGCCAAACCGGTCGGCGCCTGTGACGGGCAAATTATCGACGCCGGCCTTGAGCACCGGATCGGGCAGCTGGCCGGCCGCCATTGCCATCTCGCGGGCAGCGGCGACGCCATGGTCTTGCGCGGCCAGCTGGCGCGATCCCTCGATGGCGAGCTGGCGCGCGTGGGCCAGGGTCAACGGCGGATCGGCGCCAAAGGCCAGGGGGCAGACGCCGAGCGAGGCGGCGAGTACGACTGTTACGCACCAACGATGCGCGGCGCGGCGCGCGGGAACGCGCGATGAACGAGCGGATGACATGCAACCTCCAGACGGCATTGAGCAACATCGGCGGCGCAAAAGCGCGACGATGACGGACTAGGCGGTCTGGAAAATCAAATGCGGAAGCAGCAGTTGCGGATGGCCAGCGGTGGCGCCGTGCTGCGTTTGAGCAGCGCGTCGCCGGACTGCGCTGCATGGTACGGCGCGGCCGATTCGGCGACGCTCACCACGATGTGCAATCGCGCGGCGACAAACGGTTGGACGAGCGGTGCCTGGGGCGTGTCGGCGCTCTGTTTGCCCGATTCGCAATGGGAATGGCACAAGCCAGCCTGGTCCATTTTCATGTCCATGTTGGCGCAGCCGGGCATGCTCGCGGCGGGCGCGACGGTCAGTGCCGGACAGGCGTAGGCAGCCATCGCCAGCTGCGTAAACAGCAAGCTGAAGATCGCAATAATCGCCGCGATCAGGCTGGATGGCCGGGAAAGTTTCATGATGTCGCTATGCTGAGACCACACCATGGTAAGCAATAACGGCGCTGCGCGCAAGGACAAGCGCCCCCGTTGAAAGACGACAGTGGCCCCTGTTCATGCGCTAGACTGCACGCTGCACGGGCGATCGGCGACATGAGTCTGCCGAGTCGGCCAATGGTTGTAAGCGTTCATACCAGGGAAATCGATGAAAAGCGAACCGCTCGGCGAATTTATCGCCGCGTCCGCGTGGGGCAGGAATCTGACAAGCGAGCAATTGCGGCGCGTCTGCAGCGAGGCATCCGAGCACAAGGTCGACGCCGGGCAGACGGTCTGCCACCGCGGCGTGCTGGCCGAATACTGGTACGGCGTCATCGAAGGCCTGGTGAAAGTGTCGACCGTGTCGCGCGGCGGCCGGCCGACCACCTTCATCGGCATTCCCGCCGCCGGCTGGTTCGGCGAGGGCGCGGTGTTGAAACACGAAATCCGTCCGTACGACGTGGTGGCGCTGCGCGAGAGCCGGCTGGCGCAGATCCCGGCGGCGACCTTCCACTGGCTGATGGGCGCCAGCCTGCCCTTCAATGCCTTCCTGATCGGCCACTTGAACGCGCGCCTGGCGCAGTTCGTGATCCGCCTCGAGCACGCCCGTTCGCACGACCCGGACCGGCACGTCACGCATTGCCTGGCCGAGCTGTTCAATCCGGAACTGTATCCGGGCACCGCCACCACGTTCCAGATATCGCAGGAAGAGATCGCCTTCCTGGCCGGCGTGTCGCGCCAGCTTGTCAACCGCGCGCTGCGCCGGCTGGAACAGGCCGGTCTGGTCGAGGTCAGCTACGGCTCGATCACGATCCTCGACCTGGCCGCATTGCGCGCGTTTGCCGCGCAGGCGGACGAGCTTCGATAATCCGCCAATTGTCAGGGTACTGACAATCTGCCGCGCACTCCGATGATAGTCTCGATGTACTTTACGTTTACGTCAACGTAAGGCCAATCAGAACAATCAATTCACGGAGACAGACATGATGAAAACGACTCAGATTTCCCTCGCATGCGCCCTGCTGGCGGCCGCGATGGGCCCGGCGGCGGCGCAGGTGAGCAACGACGTCGTCAAGATCGGCATCATCACCGACCTGTCGGGGCTGTATTCGGACTTGTCCGGACAAGGCTCGATCGTCGCCGCCAGGATGGCGATCGACGACTTCGGCAAGACGGTGCTGGGCAAGCCGATCGAGCTGCTCACCACCGACAGCCAGAACAAGGCGGACGTCGCCTCGGCCAAGGCGCGCGAATGGATCGACGAGCAAAAAGTCGATGTGCTGATGGACCTGGTGCCGACCAACGTCGCGCTGGCCGTCATGCAGATCGCGCAGCAGAAGAACAAGCTGGCGATCGTGGTCGGCTCGGCGTCGAGCGCGATCACCAACGAAAAGTGCACCGCCACCAGCGCCCACTGGATGTACGACACTTATTCGAACTCGGTCGGCACCGGCAAGGCGCTGCTCAAGCGCGGCGGCGACAGCTGGTATTTCCTCACCGCCGACTACGCGTTCGGCAAGTCGCTCGAAAAAGACGTGTCGGACGTCGTCACGGCCGGCGGCGGCAAGGTGGTCGGCTCGGTCAAGCATCCTTTGAACAGCGGCGATTTCTCGTCGTTCCTGATGCAGGCCCAGGCCTCCAAGGCGAAGGTCATCGGCCTGGCCAACGCCGGCGGCGACACCATCAACGCGGTCAAGCAGGCCGGCGAATTCGGCATCGCCGGCAAGGGCCAGCTGGTCGCGCCGCTGCTGATGTTCATCAGCGATGTGCACGCGATCGGCCTCAAATACGCCCAGGACATGTACCTGACCGAAGGCTTCTACTGGGACCAGAACGACGCCACGCGCGCCTGGTCCAAGCGCTTCTTCGCGATCCAGAAAAAGATGCCGACCATGGCGCAGGCCGGCATGTACTCGGCCGTCACGCACTACCTGAAAGCGGTCAAGGCGGCCGGCACGGATGAAACCGGCGCCGTGATGAAAAAGATGCGCGAGCTGCCGATCAGCGACGTCGTCATGCCGAAAGGGACCTTGCGCGAGGACGGCCGCGTGGTGCACGACATGTTGCTGCTGCAGGTGAAAAAGCCAAGCGAATCGAAGGCGCCGTGGGACTACTATAAGATCGCCGGCGTGGTGCCAGCCAGCGAAGCATTCCGTCCGCTGGCACAATCGGGCTGCCCGCTCGTCAAGAAATGAAGGAGACCATCATGCAACCGCTTGCAAGCTACGTGCACGGCGCCCACGACGTGCCATTGATCGGCGCGACGATCGGCGCCTACCTCGAGTCGGTCGCCGCGCGCTTCGGCGCCAGCGAAGCGCTGGTGATCCCGCACCAGCAGGTGCGCTGGACCTACGCCGATTTCAATGGGCGCGTCACGCGCCTGGCGGCCGGATTGCTGCGGCTCGGCCTGCAGCCGGGCGACCGCATCGGCATCTGGTCGCAGAACCGCGCCGAGTGGGTGCTGACCCAGTTTGCCACCGCCAGGGCCGGTCTGATCATGGTCAACATCAACCCGGCGTATCGCCGCTCCGAGCTCGAGTACGTGCTCGACAAGGTGCATTGCAGCGCGCTGATCCTCGCGCCCAGCTTCAAGTCGAGCGACTACATCGCCATGCTGCAGGATGTCGTGCCCGAGATCCACCACGCCCGCCCCGGCGCGCTGCAGTCGCAACGGCTGCCGCACCTGCGCCATGTGATCCGCCTCGGCGCCGACCGGACGCCCGGCATGTTTAATTTCGACGAGCTGTCGGCGGCGCTCGACGATGCCCACCTGGCGCACCTGGCCGCCACCAGCGCGGCGCTGCAGTTCGACGATCCGGTCAACATCCAGTTCACCTCCGGCACCACCGGCGCACCGAAGGGCGCCACCCTGACCCATCACAACATCCTCAACAACGGCTTTTTCATCGGCGAGGCGATGCAGCTCACCGAGCGCGACCGCCTGTGCATCCCGGTGCCGCTGTATCACTGCTTCGGCATGGTGCTCGGCAACCTGGCCTGCGTCACGCACGGCGCGGCGATGGTCTATCCGGGCGAGGCGTTCGAGCCGAAGGCGGTGCTCGAGACCGTGCAGGCCGAACGCTGCACCGGCCTGCACGGCGTGCCGACCATGTTCATCGCCATCCTCGACCATGCCGACTTCGGCCAGTACGACCTGTCGAGCCTGCGCACCGGCATCATGGCCGGCTCGCCCTGCCCGACCGAAGTGATGAACCGGGTCATCAAGACGATGCACATGCGCGAGATCACGATTGCCTACGGCATGACGGAGACGTCGCCGGTCAGCTTCCAGAGCTCGATCGACGACCCGGTGGCGCTGCGCGTATCGACCATCGGGCGCGTGCACCCGCACCTGGAAGTGAAGATCGTCGACGGCAACGGCCGCATCGTGGCGCGCGGCCAGAAAGGCGAACTGCTCACGCGCGGCTACTCGGTGATGCTCGGTTACTGGGGCGACGAAGAAAAAACCCGCGAAGCGATCGATCCGGCACGCTGGATGCACACGGGCGACCTCGCCGTCATGGACGAGCACGGCTTCGCCAGCATCGTCGGGCGCTCGAAGGACATGGTGATCCGCGGCGGCGAAAACATCTACCCGCGCGAAGTCGAGGAGTTCCTGTACCGCCACCCGAAAGTGCTCGACGTGCAGTGCGTCGGCGTGCCGGACCAGAAATACGGCGAGGAATTGTGCGCGGCGATCGTTCTGCGTCCCGGCACGCAGGCGACTGCCGACGAAATACGCGCTTTCTGCGACGGCCAGATCGCGTACTACAAGGTGCCGCGCTACGTCGTCTTCGTCGACAGTTTTCCGATGACGGTCACCGGCAAGGTGCAGAAGTATCTGCTGCGCGAACAGGTCACCACCGACCTTGGGCTGAGCGGCTGAGCGGCTGAGCGGGTTCAAGGTTGTTGCGACTTGCGGGTCATCTGCTTATGGGGTGCCTATACACGCCGGGTTGGCCACCTGCAATGCTGACAAACCGTTCTTGTCGTTGACTTTGAAAGTAACGCGCAGCACACAGGTGGGAAAAAAACCCTGCGTTTTTGTGCAGTCGAAATTCTCTCTTTTTTCGCCCGTAACGAAACACTGATAGCCTTCGCTTGCAAGCTTTTGTTCGGCTACCCAGTACATTACCCCTTCGCTCACCCCGATTGCGAGGAGGTGTTCAGGGCTCATTTTCTTCGTCGTGCCGCAACCGGAGAAGCAGAGCGCGAACGCGCAGGCTGTGATCAGGCATCGGCCGAAACGGATGAAAGCGAGACGTTGCATGGGACGGTCCTGGAAGGGAAGCTCGATTGACCGCGTCAACTTGGTCGGGCAAGCAGGCGCGCTGTGGACGGTCGTTCGCAGCGCGTCGCCGATCGGTCTTATTTGCCGCGGTAGAGGGCACAGAGCTTGTTGCCGTCCGGGTCACGAACGTATGCGAGGTGCATCGCTCCCATGGCGCTGTCGCGCAGGCCTGGAGGATCTTCGATGGAAAGGCCGCCATGCGCGACCGCAGTGTCGTGAAACTCCCGCACTTGCTCAGGTGAGTTGCATTTGAAGCCGATGGTGCCGCCGTTCGCACATGTCGCCCCGTCTCCATTGATCGGCTCGCTGACGCAAAAGGTACTTCCCGCATGCCGGTAGAACAGCCGGGTGTGGCCGGAAGGCCCCTGGTTGACCAACGGCGCGCCCGCCCCCAGCGTTCCGAGCACCGCATCGTAGAATCGTTTCGACTGCTCGATGTCGTTCGAACCAATCATGACATGACTGAACATACTATCTCCTTGTGCCGCGGACGAACTCCGCAGTTTACCAAATGATAATATAGATGATGCACGCACGAGCAACATACGACGCGTGCCACTGCTCCTTCCGGTGCTGCAGGCTCCACTGGGAATGGCCATCAAACATTAGGGCACATACACAATGATCCGACGCGAGCGTCTCACAGCACATCTGGACGGCGAGTTCGTCGTCTTTCTCATTGGCATGCGCATCAACAACCCGTTGAAAGTGCACAAATGGTTGCCGGTCGCGCGCGCCATGCCAAGAATGATCAAGGAACTCTCCCGCCAGCCCGAGCTTGGTTTCATCCATGCCGAAATGTGGTTCTCGCGTACGATCATCCTCGTTCAGTATTGGCGCTCAATGGAACAGCTCCTGGCGTATGCAACGAGCAAGCATTCGGAACATTTGCCCGCCTGGCAAGCGTTCAACAAGTCCGTCGGGACCGACGGCTCGGTCGGAATCTGGCACGAGACGTATACGGTTTCGGCAGGTACCTACGAGAACGTCTATGTCAACATGCCGCCGTTCGGTCTTGGCAAAGCAGGCACGTTGCAGCCAGCCTCGGGCGGCAAGCAATCCGCCGCTGGCAGACTGAACGCGAGCAAGAGCGCCCTTTAGGCCACCTCGAATAACCGGCTTTTGCCGTAATCAGCCAGGCCGTCGGGCTCCCTGCATGATTCGCGTTCGATTCTGTTGATTTCGATGCGCCAGATCAGTCGGTTGGCTGCAGCGCTTTGGTTCGCTGGGCGGCTCCCCCCCCCAGTTTGACGCTGGGTTCCGCGAATCAGAACGCCGGGAGGCCCCGTTCCTTCAAGTACACGAGTCGCTGCAAGTTGTAGCTGGCAGTTTTGAGGTTCAACGCGAAGGTGGTGCGCACAATCCCCATACAGCGCACCAGTTTTCCTCCCATGTGGCGCATGGCGCCGAAGACGTGTTCGACGCGCGCCCGTGGTGTGGCGATACGCCGGTTGCGCTGCTTCTGCGTCTGGGAGATCGGCTTGGTGGCGCTGCCTTTGCGCTGGATTTGAACGCGCCAGCCCGCCTCTGTCAGTGTCGCTTCGCGCTCGGCGCTCGGGTAGCCGCGGTCGGCATACACGTCGCGACTGGTGTTGTTCGGATCGAGCAGATCCTCAAAGACCGTGGTGTCGGCGACGGCAGCATGGGTGATGATGACTCTGCGCACGAGCTTGTGACTCTTGTCGATACTGGCGTGCAGCTTGTAGCCAAAGTGGCTCTTGCCGTGCTTCTTGGTCCACTTGGCGTCCACGTCTTTTTGCGCACGCTTGTGGGCCTTCCAGGCGATGGGCATGGTGCCTTCCTTGACCGTGTCGGCCTCTTCGCGCTTGTTGCGCTGGACCGGCGCCTGCACCAGCGAAGCGTCGATGATCTGGCCGCAGCGCGCCAGATAGCCATGCGCAAGCAACTGCTGCTGCACCTGGTCGAACAGCTTGGCGCCCAGACTCGCCTGCGCCAGACGGTCGCGGAACAGCCAGATCGTCTTGGCATCGGGGATCGTGCTGCTCTCGGTGAGACCGAGAAACTGCAGGAAGCTGCGGCGGTCCAGCAGTTGATATTCGAGCGCGTCGTCGGCCAGATTGTAGAGTTGCTGCAGTATCAGGATCTTGGTCATCAGGACGGTTGGATACGGCGGCCGGCCGCCCTTGGCGCGCGACGGGCGCGGCAAGGCGGTATCGATTTCATCGGCCAGCGCCCAAAAGTCGACATGCTTGCTCAGGCCGACAAGCGGATCACCCAGCTTCGAACGTCGGTTTCCACGTTCTTCTTCGGCAAACAGGCTGGGCTCGGGCATCATCATCGATCGGGCTCGTCGTTCAGGTCGGAACCTGAATTTTACCGACTTCGTCGCTGACGCGGCGGAAGTTTTTGGAGGTGGCCTTGAGCGCCTAGATCCTAATGGGACGAGATTACCGCTAGGCGCGCTGCAGCTGGGCCGCGCCCTTGGTGACAGCTGGCCGCGCCAGGATCCGCCGGCATGTCTCCAGCCAGGCGCTCAGCGCCGCCAGGTCGGTGCGAAACTTCTCGATCAACCAGCCCTTTCCGGCCTATCTTTGTCATGTAAAGCGCGCACGCCAGGCGATGCCGCGTGCACGGTGCGGTCGGCAGGGTCAAGGCACCTGGACGTGATTCTTCTTGCCCAGCCGCGCCAACTCGCCGTTGCGGACCATCGCGGTAAACAACTGATTGTAGCGCTCCCGCAGCGGCTGGAATTGCCGTTGCAAGGGAAAGGCAAGATAGCCGTCCTGCACCGACAAGCTGGGCGTGACTTCCGTCACCGTGTCCGCCATATGCAAGGCGATCAGCACCGGCTCGAGATTGCGACGGTTGGCCGCCAACAGCGCGATGCGGCCGTAGGTGAGCATGAGCGCGCCATTCTCCAGCTTCGACACGGTGCTGATGCGCAGGCCTGGCCGCGCCAGGTCGAACGCGTCGCCATAATGCCAGCCGCTCACGACGGCGATCGGCACGCCCTTGAGCGCCGCGTAGTCGCCGGTCCAGATGGTGGTGCCGCCATGCAGGCCGAAGAACACCATGCTGTCGCGATAGAAAGGATGGTCGAGGTAGGAAAACTGCCGCTGCCGGCCAGTCGACTTGTAGGGGCCGATGAGGATATCGGCGTGCCCCAGCGCGACCATGGCCTGGGCACGCGGCCACGGGTACATCTGGAAGCGCACGGTGTCGCCCGCCTGCAGCGCCAGGGCGCGCACGACATCGACGCCGAGGCCGGTCCATTCGCCGTTGGGCGCCTGTTCGAATACCCGGTTAAATTGTGCTCCGACGGCGAGTCGCTCGACTGCAGTGGCGGGATGCGACGCCAGGCCGACAGCCGCCACAGCGCCCAGCACCCGGCTGAGAAGCTTCATGGAAGGCAAGCACCTGCAGATCGAACGCCAAACCAAGTCCATGTCTTCCTTGAGCCCGCACACTGCGACGGCGCGACCGTGCCGGTCTGGCGGCGCGGCCATTGACGGCGCCGATATCGACGCCAGTCAACAGTCTATGCGATTTGCAGGGGAGCGGGTATCGATTTCGTCGGCCAGCGCCCAAAAGTCGATATGCTTGCTCGGCAGACAAGCGGATCGCCCAGCTTCGAACGTCGGTTTCCACGTTCTTCTTCGGCAAACAGGCTGGGCTTAGGCCTCATCATCGATCGGGCTCGTCGTTCAGGTCGGAACAAGAATTTAACGACTGCACCGCGGACGCGACGGAGGTTTTTAGAGGTGGCCTTTAGGCAAGCTCGGCGACTTGATGTTGGGTAAGCGGCCTTTGTCCGATCGCTTCCAGGGGGTAGCGGTCGGCAGCGAAGCGAATCGCCTGGCCACGGCCAATTTGCCACCGCATTCCCAATACCGTTGCTCCGCCTGGCAGCAATAACGATGCGACGTCAGTATCGCCGGGAAAGTGGTCGCGATGTCCGTCCCTTCACTCCGGCGGACGGATGCGCGGCTGGCCCGAGATCGGATCGATGTCAGACTTTGGCGGCGCGGCGGGCGCATGGCGGCCAAGCACACGCCGCGCCGCCGGGTCGACCTCGAACTGCTCGCCGCGCTCATTTTCGATCAGCAGCCGGTCGCCTTGGGCACGCAGGGAACGGAACCAGACGTCCTGCACATCGCCTTCCAAATCGGGACGGCGTGCATTCACATAGACTTTCAGCCGCCACAATTCCCGGTTGGACGCGTCATACGCGGCCAGCATGCCGCCGACCTGGCCGTCGGTATCGGGGTCACCGGCGACCTGGGCGTAGCGCACGCCGGCGATGAACACCGGCGGCACGCGCGGGGCGGGCGCACGACTGGCGCTCGGTTGAGGGTTGTGCGTCATGGCGACTTCCTTTCCACTGTTGCCGCAGCTTGCGGCCGCGGCACCGACTATCAACGCCGCTGTAATGGCCGCACCACGGCTCATTGCGCGACGAGCTTGCGCTCGACGTTCAGCTCCGCGGTCAAGCCGGTGTCGGCGTACAGTTTGTTGCCCAGCGCGGCGGTACGATCGCCGTCGCTCAGCGCACCGGCGGCATCGGCGCAGAAGAAGGCCCAGGTGTCCGCATTGTTTTGGCATTGTGCCATGGTGAGCGTGCGCACGGCGGCAAAACCGGGTTGCAGCGCGACGCGCGCGTTGTTGACGCGGCTGAACACATCCGATTCGCGCGGCAGCAACCCCTGCCAACTGTAGCTGTGGTCGTCCGTCTGGCAGTAATTGTGGGTCAGCTCGTGCACGACGATGCGCGCCCAGTTGGTCGCGCCGGTCAGCGTATTGCCGTTGCCCCAGAAGCCAGGTTCGACCCACACCGCGTGAATGTCGTTATTCCTGAAAGTGTAGGCCTCGCTGCCTTCCCAACTGCTGCCCGAGCCACGCTGGGCGGGGTCGTCGAGGATGATCAGGTCGCCCACTTTGAGGCCGATGGCGATCTTCAGCAGACCGCGCCGCAGCGTCGGCGCGAAGGCGGCGATGGCGGCGTCGATATCGGCGTGGGTCGCCGGGATGAACCAACGCCGCAACAACGCCTTGTGCGCCGGCCGATCCGGATCGCCCGCGACGACCATCGCGCGTTCGACCCAGCGCAGCGCCATCATCACGGCGCCGTCGATGCGCTTCTTCTGCTCGTCGGTGTAGATTTCGGTGGTGGCGTTGAGCACCTGATCGACCACGGCGTCCGACGCCGCCGCATACTGGATGGGATGAGCGGCGAGCGCGGAAGGCGTGGACAGGATCCACAGCTTTCGCTCGCCGCCCACTTCGAAGAAATAGAGGTGGGCCAGCGTCTTCAGGAGCAATGCGCGCCCGCGCGCGTTGTTGGACGGCTTGCTGATCAGGCCGCCTTCGGCCTTGGCTGCGGCACGGATGGCCTTGGCAGGCGATTGGACGCCGTCCAGCTTGCGCCGTATGTCGTCGGGAATCGTTCCCTGCAGATAATTGAAACCATCGTTGCGAACGAGCTTGGACAGCGACTCGGCAATGGTCTTCCACGGGCTCGCATACTTGTCGGGCGTCTGCACCGCGTCGACCAGTCTTTTGTGGATTGTCAGATACGGTGAAGGGTCGGCCATCGGATGCACTCCCTTTGGAATCGGTGGGCAAATGGAGTTGGCGCGCTGGGCTCTACACCTGCGAAGCGCAGAAAACTTTCCCCTGATGCATTGATAGCATGCGCCTCACGTGGTCAAGGAGTCAATAAAATTATTATTTTTAGTCATTCTGTTGCAACGCGGCCGGTGATGGCCGGCGCACCCGCGCGCCAGCTGGAACGCGAACTGCAAGACTTGGCGGCGAAAGAAACGGCGCGCGGAACCATCGTGATGCCGAGCGACCTCATGTTCAACAACGACAGCCATAGTGCCTTACGCTGGGACGCTGCTGCATCCTGGCGTACCAAGCCTGAACTCACGTCCGGGCATGCGATCCTATCCGGCCACTGCTTCTTCGGCCGCGGCGCCGGTGCATTCGGCGGATGAACGCGGCGCCAGCGCGGGGACTGCGGCGATGCGCAGCAGATTGGTGCTGCCCGCTTCACCGAACGGCATGCCGGCGGCGATCGTGACCTGGTCGCCGGGCTGCGCAAAGCCTTCGCGCTGGGCGATCTGGGTCGCCGCCGACACCACCTCGACGACACTGGCAACATCCGGGCTGACGGTTGAATGCACGCCCCACACCAGCGCCAGCCGGCGCGCCGTGGCCAGCTTGGGCGTGATGCTCAGGATCGGCGCGGGCGGCCGCTCGCGCGCGGCGCGCTCGCTGGTGTGGCCGGACGTGGTGTAGGTGACGATGGCGACCGCGCCGACAATCTCGGTGACGCTGCGCAGGGCCGCGCAGATGGCGTCGCCCGGCGTCGGCAGCGGCTGCTCCTGCTGCGCGTCGATCAGCTTGCGATACAGGCTATCGCGCTCGACTTCCTGGATCAGGCGGCTCATGATGGCCACCGCCTCGACCGGGTAGGCGCCGCTGGCCGATTCGGCCGACAGCATGACCGCGTCGGCGCCGTCGTAAATCGCGGTGGCGACGTCGGACGCTTCGGCGCGGGTCGGCGTCGGCGCCGAAATCATCGACTCGAGCATCTGCGTGGCGACGATGCTCGGCTTGCCGTACTTGCGGCAGGCGCGCAGTATGCGCTTCTGCACGCCCGGCACGCGCTCGGGCGGCAGCTCGACGCCGAGATCGCCGCGCGCCACCATCACCGAGTCGGACAGGCGCACGATCTCGTCGAGCTGGTCGAGCGCCTGCGGTTTTTCCAGCTTGGTCATCAGGCCGGCGCGATCGCCCACCAGCGCGCGCGCCTCGGTCAGATCCTCGGGGCGCTGGACGAACGACAGCGCCACCCACTCCACGCCAAGCGACAGCGCAAACTCCAGGTCGCGCAGGTCCTTGGCGGTCAGCACCGGTATCGGCAACACGGCATCGGGCACGTTGACGCCCTTGCGGTCCGACAGCATGCCGCCGACCAGCACGCGGGTGCGGATCGCGCGGCCGTCGCTGGCCAAGACCTGCAGGCGCAGCTTGCCGTCGTCGAGCAGAAGCGACTGGCCGACGGCGATGACGTCGAACAGTTCGGGGTGCGGCAGGCAGACACGCTGCGCCGAACCGGGCGCCGGGTCCTGGTCGAGCGTGAACTCGGCGCCGGCTGGCAGCACGACCTTGCCGCCGGCGATTTGGCCGACCCGCAGCTTCGGTCCCTGCAAGTCGGCCAGCACCGCGATCGGGCGGCCGAATTCGCGCTCCACCTGGCGCACGATCTCGTGGCGCGCCTGGTGGTCGGCATGGCTGCCGTGGCTGAAATTGAAACGGAACACGTCGGCGCCCGCTTCGAACAATGCGCGAATGGTGGCCAGGTCGGAACTGGCCGGCCCGAGCGTGGCGATGATTTTTGCGTTGCGTTGACGGCGCATGAAGAGACTTCCTTAGGTGATAACAGCACGGAGATGGTGAAAACGGTGCCGGTCGGCGCGCCCGCCGGGCCGAGGGTGGTCGAGCGCGGCGCCTATGAATTCTTCCGCCGGTCGATCGCTATGGCTGGAGGTATCAGTGACCCGTATGCTAGAGGTAAACGCGGTCGCTGATAAGGTGATAAAAGATCCCCATATTCGATACTCGGAGTATTGAATTGACGGTAGACGATCCGGCTGCTCAGGTGGAGCCACGCACTACGCCGGCATCCGCCCGCATATTCCAGGAGTCGGCACAATAGCGGTGTCGCTGGCGCGCAAGCGGGTGCGCATGACGGCGATGCAGGATCAGCGCGTGAGCGCGATGCGTTCAGGCAGCCGATGACAAATCTGGCCGATCTCAATTTCGTTTTGAGTATACGATTTATACCGTTTAACCACTTTTTCTGGCGTGAGATCGGTGGTGTTTGATGGTGGTCACTTCGGCGGTAGTGCCGTCAACTACGTCGTGTTACAGAGGCAAGCCAGCCGCCGTCCGCACCCCAGCGAGCATGGCGCGCGACCGGGCCTGTCTTGATATCTGAAGTCAAAAAAGCTGGATTCATGGTTTGCCATTTTTTAAGCCAACAGGCCGGGGCGCATGCATGCTCTGCACGCGCGCCGGCCGTCGATGCATCCGGCGCCTGCCTTACTGCGGCAGGGTACTCACATTCACCGTCGGCTGTTGGCCGGTGGCCGGACGGGTGAAATTCTGCCCAACCGGAACGTAGGTGGCGAAGAAGCCTCCATTGCGCAGGTAGAACTGGCCGCTATCGACACCGCCGGCGTAATCCATGCGCTGCGCGTTGGCCACCGTGGCGTCGCCGGCGAAGTTCGCAGTCGTCACTTCGGACCAGGCGCCCGACACATTGCGTGCCCACTGGTTGCCAAACGAGACGCGACGGCCCAGATAGCCTTTGGTGTCAACGAAGTTTTCCACGAAAGAGTATGCGCCGGTCAGATAGGTGGTGGTGGCGGGACGCTTCCAGGTAGCGATGAAGGTCCAGCTGCCCACTTCCGGCGCGTAGAACCATGCCGAGTAGTTGGTGCCACCCGCGCCGTCCGGATGCGCGCGCGTGAGGAAGCGATAGGTATGGCCCGCCACCCAGTTGTAGACCAGGTGGGCCTTGCCGCCCGTACCTTCACCGTCGAAGCTGTCCTTGATCACGCTGGCACCTTTGTTCACCAGCGTGGTCAAAGCGCCGTTGTCCGCATCCCAGACCGAGAACAGGATCCAGCGTTCGGTGGTCGATTTGACCTGTATGCCAAAATAGCCCTGACCAAAGCCGTTGGCCATGAAATATGAGCCGATGGGATCCTGCCCGGCCGGCACCGTCACTTCGTTGTAGAAATACTCGGTGTTGGCGGGCGTGGTGTAGCCGATGTTGACCGAAGGTCCGCGCCGCGACCAGTAGTAATTGGCCGCGTCGTTGGCGTAGTTGACGGTGGCGGTGGTGCTTACCCTGAGCGCGGAGACATCGCCGAAGTAACCGCCGTCTTTGCTGATGCCTTGCAGGTCAACTTTGACGTAGCCGGCGGCCGGCACGTTGACTGTGCCCACCGTGTAGGTGTTGCTGGCGGTACCGGCTAGCTGGACGGTGAAGGGCGTGCCATTGACGGTGACGCGGATGCTGCTGTTGTTACTGCCACTGAGCTTGGCGTCCAGGCCCAGCGTCACCGAGCCGGCGGAGGCCATGCGGAAGTAAGCGCTGGTGACGGTGCCCGCATTGTTCCAGTTGGCGAGCCCGCTGGCGTTGATGATTTCGCCACCTCCGGTATCCGTGGTGATGAAGGCGTTACCTGCCAGCGCCACAGTCAACGCCGAAGCAGCGATGGCAGGCGCTTTCGCCGCCAGAATCCGCGCTTCGCTGACGGGCGGACTGGTGGCGCTTCCGCCACCGCAACCACTCAAAATCAATGCAATGGAATACAAGAACAAACGTCGTTGTTTCATTATTTTTTCCTTACAGTGGATGGGCCGGTACGCGAGCCGAGAACGTCATTCCCGCGCAAGCGGAAATCCATATGGCACCGGCATGGATACTCAGCATGGATTCCCGCTTGCGTAGGAGCGACGGAACTTCTTTTACGATCGACTCGGCTTAGAACTCGTATTCGGCGGTCAAGCGCACCGAACGTGGCGTCCTGCGTGCCGCCACCTGCTGGTAGGTGCGCGCGATGTCGGCGCCGTCGTTGTAGGTTTCGTTGAGGCGCGTGGTGGTCGTGCGATCGAACACGTTGAACACGTCAACTTTCACGTTCAAGCCCTTGAAGTAGCGCGGCGCATAGGCCAGGTTCAGGTCGAGCTGCGCCTGCCATGGCAAACGTCCCTGGCTGCCGCGCGGCGTGGCCACACCGTTGCAGTAGAAGTAGGCCGAGCCATAGTCGTTATCGAAGCGCAGCGAATCAGGCAGGTTGCCGATGCAGTTACGCGGCGAGCCGGACAGCAGCTGCAGATTAGCGCCCACGGTCAACTCCGGCAGCACCTGCATGAAGCCATAGGCCTTGATCGAATGGCGATGGTCGCCTGGCAGATAACCGTAGGCGTTGTACATCAACTCCTTGTGATCGTCGCTGATGGTCAGTCCCACGTCGCCGCCGCCGATAGTGTCGGTCTGGCCTTCCATATTGCCCTTCAGCGCAGACAGGGTGTAGGTGATCTTGCCATACCAGCCGTTGCTGAGCGGGTGTTCCACAAACAAGTTGAGCGCGCGGTAGGTACGTTCCGGTTTAGGATCGCCCCACTGCGCCGCAGTGATGTCCACCCGGCGCAGACCTTTACCGTCGGCGAAGTCGATCCACAGCGAATTGTCGCGACCCGGATTGATAATGGCGCACTGGAAGCCGCCCCAGCTGCGCGTGTCGACGCTGTTGCGCGCAGCCCAGGCGTCGATCGGACGCTGGTCGCAGGAATCGTCGTTGGTATCGTTCATGCGGCGATACAGCACGCTGGCGCCAGCCACCAGCCGCTTGGTGAAGGCCTTCTCAAAGCCGAGCGAGAACTCGTCCTGCGACAGCGGCTTCAAGCCGATCGCGGTCACTTCGCGCGCATCGCGGCTCTGGCCGTAGGCATTGTTAGCCGAATATGGCTTGCCAATTGCATGCAGCCCGGTGGGCGCACCGGTGACGGGATCGACGCCCGAGTAGGTGAAGAATTCGCTGGTCGAAGTGAATGGCGCGGCCATATTGCTCGACAGGTTGGACGGCACCGGCAAGTGGTAACGGCCGGCGTTGGCGAACAGCTTGAGCGTACCGTCGCCCAGATAGTCCCAGGTGGCGCCCAAACGCGGCGCGATCATATTACGCTGGGAGATGAAGGCGTCGCCGCTGCTGGTGTAGTTGGTGAACTGTTCGCGCCGCAGGCCCAGGTCCAGCAGCACGCGTTGCGTGACCTGGTAGTGATCCTGAACATATTGCGCCGACTGCTCGCTGGTCGGACGTGCCAGATTGCTGTAGATGTCCTTGCTCACGTAATAGCCCCGCGCGCCGTAACCGCCGCCCTGCGCCGGCGTTTCGGTTGCGCCGTTGATGGTGCGGGTCGGGTCGCTGGCCTTGCGGTAGGACCAGCGGTAGCCGCCAGCGAGCGAAAAACCGACCATCGATTCGACATCGATGCGGTCAATACCGCCGCGCAGCGCATGGTCACCCAGATGGTATTCCAGATCCAGGCGCTTGCCCTTCTGGCGGTCCGCGGACGCCGGATCGACCAGGTTGCCGCTCACCGTCTGCGGATTCGCATAAGTCACGCCCGGCACCTGCACCGTAATACTGGACGATATCTGCGGCAGCGACGGATCGTAGCCGCCCGGGGTGCGCGTGTGGCTGGTGCGCGAATTGCCATACAGCGCCGTCACAGTCAGGTTGTCGGTCAGGTAGCCGGTGTACTTGAAGATGTTGATGTTGGCGCCGGGAGCGGCGGCCGCGCCACAGCAGTTGACGGTGGTTTCGCCTGCGTTACCGGGCACATTGTTGTGCGAGTGCGTGGCGAAGTCGTAGCCGAAAGCCTGGCTATGATTGGTGGTGCGGTCATACAGCTTGGTATATTCGAAGTGGTGGTCCTCGGTCAGGTTGAAATCGATCTTGGCCAAAATGCGATCGACCTGGCTGCCGCTCTCGTTCCAGCCACTCAGCAGGCTCTTGGCGTTGGCGTCACTGGACACGCCCAGCGATCCGCTGTCGGTCCTGGTGCGCTCGGCCGCAACGAAAGCAAACAGCTTGTTCTTGATGATAGGACCGCTGGCATACAAACCCGCCACTTTGGTGGTGGTGCTGTTGTCGGTGTTCGTCGACAGCAGCTTGCCGTCCGTGTCCGGATGCGCGCCCGTGTTTGGATAGTAGGTGCTGACAGGGGTGCCTCTCAAACTGTTCGGGATGGTAGCGACCTTGCCGCCGAATTCAAAGTTGTTACCGCCGCTCTTGGTGGTGATGTTGACCACACCGCCGGTCGAGCGGCCGAATTCCGAGCCGTAGCCGCCAGACAGCACCTGCAAGTTGGAGATGGCGCCGAACGGCAGTTCCGACGCGCCTACCTGGGTCAATATATTCGTAATCGGGAAGCCGTTGACGTAGAACGCATTTTCCGACTGGCCGGAGCCGCCGATGGAAGGCGCGTTGCCATATTGGCTGTTGGTGCCGCGCGCCACACCTGGAGTCAGCTGCACCACCGAGGCCACATCATTCGCCACCGGCAGCGCCTTCAGTTCCTTGGCCGTGAACACCACGCCGTTGTTGGTATTGGAGACGTCGATCACGGTGCGGCTGCCGCGCACCACGACGGTCTCGCCCTGCCCCGCCGGCGCGGCGCCGAAGTTCACTTCCGAGCCGCTGCCGACCACTGCTTCCACTTCCTGGGTCGACTGCACCGTACCGCCGCGCACCACGCGCGCCACGTAGCGCCCCGGCGGCATTGAGTTGGCCACGTAGCGGCCGGACGCATCCGGCGTCAGCGTCCGCTGCGTACCGGTAGCCAGATTCTGCAGCACCACGGTGGCACCGGCTGGCGATTTCACTTCGCCGAAGATGGTGGTGGTGGCGTTGGACTGGGCCCAAGCCTGGCCGCTGGATGCGGCGACGGTCAGCCCGATCAAGATGGCTGTGGCTTGGCGGATCGCGCTGTTGCGCAGTTTGAAACGGCTTTGATGCATGCTGGTCTCTCCCTCGGTTGTGTTTTTGGTGGCGTAGTGGCGTGCAGGGTCCGCCCCGCTCTGTCGAGGGGGCGGTTGGTACTGTTTTCAGGCGATGTGTTTAGCGCAGCCGGACGGTCGCGCCTTCGGTGCCGATCAGCGCGGCGTTGGCCCAGTTGCCGCAGACCTGTGCCGGGCGAGCGCCGTGCGCACCCAGGGTGCGCAGGCTCAGTTGTGTCAAGCCGCGTACATCAAGCTCCGGCTTGACCACGGCCGGCGCCGCGATCAAACCGCTGTCGTACAGCAGCCGCTCGCCGCTCCAGACCTGGAACTGCAGGCCGCCGGCGAGGCGACAACTATCGTCCACGCCCAGGTCGGCGCGCAGCAGCTTCCAGTTACCGCTCAGTTGCAGGTCGATGCGGCTCGATGGGCCTACCCCCAGGCCCTTGTGGAACCACAGACCATTCATGCGCATCTCGCTGGCCTTGAGGCCGGCAGCGATGGCGGCAGGCTTGTCGCGGCCGATGGTTTTCGGCAGCGGCAGCTCGGACAGGTAGCGCTGCACTTCAGGCGCATCTGCCAGCTGATGCTCCATCACGTGGAACTCGGACAGCGCGATTGGCGCTATGTCAGTCGGCACGACCGCATTGAAAGCGCGCACCACCGGTGCACCGGCGCCCGGCTGGGCCGCCGTCACCATCGGATCAAGGCTGGAGGCATTGTCGCCATCCGGATTCTGCACGCTCATGACGCGAAAGCGCAGCAGGCGGCCGGCCGTGGCAGGGAAGCCGATCGATTGGGTCCCTTCTTTCAACTCCAGCCTGCCCCGTTTGATCGGCGCACCCCAATCGCCGTTGTTGTCCCCCATGTAGATTTCGTAGTCGCGAATCTGCCCATGCTTCCAGTTCTTGTCGTTGCGCGGCGCCAGTTCGATGCCATCGATCAGGCGCCGCTCCGTAAAGCCAAGCACCCATTCAGGCGGGCCGCCCTGCACGGTCGGGCTGCGCGGGGTGCGGAACCAGGTGGCGGGATTGCCGTCGAGGGCGTTTTCAAGCGGATAGCCCGATTCCTCGGCCGCGCGGCTCAGCACCACCATGGCGTCGGCCGGCAAAGCGCGGCCCAACACTGGTGCGGCGGGGAAATCGTTGTCGGCCACGGCGATCATGGCGTCGCCCTGCACCACGAATTGCAGCGGCTGGCGAATATCCTGGCTGCGGCTCTTCACGTGCAGCGTGCCCTGGCGTTCGGCGGCGTCGAAGTACCAGCCTTCGACAGCGGCATCAAAGGCTGCGCGGCCGGCCAGCGCTGCCAACACGGCGCCGCCGGTGCGCACAGCGACAGGGCACTGGCGCGTCAGCACGCGCAGGGCGTAGGCCCGGCTGGCCTGCTGGCCGGCGTAGCTGCCCACTACCGGATCCACGTCCACCACCATTACACCGCCGCTGGCCGCCGACATGCGGATGGTTTGCTGGCTGAACGCGCCGTCCTGATAACGGCGTGAATTGCCGTCGTCTTCGTACAGCGTGAACTGGGAATCGCCGTGCGGATACAGGTCAAGCGTCAGCACGTCCTTGGGCTTTTGACCGTCGTACAGCATTTCCGGATACATGGGCAGGATGGCGCCAGCACGCACGAACACGGGTAGCTTGTCGAGCGTGACGGCCAGGTCGATATCGCGTCCGCCCTTGCCTGCTGTGGCTTGGCGGCCGTCCCAGTAATCGAACCACTGGCCTTGTGGCAGGTGAATGCCGCGGCGCCAGCCCTGGCTGACTGCCTGGCTGCGATACACGGGCGCCACCAGCAGGTCGCGGCCGAGCAGGAACTGGTACTTATACGCTTCGGTGTAGGCGGCCGGGTCATCCTGGTTATCCCACATCAGGCCACGGACCAGCGGCGCGCCGCTTTGTTCGGTTTCGCGCATCAGCGTGTACATATAGGGCGTCAGACGCATCTTCAGCTTCAGGTAGCGCCGGTTGATGTCGCGGTAAGGCTGCGCGAACCACCAAGGGTGCTTGCGTTCGGCCGCCGCCCAGCCGGACATGCCCATCAGGACCGGCGTGAAGCTTTTCCATTGCAGGTCGCGAGTGTAAGTTTCGGGACTGCCGCCGAAAATGGCGTCGACGTCGCCAGTGGCGTAAGCCTGGCCGGACAGGCCGGAGCCGATCAGCGTCGGTACGTGCCAGCGGATGTAATCCCAGCTGGAGCTCTGGTCGCCGGTCCAGGTGACGGCGTAGCGCTGCGTGCCGGCCCAGCCCATCACGGTCCAGATGAAGGGCCGGCTGTCGGAATTGTTCAGGATGCCGTCGTAGGCCGATTTGTTCGCGTCCAGCGAGAATTGATAGCCCTTGCCGGTCCACGCAACGTCCAGCTTCTGCACGCGCGTGCCGGCGGTGCCGACTTCCCAGGCCATTTTCTCGACGCCGTTTTCCGTCCACAGGCCGGTGCGGAAGCCATACTTGGCCAGGCCTTGCACTGTCTCCGGCAGCGATGCATAGCCGCAGCCGTAGCCGTCGTTGGGCAATATCCAGCCACCCGGCATGTCGTTTTCGCGATACTGACGCGCCACCGTGTCGATCACGTCGGGCGTGGTGCCGGTGGGGCCGTCGGTCCAGCCTTTCGGCGCGGTGCCGGGCTTTTTGACGTTATCGCCGTCGTTGTAGCAATCGGCGTCGCCGTATTCCAGCGCCCAGCGCGGCAGCATGCGCGCGCGGCCGGTCAATTCGGTGTAGCGGGCCAGCACATCGCGCATGTTCTTGCCGACGAAGTAGTAAGCGTCGAAACGCGCCTCATTATGTTCGAGCGAAATCTGTTCATTCTGGCGCAGATCGTAGCTGCCGTCCGACCAGGTATTGCGCAGCACGCCCCAGCCGCGTGAGCTCATCAAGAACGGCGCCGGGCTGGGGCGATCGCCCTCGTCCCAGCCGCCGGAGTAGGATACCTGCAGTTGCCGGCCCTTGAATTCATAGCGGCCATTCTGCTGGCCGCCGCCGAAGAAGCGTTCTGATTTGTCGCTCGACAGTGTCTGCACGCTTTGCTTATCACCCAGTTCCAGCGGCTGCACTTCGCGCCATAGCGGCTGGGCGTCGCCGGCGCGGAACAGGCTGAAACGCAGCGGCTTGCGGTCGACGCGCAAAGTGAGCGCCGGCGTCGTGATCAGAATATGATCGGCGTGTTCAGTCACACTATGCTCTACCGTGGCGGCAGGGGTCGCCACCACGATGGACGCCGCCTTGTTGCCAGGTCCGGTCAGTTCGGCTTTGGGGCCGGCCCAGATATGCAGCACGTCGGCGCGTGGCAGACTAAGCTGTACATGGGCGCCGGTGTCCGTGACCAGGTCCCATTGCTGGCCGGCGCCCGTACTGACGCTGCGCAGATTTCCCAGAGGAGCGGCCAGCAACGGCGCGCTAGCGAGCAGGCAGGTCAGACCAAGGAATGTCGAAACTTGTTTCATGGTGTGCTTTTTCGAAGGAATAATGCGTTGCGATGCAATTACTCTAGGAACAAAAACAAACTTGGTCAACAAAAAGAAGGCAACAATCTCAAAACAGCGTAAAAATCTCGTCAAAATCTTTCGATTGACATATTTCAATCGGCGCAGACTTTCTATTTCGTAGCAAAAACGATACACCAGCACGAGCAACCTACAAAAAACGACGCCGCAGACGGCGCTATCACAACAGTGAACTTTCTTTTTTACTTTCGAGTTTGACATTTAGAAAAAAAAACCTTATTCTTTCGATGCCCCAACCAGAATAAATCTTTCGATGACTACTTTACTCCAGCGTGTCCCGCAAGCCTGGCGCGATATCGGCGGCCTCGATACCGCCGAGGAAATCATCCACCAGCCTGCCATGTGGCGTGAACTCGCCGCCCATCTGGGCACGCAACAAAGCCGCATCGCTGCCTTTCTCGGCGACCATCTGCGAGACCCGCGACAGCGCGTCATCCTGACGGGCGCCGGCAGTTCGGCCTACGTCGGAGAAATCGTCGCCGATGAAATCAACGCCGCCTGGCCGTGCCAGGTGCGCGCCGTCGCCACCACCAGCTTGCTGACCCACCCTGCCCTGTACCTGGAAACGGATGCACCCACGCTGCTGGTATCCTTCGCCCGCAGCGGCAACAGCCCGGAAAGCACGGCCGCCGTACAGCTGGTGCGCGACCTGGTGCCGCATGCGCGCTTCCTCAATATCACCTGCAACGCCGACGGCGCGTTGGCGCAGCAAGGGGCACAGGACGAGGCGACTTTCAACCTGATGATGCCGGCCGCGAGCTGCGACCGCGGCTTCGCCATGACCAGCAGCTTCACCTGCATGCTGCTCGCCGCGTTGTGCGTGCTGACGCCGGACTTCCAGCGGGACCGGCTGCACACGCTGGCCCTGCTTGGAGAACAAGCGTTGAGCGCCTGGTCCGCGCCGATAGCCGCGCTGGCCGCCGAGCCGGTGGCGCGCGTGGTCTACCTGGGTAGCGGACCGCTCGAAGCGCTGGCCAAGGAAGCCGCCTTGAAGATCCTGGAACTGACCGGCGGCAGCGTGCTGGCCATGGCCAACAGCGCGCTCGGCTTCCGTCACGGCCCCAAGGCGGCGCTCAACAAGGACACGCTCGTCGTGCTGTTCCGCAGCACCGATCCACTGGCGCGCCGCTACGAACACGACCTGCTGGTGGAACTGCGGCGCGAGCAAGTGGCGGGACGCTGCGTGACCGTGGGCGCCGGTGCCGACATCGCCATCGACGCGCCGCAGTGGCCAGATGCGTGGCTGGCAGCTTTATGGCTGCTGATGGCGCAGCAATACGCGCTGCACCAATCGGCCCTGCTGCAACTTCGTCCCGACAATCCTTTCGCCGGCGGCACCGTGAACCGTGTCGTCCAGGGCGTCACCATTTATCGCCATGAACAAATCTGAACCGCGCGGCTACCACGGCATCGACATTGGCGGCAGCAAGATCGAGCTGGTCGCCTATGCCGAGACGGACGACGTCCTGATAGAAGTGCATCGCGAACGCATCGCCACGCCTGGCACCGACTTCGCCGCCTTTTTGCAAGCCATGGAGGGATTGATCGGCCGCGCCGATGCGGCACTCGGCCTGCGCGCACCGGTCGGCATCGGCCTGCCCGGCGTGATCGACAGCGTCAGCGGACGTCATCTCAGCTCCAACGTGCCGGCATTCAACGGCCGGCTGGTGGTGAGCGCCCTGCAACAAGCCTTGCAACGCCCGCTCGCCTTCGGCAACGACTGCCAGTGCTTCGCCTTGTCCGAAGCGCAGGGCGGCGCGGCGGCCGGATTGGCGTCGATGTTTGGCGCCATCATCGGCACTGGCGCCGGTGGCGGCTACTGCGTCGATGGCCGGCTGCTGCGCGGCTTGAACGGCGTGGCCGGCGAATGGGGCCACTGGCCGCTGCCGGCGTCACTGCTGCAGGCCTACGACCTGCCGCTGCATGCCTGCCCATGCGGCCGGCGCGGCTGCCTGGAACGCTATGTGTCTGGTCCTGGAATGAGTCTGCTGCACCGCCACTTTGGCGGCGACGGCGAACCGCCGCTGGCCATCGTCGCGCGCGCGCAAACAGGTTCCGAAGCGGCCGCGCGCACGCTCGAAATACACGCCGATCTGCTGGGCCACGCGCTGGCCAGCCTGGTAATGGCGTTCGATCCCCACGCTATCGTGTTGGGTGGCGGGCTGTCGCAGCTCTCGCATCTGTATGAACAGCTGCCGGGCGCCGTGCGTCGCCATCTGTTTGCCGGTGTCCGGGTGCCGCCCATTCTGCCGCCAACCTTCGGCGACTCCGGTGGTGCGCGCGGAGCTGCCTTGCTGGCAAAGCAGCAGGTGCCCCGGTTGCATCTTCCAGCGGCCCATCAGGACGCGGCATCGACCGGCGCCGACTGACTTCCACCGACATCGCCGACAGCAGCACAACTTAACGCCACCTTTATCGTCCATCGCGCGCAGACCATGAATCCTACTGAAAACCTGTCTCCCGTCCAGCAAGTGATCGCCGCCCACCGCCGTGGCGAAGCCGCCGGCCTGTATAGCGTCTGCTGCAGTCACCCCACCGTGCTGCGCGCGGCCATGCGCGTGGCCGCCGCCTACGACACCGTGCTGCTGGTGGAGGCGACCTCGAACCAGGTCGATCAGTTTGGCGGCTACACCGGCATGACGCCGGAGGTGTTCCGCGACTACGTGCAGCGGCTGGCGCACCAACAAGGCTTTCCGCTGGCGCGCCTGGCGCTGGGCGGCGACCACCTCGGCCCGAACGCCTGGCAGGGGCTGGACGCCGGCACCGCCATGCAACATGCAGAAACCCTGATCGCAGCTTATGCGGCGGCAGGCTTCAACAAGATCCACCTGGACTGCAGCATGCGCTGCGCCGACGATCCGCAATACCTGAGTGATGACACCATCGCAGCGCGCTCCGCGCGCCTGTGCGCGGTTGCCGAAAAGGCCGCCGCGCAAGCGGGACTACCGCCGCCCGTCTACGTGATCGGCACCGAAGTACCCATTCCCGGCGGCGAGGCCAGTCTGGCACAAGCCGGCACCGTCACCGCGCCAACCGCCGCCGCGCGTACGCTGGAGGTGCACCGCAAAGCCTTCATTGAGCTGGACCTGGACGCAGCATGGCGCCGCGTGATCGCCATGGTGGTGCAACCGGGGGTGGACTTCGACCATAGCCAGATCCAGTATTATGACGCCGCACAGGCGGCCGCACTGTCGGATTTTGTGGCCGATCAACCGGGGCTGGTGTTCGAAGCCCACTCGACCGACTACCAGTGCGAATCGGCCCTGCACGAGATGGTGCGCGACCATTTCGCCATCCTCAAAGTCGGCCCGGCCGCCACCTTCGCCCTGCGCGAAGGCTTGCTCGCCCTGTGCAATATCGAAGCTGAACTGGTGCCGGCCAGCCAATCCTCGCAGTTGATGCAAGTATTGGACGAAGTCATGCTGGCACAACCGCGCCACTGGCAAAAACACTATTCGGGCAGCGCCGACCAACAACGTCTGCTGCGCCGCTACGGCCTGAGCGATCGTTGCCGCTACTACTGGGGCGAGCCGGTCGTCGCCGCAGCCGTCGAGAAACTATGCGCCAACCTGGACGCGCGTACCATCCCGCTGGCGCTACTCAGCCAGCACATGCCCGAACAGTATCTGGACGTGCTGCAGGGTCAGCTGAAAACCGGCGTGCACGCGCTGCTGGAACACAAGGTCGGCCGCTTGCTGGCGCAGTACGCGCGCGCCTGCAGCCGCAACGCCGCCGGAACGCCGACGGCGACAGCGACGGCCCCCGGCACCACCGCAGCGATCTGTTAAGCTCGACATTTTTCGACCCTACAACCGATCATCATGCGAAATACCAGCCAACGCCGCGCCTCCATCCTGCAAGTGCTTACCCAACAGGGGGCGGTCCAGGTGGCCAAACTGGTGGCACAGCTGGGGGTGTCGGCCGTCACCATCCGCAGCGATCTCAGTGCGCTCGAATCGCAAGGGCTGGCCACGCGCAGCCACGGCGGCGCCGTGCTCACGCGCACGCCGCCGACCGAGCACACCATCCAGCAAAAGGACGCGCTCAATCACGAGCAGAAGGAGCGCATCGGCGCCTACGCGGCGAGCATGGTGCAGCCCGGCGATAACATCATCATCGATTCCGGCACCACCACGATTTCGCTGGCGCGCCACTTGCGCGACGCGCAAAACGTGACGGTAATGACCAATGGCCTGAACACCGCATGGGAACTGGCCGATGCCCCCGGCGTAGATTTGATACTGACGGGCGGCCTGCTGCGCAAGCAGTCGCTGTCGATTCAGGGCACCCAGGCCGAAGCTTGCCTGCAGGTCTACAGCTTCGACAAACTGTTCCTGGGTGTGGACGGTTTCGACCTGAAATTCGGCATCACCACCCACCACGAGCCCGAAGCGAGCCTGAATCACAAGATGGTGGAGCGGGCCAAGAAAATCATCGTCCTCACGGACGCCTCCAAGTTTGGCCGGGTCAGCCTGCACCGCATCGTGCAGCTGGACCGTGTCCACACCGTCATCACCGACGCCGGCATCAGCGACGAGTACCGCGAGGGACTGCAGCAACTGGGCATCGAATTACTCATCGCAGAATAGAACGTGCTAAGCGGCAGAATACTCACCCCCGGCGGCTGGATCACAGGCAGCATCGCTTTCGACCAGCGCATCCAGCAGATCGTGGAAGATTGCGCCGCCGATGAGGCGTTGACCATCCTGCCCGGCTTCATGGATCTGCACGTGCACGGCGCGGCGGGCGTCGACATCATGCAGGGCGGTAATGCCGGCGCCACTGTCGCGCGCGCGCACGCACGCCACGGCACCACGTCGATGCTGGGCACCACCATGACCGCTACCGACAACTCGATCCGCCGCGCGTTGACCGGTCTGGCCGGCGTCATCGCGCAACGCCCGGCAGGCGGCGCGCGCATGCTGGGCGTGCACCTGGAAGGGCCGTTCCTCAGCATACATCGATTGGGCGCGCAGCCGCCGGACGCGGTGGAGGTAGCCAGCCTGGAACTGGTGCGCAGCTATCACGCCATTGCGCCGATACGCGCGCTCACGCTGGCAACGGAAGTGGCCGGCCATCTGGCGTTGATCCCCCTGCTCAAAGAGATGGGCATCCGCGTGCAGCTCGGTCACAGCAACGGCAGCTACGAAGATGGCGTGGCCGCGCTGGAGGCCGGCGCCGCCGGCTTCACCCATCTGTTCAACGGCATGACCGGACTGCATCACCAATCACCCGGCATCGTCGGCGCAGCGCTGGCCCATGCCGAATATGCCGAGATCATCCCGGACCTGCAGCACGTCCATCGTGGCGCCATCCACGCCGCGCTGCGGGCCATCCCGCGTTTGTATGGCGTCACCGACGCCACCTCGGCCACCGGCATGCCCGATGGCGAATATGCACTGGGCAGCCAGCGGGTCTACAAATGCCTGGGCTGCGTGCGGCTGGCCACCGGCTCACTGGCCGGCAGCGTGCTGACCATGGACCAGGCGTTGCGCAACTTCGTCGGCTTTGGCCTCGATCTGGCCGAGGCGTCGAACCGGTTGTCGCTGTTCCCGGCCGACTACCTGGCCGAGACAGAGCGCGGCCGGCTGGCGCCGGGCGCCTGGGCCGACATCGTCGTCTTAAACAAAGAATTACAACCGGCGGCCGTCTTCATCGAAGGCGAAGCCGTCCACCTTACCTCCACCTGAAGACACCGGAGTACCGATGCAAGCGACCCTGTCAGCCGCACCCGTCCGCGCCATGCGCTTTTTGCTGTTCATCGCCGGCATGGGAGGACTGCTGTATGGGATCGACGTCGGCATCATCGCCGGTGCCCTGCCCTACCTGGAATCGACAGCGTCGGTAGCGTGGAAGCTCAGCGCACAGCAGCTCAGTTACATCGTGGCGGCGGTGTTGCTGGGGTCCGTACTGTCGTCGCTGTTCGCCGGCGCACTGGCCGACTGGATCGGACGGCGCTGGGCGATGGTGCTGTCCGGCGTGCTGTTCACGGCCAGCATCCCGCTGATCGCGCTGGCCGATGGTTACACGCCGCTGCTGCTGGGCCGCCTGCTGCAAGGCATCAGCGGCGGCCTGATCGGCGTGGTAGTACCGCTATATCTGGCCGAATGCCTGCATGCGCGCCAGCGCGGACGCGGTGCGGCGCTGTTCCAGCTGCTGCTGACGATAGGCTTGGTAGCCGCCGCGCTGATCGGATTGTTCCAGGCGCAATCGGTGGAAACCGCGACAGCAGCAACGAAAAGCCTGACCGAGACAGCGCGCGCCGCCGCCGTGTTCGCGGCCAAGGACCACGCCTGGCGCAGCATTTTCTGGATGTGTCTCGCACCGGGACTGATCTTCACCATCGGCAGCCTGCTGCTGGCCGAATCGCCGCGCTGGCTGGCGCGCCGTGGCCGCATCGAGGCGGCGCGCGCCGCCCTGCTGCGCACCCGTCCCGCCGCCGAAGCGGAAGCCGAGCTACGCGAGATTGAACAGGCGTTGTCGTTCACGTCCAGGCAAAATCACGGCAATATCGGCAGTAGCAGTAGCAGCAACTCGGACCGTCCGGCCGGCTCTGGCACCAAGCTGGAGGTTCCCGCTGATCGACTGCTCAGCCGCCGCTACGTGCTGCCCTTCCTGCTGGCCTGCCTGATCCTGGCGCTGACGCAAGCGACCGGCATCAATTCCGTTCTTGCGTACATCGTCAACATCCTCAACCAGGCTGGCCTGCCTGGCGCTACAGCCAACACAGCCGACGTGGTGTTGAAAGTGCTGAACGCCGCCATGACGGTAGTGGCAGTGATACTGGTCGACCGCAAGGGCCGCAAGTTTCTGCTGATGCTGGGCAGCGGCGGCATTGTGCTGGCCATGCTGGCGGCAGGCCTGCTGTTCCGCAGCGTGGAAGGCGAGCAGCGCGACGTCAGCGCGCAGTTGCAGGCGCGCGTGCAGACGGACGGTCTGGAACTGCGTCTCGACACGGCCACTTTGCAATCGCTGGCTGCGCCGCCCGGCGACGCGCCGCAGCAGCTGTCGGTGGCCTATTCCTACGGCCCGTTCACCAATGTCCAGACCCGCCGCAGCGACGACGCCGCCCTGCCGCCCATGCGCCTGACGCGGGAAGACACCGTGCAGACGGACAGCGTCATCGGCGTATTCTTCCGTCGCCTGCATCTGAATCCGTTCGCCGATCCGGCGCAAGCGCAAACCGCGCCGCTGCATATCGAGCAGGCCCGGTTGGCGGCCGTACCGTCGTCCGCGCATGGCTGGCAGGTAGCGATGGCGATGTGCCTGTTCGTCGCCAGCTTCGCGGTGGGCCCGGGTGTATGCGTGTGGCTGGCATTGTCCGAGCTGATGCCAACGCGTATCCGTTCGAACGGCATGAGCATCGCCCTGCTGATCAACCAGTTCGTCTCTACCGTGATCGCCGCCGTGTTCCTGCCGACCGTAGGCCAGTATGGCTATGCGACGCTGTTCTTCTACAGCGCCGGCTGCGCGCTGCTGTACTTCCTGACAGCGGCCTTCCTGCTGCCCGAAACCAAGGGCAAGACGCTGGAAGAAATCGAGGCCCGCTTCGTCGGCAAACCGGCCGTCCCGCTGTCGGCCCCGGTCTGATGACAGACAGCGCGGCGCAATATCGCGGCAAAGGGGAACCGTCCACAGCTCGGCCACCAGGTCGATCTCGGGCCAGCTGGCGCCACGCACTTCGGCGGACCTGCGTGCGGTGAGGATGGCGAACTGCGTGGCCTGTGCGGCGACGCCTTCGCGGCGACCATCGCCTGGTATTTCTCCGCCCGCGCGTGCAGCCTACGTACAGGCCAGGTTGGCCGCGGCCCGGGTGCGCGGGCCAAGGCGCACCTTCAGCAGCAGCAGCACCGAAACAAGTGCCGAAAACGCGCCGAACAATAGGGTAAGCTTGTAGTTGTGGCCCGAATAATCGAGCAGCGCGCCCTGTATCACGCTCACCAGCGCGGCGGCGCCCTGCGCCATCAGGAAGGCAGCCGAATTGAATTGCATGAAGCGCTCGCGCGGGAACAAGCGCATGGGCAGCGACGCGACGGCCGTGTAATAGCCGCCCGAGATCACCACATGGCACATGTAGGCGACACGAAAATGATGTTCGCCGCTGTCGACCAGCAGGTAGCCGAACAGCGAACTGGCGAAGTACAGCGCCAGCACAATCGTGGTCACCAGCAGTGCGCCGAAACGGTCCACCGCCACTCCGACGACGAAAGCCATCACCATCGAAATGGCGAACGACGCCGCCAGCATGGCGCCCAGTTCGGCCTTCGATATGCCCAGCACGCCCGCGTAGACCTGGCTGAAGGTCGTAAACGGCATCGGCGCGATCGAAGCGCACATCAGCGCCGCAAATATGCACAGGTAGTACGGCTGCGAAAAGCATTCGGTGACATAGCTGCGCGCACCGGCGACAAAGCCGGCCCGCGCGCCCGCGCTGTGCGGCTGCGGCCCGGGGTATGCGCCTTCCCGCACCTTCAGGCACATCAACGTGGTGCCGGCGCCGAACAGGATGCCGATGCCGACGAAAATTTCCATCAGGTGGTGTTCGGTCAACTGGAACAGCCAGGTGTTGAAAACGATGCCGGCTCCCAGGCTGACCACCCGCACGCCACTGTAGAAGCGCCCCTGCAGGGCGCGCGGCACCACATCGTTGACCAGGCCGACGTAGATCGACAGCGTCATGACGGCCATCGTTTCGAACAGCACCCAGCACAGCGCGAACAGGCCCAGCACGCAGGCGTCCAGGCCGGGCGAGGCGGCGCCCAGCAGCGCATCGAGATGCGCGCCCATCCAAGGCGAGCCGCCCAGGCCGACCATCAGCAGCGCGGTGATGGGGGTTTGCCACAGCAGGAAGGGGATACGGCGCCCGCGGCGGCTGCGGTAGCGGTCGGAACGGTAGCTGACGATGGGCGCGATGAACAGGCTGATCACCGCCGGCAGCGCCGCGATCAGGATCGACATCAGCGTGTCCGAGGCATGGTACTGACGCAGCAACTCGGTGGCGCCGGGCACGGCTGAACGCTCGCGCATGGCGATCGCGAACTGGCCAAACAGCAGCCAGAAAACCAGCGTGCACAAGCCCCAGGAGGTGTAAGTCAGAGTGCCCGCCGAACGTGTTTCCATCGCGTCTCGCTGTGTTTTTCTGCGCTCGATTGTGCCGTCAAGCGCGGCAATGAGCAAGCGTTTGCGGCGCGCGCCGGACCGGCACGGCGAACTAGTACGTCACGGGATAGTCTTTCGGGAAGCGGGCGCCGGCGAACGCCTTTTTCTGCGTCCAGTCCAGCGCCGGCGCCGTCCAGTACGTATCGGTCGCGGGCAGGCCGAGCGCGAGGAAGCTGGCGGACGCGATGTACATGCTGCCGTTGTTCGAATACCAGTCGCCCAGCTCGGGCTGGTGGCCGGCGAAGCCGATCGTCAGGAAGCCGTCCTCGGTAAAATTGCTCGGCGCGCTCCACAGCGCCTTGTGCACCGCGTGCAGCGCGGCGCGGACCTGGCCCGGCGGAAGGCTGGCCGGCAGTTGCTTGCGCCAGGCCAGCAGCGC
The DNA here is from genome assembly GCA_030272785.1 of Pseudomonadota bacterium. Lineage (GTDB taxonomy): Bacteria > Pseudomonadota > Gammaproteobacteria > Burkholderiales > Burkholderiaceae_D > JAFCUW01. The sequence goes on from JARXKM010000003.1 coordinate 45,149, forward strand.
CAGCGGCTGGAAGGCGGCGCTGCGGTAAGTCAGCGAGCGGCCGATGGGCGGAAACGTCCCCTGCGGCGAAATGAAGCGTTCGAGGTGTTCGGCATAGCGCTGCATGCGTTTCAATGCCTGGGCGAGCAGCTCGACCGGCTTGGCGTTCCAGAACGGCCCGTTCTGCTTTTCCAGCACCTCGAGTATCTCGACGAGCATCGGGAACATGACGAAGGAGTTGTAATAGTCGAAGTGAAACGACTCGCCGTCCTTGATCCAGCCATCGCCCACATACCATTCGTTGACCTTGCGGATCGCCACGTTCATGCGCATCGGGTCGTGCTGCTCGCCGATCGACAGCAGCCAGGCTTCGTTCATCGCGGCGAACAGCAGCCAGTTGATGTACGGCGGGTCAATCCGGCGCAGGTTCTTGACCTGCTGGACGATGCGCTGCTTGGTGGTGGCGTCGAGCGGCTCCCACAGCGCATGCGGCGCGCGCATCAGCGCATTGGTAAAGTAGGCCGAATCGACCAGCACCTGGCCGTGGCCCTGCCACAGCAGGCAATCCGGGCTTGCCGGATCGACGGAGTTGGCATAGCTTTGCAGCGCCATTTGTTGAAGGCGCCGGCGGGTGCGGCCTTCGGCGCTGCCGTCGTCGGGCAGGCCGAGCCAGGGCGCCATGCCGGCGATCAGGCGCGCGAAGCATTCCATGTAGGCGACCCGCTGGTCGCGTCCGTCCCAGGTCGGACTGAGCTCGAGCGTGAACTTCTTTTGCAGCGCGCCGCTGGCCATGTTCGACAGCACCGGTTCGGCCATCTTCTGCAGCAGGCCGGCCATGTACGCGCGTTCGCCGCCGCCCGCCGGCGTCGCGTCGGCGGCCGCCAGCGCGCCCAGGCTCGCGCCCATCGCAGCCGATCCCGCCAGCGCCGTGCGCATGAAATTACGTCGTTCCATACTTGTCTCCGATATTTGTCAGTCGCCGCTCGCCAGGGCGTTCGCCACATACACGCGGTACTGCCTGATGCGCCCGGTCACCCCGTCCGCCCCCTGGCGCGGCGTGTAGCGCAGGCCTGCCACTTCCACCGTCCTGCCAAGGTCGATGATGATGCGGTGCGGGTGTCCGGCGGGCCCCGCCGCTCCGCTGTAGGCGGTGTGCCAATGGTCGCTGGCCTGGCCGTTGATCGCGTTCAGGGCCGAGCCGTCTTCCTTGGCCAGTTCTTCGCTGCTGGCATAGGCGACGGTCCAGGCGGACTGGTTGAGCGTCTTGCCGCGCCGGTCGAGCAGTGCGATCTCGGCGACGGCGGTGAACGGCTTGCCGTCGAAGCTGTCGAGCGACTCCAGGCAGAACTGGCGTCCGCTGGCGGGCATGGAAAAGACGATGTCCTGGGTCGCCGCGCCGGGCGCGAACTGGCCCTCGTGCACAGGGTTGACGCCGTCGAGCTGCGCCCTGGCAGTGCTGGGCGGACGCGCCAGGTCCTTTTCGGGATGCAGCTGATCGAGGATCGGTTCGGCCAGGCCGGCGATGCGCGCCGTGTTCTGTCCGGGTCCGGTCAGGTCCAGCACCACCACCTCGTTGCGGCCGCGCCGCATCCACGGGCCCGGCAGGTACATGGTCTGGGTCGGCCCGATGCTCCAGAAGCGTCCCAGGCAGCGGCCGTTGACCCAGACGATGCCCTGCCCCCAGTTCGACATGTCGAGGAAGGTGTCGCCGGTGCTGCCAACCTCGAAACTGCCGCGCCAGAAAGCCGGACCGGGCGCGCGCCCGGCCTTCCAGGCCAGCGCCGGCAAGCGCGCGTCGGCGTCGAAATCGATGGCGCGGATTTCCCACTGCTGCAGCGCCGCCGGCACGCCGTCGTGCGCCTTGAAGGTGACCGGGCCGTGCAAGCCCTTGCGGTCGTGGATCTCGACGCCGAAGTTGACCCGCGCGATCGTGTAGAGCAGGATGTCAAGCGTGGCCGGTTGGGCGCGCGCCGGGATTTCGACGCGGAAGCGGCGGTGGCGCGTATCCATCGTGCCGGCCGGCTTGCCGTCGACATAGACCCAGGCCAGGTCGCGCACCTTGGCCGCCTCCAGCACGCCGGCCGGGCCGGCCGGCAGGGTGACCCGGTAGGCGACCAGGCCGCGGCTGATGTCGTACTGTTCGATCGGCCGCGGCGCGACGTCCTTGATGACGCGCCCGGGCAGGTTGGCCATCACCGCCGCGCTTTCCTTGAGCGCGAACGGCGCGATCGAGATGACCGGATTGCGCGGCGGCGCCGGCGGCAGCACTTCGCCCGGCGCCAAAAACGGTTTGATGCCGTCGCGGTAGGCGGCGAACTTGTCGCCCATCGTGCCCGCTTCGCCGATCGGCGCGTCGTAGTCGTAGCTGCTGGTATCGGGCCGGAACGGACGGTCGCAACCGCCCCATAAACCGAAGGTGGTGCCGCCGTGCGCCATGTACAGGCTGAACGAGCCGCCGGCCTTGAGCATGGCCGCGATGTCGGCTACCGCCTTGGTGGCCGCCCCGGTCTTGTGCGGCGTGCCCCAGGTGTCGAACCAGCCGGAATAGTATTCGCCGCACATCGGCGGCCCGCTCTGGACCGCGGCCAGGGCGGCGAAGCCGGCCGCCGGATCGCTGCCGAAATTGGCGACCGAGAACAGCTCCGGGAGGTGCGACTTGGCGACCGCATTGGTCGGGTTGCACTGGAATAGCGGGACGTCGAAATGGGCGTCGAGCAGGGCTTGGCGCATCACCCGCATGTATTCGAGGTCGTCGCCGAAAAAGCCGTATTCGTTCTCGACCTGCACCATCAATATCGGGCCGCCGCGGGTCGACTGCATCGGCCCGAGCACTCGCCCGACTTCCTTCAGCCAGCGCCGCGCCGGCTGCACGAAGGCGGCGTCGCGGGTACGCAGGAAGCTGTCGCCTTCATGCTTGAGCAGCCACCACGGCAGCCCGCCCATTTCCCATTCGGCGCAGGCGTACGGACCGGGCCGCAGGATCACCCACAGTCCCTCCTGCTGCGCCAGGCGGCAGAACTCGGCGGCGTCGCGCTGGCCGCTCCAGTCGTAATGTCCTTCGCGCCATTCGTGATAATTCCAGAACAGGTAGGCGCACACGGTGTTCAGGCCCATCGCCTTGATCGCCTTCAGGCGGTGCAGCCAGTATTCGCGCGGCACGCGGGCAAAGTGGATTTCGCCGCAGCGTATCTGCAGGCGTTTACCGTCGAGCATGAAGTCGGTCGCGCCGATCGAGAAACGCGGCGCCGCGCCGGCACCGGCCAAGGGGAACAAGCCGGCGCCGACGATCGCGGCGGCGCTCTGGATAAGCCGGCGGCGAGGAAGATAGGTGGTCATAGGATAGGTGAAAGTAAGCAGCGGAAAGTCAGCAGCGAAAACGGCCAGCATGGCAGGCTCCGCCGGCAAAAGCCAGCACGGGGAGGCGCCAGGCGCCTGGTATGTCAACTTGATATAACTTCGCGCCGAATCGGGATAGCGCGGGCCGTTCCGGGCACGGCGGCGTCATCGCCGCGCCTCGGCTGCCAGGTAACGGTGCAGTTCGGCGCCGGCGAGCAGGAAGGCGCCGACCCCGAACGATGCGGTCGATTCCTGATCGACGACCTGGCCGGCGATCGCGCGCTCGCCGATCGGCTGCACGTAACCGAGCTTGCCGTCCGGTTGCAGCGCGACCCGGCTCAGGTAGGACCAGCTTTTGCGCACCACCGGCGCGTAGTCGGCCTTGTCGAGGTAGCCATGATTCATGCCCCACAGGTAGCCGTAGGTGAAGAACGCGGTGCCGCTCGTTTCGCGGCCGGGCGCCTGCTGCGGGTCGAGCAGGCTGCGCGTCCAGTAGCCTTCGTCCTGCTGCGCCGGTTTCAGGGCCCGCGCCATGGCCTGGAAGCGCTGCACGAACAAGCGGTGGCTGGGGTGCGACGGCGGCAGGTCCGCCAGCACCTTGGCCAGGGCGGCGAACACCCAGCCGTCGCCGCGCGCCCAGAAGTCCTTGCCGCCGTTGCTGCTGCGGTGCGCCGGGTAGACGTACTTGGCGTCGCGGTAGTACAGGCCGGCGGCGTGGTCGAACATGAGCGTGTCGGCGAACAGGAAGTAGTCGTGCAGCTTGTCCAGATAGCGCGCATCGCCGGTCACCTTGTACAGCTTCGTCATCACCGGCATGACCATGTACAGGCCGTCGGCCCACCACCAGTAATCGTTGCCGGCGGTGCCGATCTGGTAGCCGATCACTTCCAGCGCGCGGGCGATTTTGCGCCGCTCCTTGTGCGGGTCGAGGTTGTACAGGTCGATATAGGTCTGAAAGCAGACCTGCCAGTCGCCGAACAGCACATGGTCGGCGGTTTCGCCGTAGCCGTACTTCCATTGCGCCTTGACGTCCGAGCGCGCCGAGCTCCACTGGTTGTATTCGGCCCAGGTGGTCGAATACCGCAGCCAGGCGTCGTTGCCGGTCAGGAGGTACGCTTCCATGTTGCCGGTATGGTAGGCGGCCACGTCCCAGAACGACCATTGCTGCGGCGCCGTGCGGGCCTGCCAATAGTCGTTCGCCAGCGTCATGGCCGCCAGCACCGCCGCGCCGGTGACGCCGATGGTCGCGCCGCCTTGCGCCGGCATGCCGCTGCAGCCGGCCGCCAGGCTGGCCGCGCCGGCGAGGGCAGCCTTGAGGTACAGTCGTCGTGTCATCCGTCTTGTCATCTGTCGTGTCATCTTCTGTCAGTCTTTCCGTAGTGGCGCCGCGCGCCGCGGCTTCCATTGCAGCACCCGCACCATCGACGGCGCGCCGTCGGCGCTGCCTTCGGCGTCGGCTTGGCGCACGTCCTGCACGAACAAATCGAGCTCGCCGTCACGGCGCCACAGTTCGGTGTCGAAGCTCGGTTCCCAGGCGCCGACCGAGGCTTGGCCGAGGTCGCGCACCGCCCAGCGCCCGGCATCGAAGTCGGCGATCGTCACCACCGACACCTTGCTGCCGCGCTCCTGGTCGCGAAACACCAGCAAGCCGGCCGGCCGCCCGGCGCCCGCACCGGGCAGAGGATCGATCAGGATTTGCGGGCGAGCGATCGGGATCGCCTTGGTGCCCTGCCCGCTCAACGAAAACGGCGTGCTGCGAAAGTCGAGGGCCAGGCGCTGCCAGGCGCCACCGCGCTGGTACAGCACCTGGTACTGCGGCACCAGCGAACCGGCCTGGCGCCAATAGCTGGCGATGTAGGGGTTGCCCTGACTGTCGGCCGCCATCGAGGTCTGGTTGATCAGTTCACTGTTTTGCGCGATGCGGGCGGCGTATTCGGCGCTCGCGGCGGTGATCGGCAGCCGGTACGGCTGGCCGTTCGAGCGTTCCCACGTGCGCCCGCCGTCGCGCGAGCGGGCATAGGCCATGTCGTGGTTGCTGGCGACATCGGGCGATTCGCGCCACACCCACGACAGGTGCACGGTGCCGTGGCGGTCGACGACGCTTTGCCAGTAGGCGTTGCGCTGCCCTTCCCCGCTGACCAGATCACTGTGCAAACGGGTCCATGCGCCGCTGGCGACGTCGTAGCGGTTGATCACCAGGTCGCCCCGTCCGGAAGCGCCATTGCGGTAGCAGAACAGCAGGTCGCCATCCGGCAGCCGATGAAATTCGGGATAGCTGACCGCCGTTTCGTCGGCGCCGGTCATCGGCATCGGCGCGCCCAATGCGAGCGCACCGGGGGCGAGCGCGCGCACGTAGCGCAAGGCGCCGTTGTGGTGGTCCCACGCCATGTGCAGGAAGCCGGCGCCGTCGACCATGATGCTGATGCTGTTGTGGGCGTCGGCGGCATTGCCGCTGTACGGCATGAGTTGCAATTGCCAGCTGCCGGTGCCCAGTGCGCGCTTGCCCAGCACCACGCGGCGTTGCTGGTCGTAAAACGCGATGTACTGGGTGTCGCCGTGGGTGACCAGCGAATTCTTGCGAAATGCGACCGCATTGACGGAATTGTTGGCCCAGCCTTCGGCCACGTCGACGGTGCTGAGCAGTTCGGACGCGCAGCCGGCGACGAGCGCGCATAGCGGCAGCGGCCAGATCAGGCATAGGAAGGTTCGGGTAAGTCGAGGCATCGTGTGGTTCTGGTCGTTTCTGGTTGTCCGTTCCGGTGGCGCAGCAAAAACGTTGCGCCACCGGTGGCGATCTACAACTTGCCGCGTATGCCGACCTTGACGGTACGGCCGTCGTACTTCGCATAGTCCATGCGGGTCTTCTTGCCGCTGCCGTACTGGCCGGTAGCGTCTTCGAAGTAGTCGTAGGCCAGCGTGTTCGACAGGTTCAGCACATCGAAGCGCAGTTCGAGCTTGTCGCTGATCTTGTAGCTGAGATTGGCGTCCATGTAGCCGCGTCCGGCGCGCCAGCGGATCAGGTCGTCGCCGAGGTTCTTCGGGTTGTCGCTATGCAGCGATTTGCCCTTGTAGTTATACGACAGGCGTACCGCCAGCGGACCGTTTTCGTAATAGGCGGTGGTACTGTAGGCATACTTGGGCACCGAGTTGACCTCGATTTCCTTGCCCGCATTGGTGATCCACTTGGCGCTGTTGAAAGGATCGATGTGGGTGTAGCTGGCCAGCGCGCCCAGGCCCTTGAACGGCGCCGGCAGGAAGGTGAAGGCTTGCTGGTAAGACAGCTCGTAGCCTTTGAGCGTCTGCTGGCCGGCGTTGGTATAGCTGCGCAACACCATCGGCAGGTTCGGGTCGACCTTGCCTTGGGCGTCCTGGAAGATGGCGCCGAGCGCCGTGCTGGGCAGGCCGAGCGCGCCGAAGGTGGTGTTGCTCACGTTGGCGACGGTGGCGTCGGTCAGATCCTTCTGAAACAGCGCGCCCGAGAGCACGCTGCCCGGCTTGAAATACCATTCGAGGCTGGTGTCGAGATTGGTCGACTTCTGCGGACGCAGGCTCGGGTTGCCCGCCGTGGCGCTGTTGTCGAACGGGTTCGGGATGACGGTCTGGGCGGCGATGATCGACAGCGAGGCGCGGCTGATCGTCTTGCCCCACGAAGCGCGCCACATCAGGTTCTCGGTCAGGTCGAAGGCCGCGCTGACGGCCGGCAGCACGTTGCTGTACGCGCCTTGCTGCTGGTTCGGCAAGTAAGTACCGCCGGCGCCGGTTTTCTTGAAGTTGTCGATCCCGGTATCGGTGCTCGAGTAGCGCAGGCCGGCGTTGATGCGCAGCTCGTGCTCCATGAGCTTGCCCTGGAAATCGGACTGGACGTAGACGGTCGACACCTTTTCCTGGGCCGTGAAGCTCTGCGCCGGGGTAAAGGTCGCTGCCGAGTTGTAGGCGAGCGGATCGAAGGTCGCATAGGTGTAGGCGCGCGAGAACGTCGACCAGGCCTGCGGCCAGCCGGCGCCAATGTCGAGGTTGCTGATCGGCAGGGTCGGGTTGAGATTGCCGCGCAGCCCGGCGAGGCCGACCGCGTTCAGCTTGGCGGCGGCGTCGGCCGTGCCGTTGCGCTTGTCGACGCCCTTGGTGGTCTCGACGTAGCTGACGCCAGCCTTCAGGTGGCCGGTCCATTCGGCCGGCAGGTCGTAGTCCCAGTCGGCCACCAGGCGCGCCTGCTTGCCCTTGTCGGTTTCGCGCGTCAGGCCGGTACTGATGCCAAAACCCGAATAGCTGTTCGGATCGGTGTAGCTGATCGGCGAGGACAGCGACGGATAGACGTGGTCGGAGCCGTAGCCGATGGTGGAATTGACACCGAATATCTGGCCACTGAGGGTGTCCTGGTAGCTGAGCGCTTCGCTCTTGTTGAGACTGGCCTGGCCGCTCAGCACCAGGCGCTTGCCCGCTTGCCAGCGTCCGTTCAGGGCGGTATAGCCGAATTCGGTTTCATCGTTGCTGTAAGTCTGGCCGTTGCTGTAGCTGGCGTTGCCGAAGGTACCGGTGAGCAGGTTGCTAGACGGATCGATGTGCACGTCGATCGGCACCAGCCCGTTGTTGCCGGTGGTGCCGGCCGGCGCGGTGCGATTGGTGGTCTTGCTGTTGCGGATCAACAAGCCGAACACGACTTCATCGCGCTGGTTCTTCAGCTTCGAATACATGGTGTCGACGCTCAGGTTCAGGTCGCCGCTCTTGAACTGCAGCGAGGACACCAGGCCGTCGCGCGTGCGTTCGTTGTGCGAGCCGTAAAAGCGGTAGATGCGCGGCAACAAGGCATTGTCGACCTGGTCGCGCGTGTAGGCGCCCAGGTTGCTGCGCGGATCGTTGTAGTCGAGCGCCAGCGCAAAGTTGCCCATCACCGGGTTCTGGCTACCGTGGAAGGAGCTGTTGTAGCCGCCGGTCGCTTCGAAGCCGGAACGGTTGTTCACGCCGCCCGAATGCGAGCCGCCCACCAGCAAGCCCCAGTTGCCCCAGGTGTTCGAATACAGCGCGAAACCCATCGGGTCGTTGTGCTTGGACATCGTGTTGTAGGCGTCCGTGACGGCATAGCGGAACGTGCGCTTGGGATTGTCGAACGGACGCGGGGTCTGCAGGTCGACCACGCCGCCCAGGCCGCCTTCGCTCAGTTCGGCCAGCGGCGACTTGTAGAAGTCGACCCTGCCGAACAGTTCCGAGGCGAACACATCGTAGTTGAAGCCGCGCGCGGCGCTGCCGATGGTGGCCGTGGAGGTGGTATTGACGGGCGCGCCGTTCAAGGTGGTGACCGAATACTCGGTCGGCAAGCCGCGGATCGAAATGCGCTGGCCTTCGCCGGACGACTCGTCGCGGTTGAGGATCACGCCGGGCACCCGCTGCAAGGATTCGGCGATGTTCGCTTCCGGGAACTTGCCGATGTCTTCGGCGACGATCGAGTCGCGCACGCCGATGGCCTGCATCTTCAGGTTCAGCGCCTTTTGCAAGCTGGAGCGGAAACCGGTGATGACCACCGTGTCCGGCGGCGCGGCGGCGTCGTTGGGCGCCTCGGCTGCCGCGCCCGGCAATGCCTGGGCCAGTGCCTGAGTGCCGTAGAGCGCCGCCAGGGCGAGCGGCACAAGGGTGGCCAATATGGTCTTCTTCACTATTATCTCCGTAGTAACAGCCAGTCTGAGCTGGCATGGTAAGTGGATGAAGCGGTCGCTTTCACGTAGTCTTGCACAACATGGTTACGTTACCATGCACATCTATTCCGTGTTGTGAAAAATTTCATGCCAATAAGCCAATTTCATTTAAGTTATTGATTTCAAAGAGATATGGTTCGTAAAAATAATCATGATGGGTGTGGTAACGTGACCACATTCGGTTAAAATTATGAATTAGCAACTTCCGCCGTGGCGAACGCGGCGATCAGTTAAGATTGCGCCTGTTGACGTGTGTCGACGCGAAGTACCGATTGAATTGATCGACGGAGAGCGGGGAACAATGCGCAAAGCGAGCACACTGAGCGAAGTGGCAAAACTGGCGGGCGTGTCGCCCATTACGGCGTCGCGCGCGATCCGCGGCGCCGGCTATGTGTCGCAGGCGGCGCGCACGCGCATCATGGCAGCGGCGGCCCAGCTCAATTACACGCCCGACCCGGTGGCGCGGCGGATGCGCGGCGAGAAAAGCAAACTGATCGGCGTGTTCGTCAACAACTACGGCTCGCTGGTGCTGCACGAACTGATCAAGGCCATCAGCGAGGAAGCGCGGCGGCTGGGCTTCGACCTGATCGTCTTTAACGCCGAGCGCTTCGACCGGCCCGGGCGCATGGAAACGAGCGACATGCTCAGCAAACTGTGCGACGGCCTGCTGCTGCTGTTGCCCAATCAGAGCGACGGCTACCTGGACGTGATCGAGCGGCAGGGTTTTCCCTGCGTGCTGGTCAATTTCGATGCGCGCGAGATGAACTTGCCGGTCGTCGTGGCCGAGAACCGGATCGGCGCGCGCACCGCGGTCGAGCACCTGCTGGGGCTGGGGCACCGGCGCATCGGTTTTGTCGCCGGCACCGCCGGCACCGGACAGAGCGCCGAGCGGCAGCAAGGATACGCCGACGCCTTGCGGGCGGCCGGCCTGGCGCCGGATCCGGCGCTGATCGTCGAAGGCGCCTTCACGCAGGCCGGCGGCTACGCGGCAACCGAGCGCTTGCTGGCATTGGCCGAACGCCCCAGCGCCATCTTCTGCGCCAACGATGAAATGGCGTTTGGCGCCATCGATGCGATCAGCAGCAAGGGCCTGAGCGTGCCGGCCGATATCTCGGTGACGGGTTTCGACAACATCGCCACCGCGCGCTTCGTCTACCCTACCCTGACCACGGTCGGCCAGCCCTTCGTGCAGATGGCCGCGCGGGCGGTCAGCGAAGTGGTCGCCATCATCGAGGGCGGCGCCGCCAAGCCGGGGAAAATCGCCTTTCCCACCGAATTCATCATCCGCAATTCGACCGGACCGGCGCCGCGCCCGTCCTGATCGCTGGCCGCCGAGCGCTACCACTTCAGCGCCACTGGCGACATCCGGGCTGACGATCGAATGCACGCCCCAAGACCCGAGTACTGCTCAAGTACCTGCCGTTCGGGTATGGCCGCGACTGGTTGCAGAAGCTGATCCGCCGGGCGATGAATGCGGCCCGCTTCGAGCATCTGACCCTGCACGATCTACAAGGAAAGCTCCAGTCTTGCTGGCCATGCTTTCGTAACACTCCGCCCCCAAGCCCGACGAAAAAGGCTCCCCCACAGGGAGAAGGCGGTCAACAGAAATAGCATACAAGCTCGAAGTACAGTTTCAATGATAATGATTCTATCGTGGAATCGCACACTCATTCACTCACGCAATTAGCGTAGAGCCAATCGCATCTATTCGTGAAATGCAACGTAGATCAGCCCGCTTCACGTTGGCGGCGATCCCCATCCGCTACAGCCGCAAATCAATTGGCATTTAGGTTCCAAGACTACGATCCCGGGCAATCTTCATCTCGTCGTATCGGAATTGTCCTTGCGGATCGTTGCTTTGATAGACTACGTTCTGATCCACTCCCGAAGAACCATCCAGCCCTTGGACTGCCATAATACGCTCTAGTCGACCGACTCTCGAATCGACACTCCGAATCAGCGGCTGAAAGTACCCGTCGAGCAACCCTTTATCTGGATCCCAAAGCTCTTCAGTGAGTGCTTGTAAATACGAATCTTTCCTAGACGACGCCCAGTCAATTGCAATGCCAGCCCGATCACAAAGCTCCGTATGAATAAGCAGCATGGTTCGGCCGTTACCGTCGAGAAACGGATGCCCCCAGGCAAATGCTCCCATGATAGTGCCAGGCTTCCTCCGCATTAGATTCTTGTCCACACCCATTTTAAGTCCCCACTCCACGGCTAAGCGGGATCTATCGGCTTGCTCGAATTCGACTATTCCATCGCCCTTGCCGACATGTTTTCCTATACCTAACATGTCTCGATCAACTCCAGCCCAAGGATAAAATTGGTCGAACAGAATCTTGTGCACATCAAGAAAAGACTGATAGGTAATGTGAGGAGAATTCTCCGGTGCCAGGTGGTCAAGAGCGGACTCGAGATTTGCTACGAAGAAGAGGTGCTCTTGTACCTTTACCTCGTCTAAGTCCTTCAATTTCTCGATGTTTCTGAGATAGCCCATTGTTCCAAAATCGCCGAATGGATCAAACATCGTCTTCCCTATTTTTGTTCTAGTTATTTCGAGCTTCGAAACGCGGGGATACAAACGTTGACCAGAACGAACTGGCCGGCACATCGGCGCTATTTAATGGCTTCGATTGGCGATCGAGTGCCGGCCGCTCTTTTCCTTTTGCTCGCGCATATGGTTCGTCATTAACCGGGACATTTGCGACGCATTGATGAGCTTGGCCTTATACAGTACAGTAAGTAGTTGCCCAGTAGAATCCAAACTTGCATAGTCGCCTGCGGCCCGGGTCACAGCCTCGGCCCATGCATCAAGCTTCGAGCGCTGAAATATAATTTTGTGCATCTTTGCAAACTTGCAGACAAACTTACTAACTTCCTTCTTGGGCAAATCCTCGAGATTAGTAGGGATTTGCGAAGGGAAGCGCGAATGCACACCGCTGTGGCCGACGAAAAACACATCATCATTACCCAACCGAAGGTATTTGGGGATACGAGAGCGGCCTGCATCCACAAAGTATATACAATGGTCATTCCTACGTTCCGTTTTCACAAGCTTTGCATCGAGGCCAATTTTCCGAAAAAAATCTTGCAAGACTACCTCAGGTGTATCGAGTAGCTCTAGCTTACCCTCGCTGCCTTTCCTCGCCTTGGCGAAAACGCCTGGACTCATGCGCGTCAATACCCCGTCGTCGACTAGCTTTCTAAGTGCCGCGCTAAGTTGGGAATCGCCGCCAAATTTCTGAAGATCAGAACGTAGGATAACTTGCTCCCGCCTACGGCAAATCGACATGCGGACCCTGTCTAGAATCGTCATATTCTCACCTCGAGATCAAAGCAACCTAATAGAGCAAATTTTACCATTTTTCCCGTTTAACTTCAATAACTTATCAGCGTTTGAGAAGGGGATATGCCGGCAACTTTTGACAGCTTCGGCATTGTTTTTCGACAATCTGCCGCGACTAAGGCTCCACAATTTGCACGCGCAATCGCAATCTTTAGCAATCCAGTTTCCACCTTGAAGCCCCTGCGCCCTCTTTCCGCGAGCGAGGTTGCCATGAGCGTCTCTAAGTTGTCCGCATCAGTCGATACTTCCGTCTTTTTCAATCGAGCATGGACCACGTTGACCGGCGCCAGCCAATCCTGCATTTCAGCGGCGCTTCGGCGTTCTCTTGATACAGTCAGGTTACCAGGGCGAGATGCTCCCAAAGCCACCCGAACAGCGGCTTCCGTTGAACATCGGATGCTGGGTTCTGCTCAGATATCGTGGCCCAACTAGGATTCATCGAAGCTACCTGTGACGAAAGGATTTCACTCGTTAAGAGTAAAGGCGCGTCAGTGCCAGGCATCGTTGCCCATCGCTATCCGCCTCCTTGCCCAAGGCCAGATTCGGCGGACCGTCGTGCGATGCCGCCGCCGGCCGGCGGCTACGCCGCAACCGAGCGCTTGCTGGCGCTCGCCGAGCGTCCCAGCGCCATCTTCTGCACCAAGATGAAATGGCGTTTGTGCCATCGATGCGATCAGCAGCAAGGGCCTGAGCGTGCCGGCCGATATCTCGGTGACGGGTTTCGACAACATCGCCACCGCGCGCTTCGTCTACCCTACCCTGACCACGGTCGGCCAGCCCTTCGTGCAGATGGCCGCGCGGGCGGTCAGCGAAGTGGTCGCCATCATCGAGGGCGGCGCCGCCAAGCCGGGGAAAATCGCCTTTCCCACCGAATTCATCATCCGCAATTCGACCGGACCGGCGCCGCGCCCGTCCTGATCGCTGGCCGCCGAGCGCCACCGGCGGCCAGCTGCGGCTCGCTGTGTTTGGTTGACGTGCGGATGCCCGCACACACCGTGTCGGCGATTGCGGATTTTCGCGCAAACGGCCGGCGCCGATACGCGCGCGCCCCCAGTGCGCCCTCCTGCGCGCTACTGGCACGGAAGCTGCATATAGCCTCCATACAACAAACCATCACGGAGACTGAAATGACCTTACGTACCCTCATGCTGGGCGCCGCCGCACTGTGCGCCCTGTCCTCCCCTGCTTTCGCCGCCGACGACGTGATCCGGCTCGGCAACCTCAAGTTCGCCCATTACGGCGCCGTGTCGTATATCAAGGAGATTGCACCGAAGTGCGGCGTACGCGTCGAAGAGCATATGTTTGCCAAAGGCCCCGACGTGATGCAGGCGATCCTGGCAGGCGAACTCGATGTCGGCGCCACCGCCTCGGAAGCGGCCATTTCGGGCCGCGCCAACGGCGCCCCGATCTATGTCGTCGCTGGTTTCGCCAAGGGCGGCGCGCGCCTGCTTGCGCGACCCGACAGCGGCATCAAGTCGGTCAAGGATCTCAAGGGCAAGAAGGTCGGCGTGACGCGCGGCGGCATCCACGAGGTGTTGCTCAATGTCGAACTGGCGCAGGCGGGGCTGAGCGTGTCGGACCAGCCGGGCAAGGACGTGCAGGTGATCTTCCTGGCCTTCGCGGACTTGAACCAGGCACTGCTGGGCAAGAACCTCGACGCCATCATGCAGAGCGAGCCGCAGTCGTCGCAGGCCATCAACAAGGGCTACGGCGTCGAGGTGATGAAGCCATACGACACGCCGATCGGCGCGCCGGTGCGCACCCTGGTGATGAGCGAGAAATTCTACAAGGAGCATCGCGCCGTCGCCGCCAAGTTCATGACATGTTTCGTGCAGGCGACCAAGCTGTTCATCGATAACAAGGGGGCCGCCGAAAAATATGTGCGCGAATCGATGTTCAAGAACCAAATCAGCAAGCAGGATTTTGACGACGCCATCGAAAATTCGCCCTACACCTACGACATCAGCGCCGCCCACATCCAGACCACCACCGACGTGATGTTCAAGACCGGCACCGGCAAGATGCGCAATCCTCCGGTGGCCAAGGAGTGGGTCAAGACCGACCTGCTGGAGCAGGCCAAAAAATCGCTCTCGATCCAGTAAGGAGGCCATCATGACAAACCATACCTGGCGCCAGTCGGCGGTCGGTTTCGTGGTCCCGGTGGTCATCATCGCGCTCTGGCAAGCCTGTGCGATGCTGGGCTGGGTCAATCCGCAGGTGCTGCCGTCGCCGCTGGCGGTAATGAGCAAATTGATCGAGTATGCGCTGCCGCTGGCGCCCTACGATCCGGCCGTCGGCGGCCGCTTGGCCTGGTACTTTTCCGGTGAGCTGCTGCACGACACCATGGGCAGCATGTACCGCGTGGTGGTCGGCTTCCTGATCGGCGCCGGCCTGGCCCTGCCGCTTGGCCTGTCGATGGGGTCGAGCCGCGTCATGTACGCGTGGCTCAATCCGCTGATGCAGGTGCTGCGGCCGATTCCGCCGATCGCCTACATTCCGCTATCGATCCTGTGGTTCGGGCTGGGCAACGCACCGGCCGTGTTCCTGATTGCGCTGGGCGCATTTTTCCCCGTGCTGGTCAACACCATCGCCGGCGTGCGTCAGGTCGACAGCATCTACATCCGCGCGGCGCGCAATCTGGGCGTCAATCGCCGCACGATGTTCGTGCGCGTGATGCTACCGGCCGCGGTGCCGTACATCTTGTCCGGCGTGCGCATCGGTATCGGCACCGCCTTCATCGTGGTGATCGTGTCGGAGATGATCGCGGTAAACAACGGCCTCGGGTTTCGCATCCTCGAAGCGCGCGAGTACTTTTGGTCCGACAAGATCATCGCCGGCATGATCAGCATCGGCCTGCTCGGACTGGCGATCGACTTCGGCATGAATAAATTGAATAACCATTTGCTGCGGTGGCACCGCGGCCTGGAGAGCTGAAATGACTTCTTCCCATATCGACGTCATCGGCGTCAACAAGGTATTCAATGCCGGCGAGCGTGCAGTGGTCGCGCTCAAAGACATCAATCTGCATATCCCGCAAGGCCAATTCGTTTGCCTGCTGGGGCCTTCGGGTTGCGGAAAATCGACCCTGCTCAACGCCATCGCCGGCTTTGCGCTGCCGTCGTCGGGCCAGATCACCGCCAACGGCAAGCTGGTGACCGCGCCAGGCCCGGAGCGCGGCATGGTGTTCCAGGAGTACGCGCTGTTTCCGTGGATGACGGTGGAAAAAAACATCGCCTTCGGCCTCGAGATCCAGGGCGTCAGCCGCGCCGAGATCGCGCGCCGCGTCGCCGACCTGCTGGCGATGCTGTCGCTGAGCGATTTCCGTCACCGCTTCCCGAAGGACCTGTCGGGCGGCATGCGCCAGCGCGTGGCGATTGCGCGCGTGCTGGCGCTCG
>JARXKM010000490.1 GCA_030272785.1 Pseudomonadota bacterium
GCGCCTGCGGCGGCGTTTAGAAACCCGGGGCCGGATGCTCGGGGATCGGGTTGCGCAGGCTGACGTTGAGCACGTTCCAGGCCTTGATGACGGCAATCGCATAGCTGAGCTCGACGATGTCGTTGTCGCTGAAGTGGGCTTGCAGCGCGGCGAAGTCGGCGTCGGTCGGCTCCCTGGCGAGGATCGCGTTGACTAGCTCGGCCCAGTGCAGCGCCGCGCGTTCGCGCTCGCTGAAGAGGGGCGCCTCGCGCCAGCCGGCCAGCGCGTTCACGTGGCGCGGGTCGGCGCCCTGCTTGATCAGGTCGCGCCAGTGCATGTCGATGCACACGCGCAGCCGTTGATTTGCGACAGGCGCAGGTGCACCAGTTCCACCAGGCGCGCGCCGAGCGCACTTTTCTTGACGGTGGCGGACAGGTTGATCGTCGCCTGCAGGCTGGGCTGGGCGAGCTGGAAGAAGGGAAGGCGGGCAGTGTGCGTCATGTGATCTCCTTGGTTGGGCGGCGCCGGATGCGCCGTCGATACAAGCAAGACGCCGGCGGCGCCCCGCTTGTGACAGCGCGCTCACAGGCCTGCGCCAATAGCAGCTGCGCCTGGTCGGCGGCGTTCCAGCGCAGCCAGGCGTCCTGCACCACGTCCTCCGCGTCGGCACGCGTGGCCGAGCATGCGGTAGGCGATCGAAAACAAACGTGGCCGCAGTTCGGCAAACGTCGCCGGCGCGGCAGGGTGGTCGTGGTCGGTCATGGCGGGCAGGGGCAAGTGTCGAATCAACGTAGACGGCGGGACGGTCCATTTTGTGACGGCCGGCGGCCGGGCGCAAGGCAGCGGGCCGCCTTAATTCGCGCATTCGCTCGGCAATTGCCGTCAACGCGGTTTCATCCCGCGTTTTTTGCAGGCTGTCCCGCATTTTTGGCGCTTCATCGCAAGCCGCTGGAGAAGGCAGGGAGGAATGGATAAAGTTCAACCATACCAAACCACTTCACCACTCAGGAGCACACCATGAACATCCGTAAAAATGCCGAAGCAGTCTTCCTCGCCGCTGCTGTCGTTGCCACCTTCGCCACCTACGCAATGGCCGCCGAGCCAGTCCATTTCTCCGCGCCGGCCGCCGTCAGCAGCACCGCCAGCAACAGCGCGATGCAGGTTGTCGTCATCAAGGGCCATCGCCTGAGCGCCGCCGAAAAAGCTGCACTGAACTAAGAACGCAGCGCACACCGTAGCGCTGGCGAGCGCGGCGCCGGGAGCTCCCCGCCAAAGTTCGCTAAGAATGGTCATCGGCTTGGTACAATTGCGGTCTCAACAAACCGGCAAGCCAAAATGATAGACATTCAACTTCTTCGCAAAGATATCGACACGGTCGCCACCCGCCTGGCCAGCCGCAAATATGTGCTCGACGTGGCCGCGTTCAACGCCCTCGAAGCCGAGCGCAAGGCGATCCAGACCCGCACCGAAGACTTGCAGAGCAAGCGCAATTCGCTGTCGAAGCAGATCGGCATGCTCAAGGGCAAAGGCGAAGACACCACCGCCGTGATGGCCGACGTGGCCGGCCTGGGCGACGAATTGAAGGCCAACGAAGCATCGCTGTCGGACGTGCAGGCCAGGCTGGCCGCGTTCATGGAATCGGTGCCGAACCTGCCGCACGCCTCGGTGCCAGTCGGCGTCGACGAGAGCGGCAACGTCGAAGTGCGCAAGGTCGGTACGCCGCCGGCGTTCGAGTTCGAGGTCAAGGACCACGTCGACGTCGGCGCCCGGCTCGGGCTCGATTTCGAGGTCGCTACCAAGATCACCGGCTCGCGCTTCTCGGTCATGAAGGGCGGCATCGCCCGCCTGCACCGCGCGCTGGCGCAGTACATGCTCGACACCCACACGGGCGTGCACGGCTACACCGAATGCTATACGCCGTACCTGGTCAACGCCGATTCGCTGCGCGGCACCGGCCAGCTGCCGAAATTCGAAGCGGACCTGTTCTCGGTGAAAAAAGGCGGCGCGGAAGGCGAGGGCGAGACCTTCTACCTGATTCCGACGTCGGAGGTGTCGCTGACCAACATCGTGCGCGATGAAATCGTCGCCCTCGATGCCTTGCCGATCAAGATGACCGCACACACGCCGTGCTTCCGCTCCGAAGCCGGCAGCTACGGGCGCGACACGCGCGGCATGATCCGCCAGCACCAGTTCGACAAGGTGGAGATGGTGCAGGTGGTGCATCCGGAGCAGTCGTACGAGGTGCTCGAGGAAATGGTCGGCCACGCCGAAGCCATCCTCAAGGGACTCGGCCTGCCGTACCGCGTGATGTCGTTGTGCACCGGCGACATGGGCTTTGGCGCGACCAAGACGTACGACCTGGAAGTGTGGCTGCCGGCGCAGAACACCTACCGCGAGATTTCCTCGCTGTCGAATTGCGAGGCGTTCCAGGCGCGGCGCATGCAGGCGCGCTTTCGCAACGCGCAGGGCAAGCCGGAGCTGGTGCACACGCTGAACGGCTCGGGCCTGGCGGTCGGACGCACGCTGGTGGCGGTGCTGGAGAACTACCAGCAGGCCGATGGCAGCGTGGTGATACCGGAAGTGCTGCGGCCGTACATGGGCGGGCTGGAGAATCTGGCGCCGGCGGTTTGATCGGGCGAAACGACGGGGCGCGACGTTTTTGGCGTTGCCTGAAAAAAGCCCTTCCGTTTTTCAGCAGGTTTGCTATAATTCTGTCCTCGCAGCAGCAAGCGAGAAGAAGTAAAGACCGATTCAGGAAAGGTGGCAGAGTGGCCGAATGCACCAGACTCGAAATCTGGCGTACGTTTAGGCGTACCGTGAGTTCGAATCTCACCCTTTCCGCCA
>JARXKM010000491.1 GCA_030272785.1 Pseudomonadota bacterium
AGACTCTCAGCCTCTCAGGCTTGCCAGGGGGTGTAGGTGCCGACGCTCCAGAGGTGGCCTTCGAGGTCGCGGCAGCTGAAACCGCGCCCGCCGTACTCCTCGTCGACGATGTCGATCACGATCGCCGCGCCGGCCTCGCGCGCACGGTCGTAGACGGCGTCGGCGTCGTCGACGACGAGGTAGCAGGTCTGGGTCTGGGCGCCGCCGATGTCGGCCGGCTGCACCATCTGCGCGCCGTAGACGCCCTCGTTGCTGGCCGAGCCGAGCATGATCATGCCGTTGCCGTGGCGCAGCTGCGCGTGCGCGATGGCGCCGTTTTCGCCCGGCACCACCAGCTGCGGCGTGAAGCCGAACACGGCGCACAGCCAGTCGATCGCGCGCGGCGCGTCGCGGTAGCGCAGGCAGGGAATGACGGTGGAACCGTTATCGCTGGGCATGGTACGCTCCTGGTCGAGAGATCGTCCACTCCATGGTAAGCGATTTTCGCGCCGATTACATCTGCTGAAACAAGTGTGCGTGGTTGCGGCTCACTTCGAGTTCCTCGGCGAAACCGTGCACCTTGAGCATCTGGCGCCCGCGCATGTCGCGCGTCACCGCGGCGATCGCGTCGACCCGTACCAGGGTCGAGCGGTGGATGCGCCAGAACTCGTCGGGATCGAGTTCGTCGGCCAGCTCCTTGAGCGTCTTCCTGATCAGCAGTTCGGCATGCGCCGTCTGCACCCGCGTGTATTTTTCGTCGGAGCGGAAGAACAGCACCTCGCGCGTGCTGATCATGCGCAGGCTGCCGCCGACCTGCGCCTGGATCCAGCGCAGCCACGCCGGCTTGGCCGCGCCACTGTGCTGCAGCGCCGCGGTCAGCTGCGCCAGCTGCGCGCCGATGTCCTGCGGCGCCTGCTCGAGCCGCTGGCGCAGGCGATCGCAAGTGGTCGCCAGGCGCGCCGCCGCGACCGGTTTCAGCAGGTAGTCCATCGCGCCCTGTTCGAACGCGTCGATGGCGTACTGGTCGTAGGCGGTGACGAACACGATGTGGCAGCGGTTGTAGAGCTGGCGCGCCGCCTCGATGCCGCCCAGGCCCGGCATGCGGATGTCGAGGAACACGATGTCCGGCGCGTGCTGGGCCGCCATCGCCACCGCCTCGATGCCGTTGGTCGCCTCGCCGATGATCGCCAGCGCCGGCCACACCTCGCGCAGACGTGCGCGCAGCTGGTCGCGCATCGGCGCCTCGTCGTCGACGATCAGCGCGGTGATGGCTTTCTGTGCCGCCATGTCAGTCCGCTTCCATCACAGAATACGGAATCCGGATCGACGCCAGCGCGCCGCCCTCGGCCGGCGCCTCGATCACCAGCTCGGCCTTCTGGCCATACAGCAGGCGCAGGCGCTCGCGGATATTCGCCAGGCCGACCCCCTCGTCGGCATGCAGGTCGAAACCGATGCCGTTGTCGCGCACATCGACCTGCAACGTGGCGTGCACCACCTTTGCGCCGATCTCGATGCGCCCGCCCTCGATCTTCGGCTCGAGCCCGTGCTTGATCGAATTCTCGATCAGGATCTGCAGCATCATCGGCGGAAACGGCGCGCTGCCGAGGAAGTCCGGCACCGCGAACTGCACCGTCAGCCGCTCCTTCATACGCGCCTGCATGATGGCCAGGTAGGCGCGCGACAGTTCCACCTGCTTGCCCAGCGTGCCGCCGCCGGGTGCGCGCATCTGCGGCAGCGTCGCGCGCAGGTAGTCGATCAGGTGCGCGTGGATGCGCGCCGCTTGCGGCGGATCGGTCTCGATCAGCTGGCCGATCAGCGCCAGTGTATTGAACAGGAAGTGCGGCTCGACTTGCGCCTGCAAGGTCGCCATCTGCGCCTCCATCAGGCGTCGCTCGAGCGTGGCGACGTCGGCCTGGCGGCCCGCCGCGGCGGCCTCCAGCTCGGCCTTGCGCTTGCCGCCGGCGAGCACCTTGACGGCGAACGAAATGAAGATGAACCAGACGGCCGGCTCGGGCATTTGCAGCATGCCGCAGCCGACCAGCGCGAATAGCCAGATGATGAGCAGCTGCCGCCATTCGATCACGGCCACCCAGTCGAAGAAGCGCCACCAGGTCGTCGTGGCCACGTCGCGCGCCTCGCGCAGGTAGTCGGTTGCGCGGTTCAGTTGCGATGCGTTCACGCTCACTCCCGGTGGCGGCGGGTGTTGATCACGATCGCCGCCACCGCCAGCTTGACCGCCATGAAGACGAGGAACAGGCAGATCGCCAGCGGCACGATGGTAACGATCAGCGCCAGCGCGACGCAGCTGGCGGCCAGTTGCGGCCACGACATGCCGGCGACGACCTGGCTGCCCTGCCGGATCGCCTGCGCGAGCGCGCGGCCGATCTCTTCCAGCAGGGCGGTGAACGAGGCGAATGAGGCGTTTTTCATGGTGATGCTCCTGGGCGATGGCGTAGTCGATGTATGCACTGTAGCAAGCACGCGGCCAGCCTGCCAGCGGTCTCCGATGAAGCGTGCAAAGCGAGGGATAACCTGTCAAACGGCGCGATTAACGGCGAGGGCGAGGTCTGGCCGGCTTCAGGCCGGCCGGCGCCTGCACCGTTCGACCGTTCAGTCCGTGTACGATTGCCGGCACTGACCCCCGGGGTCAGTGCCGGCAATCGTACACGTGCTGAGCAGTCAAGGCGCGATCAGCGGCCCCGCGACTCCCAATCTCGCCTGAGCAGCCCATAAAATGCGGTATCGCACACCTCGCCTGCAACAATCCAGCGTTCGCGCAGCAGCCCCTCCAGCCGGAAACCCACCCGTTCGAGCGCCTTGCCCGAGGCGACGTTGCGCGG
>JARXKM010000492.1 GCA_030272785.1 Pseudomonadota bacterium
GTCGCAGCCGGCCAGTTCGAGGATCTGCGAGGTGTTGCGAAAGCTCGCGCCCATCACCTCGGTCTTGTAGCCGAACTTGCGGTAGTAGTTGTAGATGCGCTTGACCGACTGCACGCCCGGGTCTTCCCCGCCCACGTAGTCGAGGCCGGTCGATTTCTTGTACCAGTCGTAGATGCGCCCGACGAACGGCGAGATCAGCTGCGCGCCGGCGTCGGCGCAGGCGATCGCCTGCGGCAGCGCGAACAGCAAGGTCATGTTGCAGCGGATGCCTTCGCGTTCGAGCACCTCGGCGGCGCGGATGCCTTCCCAGCTCGAGGCGATCTTGATCAGCACGCGCTCGCGGCCGATGCCGCCCGCCTCGTACAGCGCGATCAGCTCGCGGCCCTTGGCGATGTTGGCCGCCGTGTCGAACGACAGGCGCGCATCGATTTCTGTCGATACCCGGCCCGGGATGATCTTGAGGATTTCAACCCCGAACGCGATCAGCACGCGGTCGATCACGTCGCCGGTCGACAGGTGCGGGAAGTCGCGCACCGCCCGGTCGAGCAGCGGACGGTACTCCGGCTTTTGCACCGCCTTCAGGATCAGCGAGGGATTGGTGGTCGCGTCGCGCGGCGCGTACGCCTGGATCGACTGGAAATCGCCGGTGTCGGCGACCACGGTGGTGAATTGCTTGAGCTGTTCGAGTTGATTCATGGCGTCCACGGTGAAGGGGGTAATCGGTGCCGTATTGTACCAACTGGGGAGGGCGGGTGGACCCCTTCTGCATCGGGTGAAAAGATGCCGAGTGGCAAACGCGCGCTGCCGGGCCGTTGCTGACGATACACTGCCACTTGCTCAGATTTTTCTAAAGGAAACGACATGCTTACCAAAAATATCATCAAGGCCCTGCTGGGCGCGGCATCCACGGTCGTCCTGCTCGGCGCGTTCGCTGCCCA
Source organism: Pseudomonadota bacterium (assembly GCA_030272785.1). GTDB lineage: Bacteria > Pseudomonadota > Gammaproteobacteria > Burkholderiales > Burkholderiaceae_D > JAFCUW01. Next base: position 939 of record JARXKM010000492.1, read on the forward strand.
GGCGCAAACCGCGGCGCCGGTCACCGGCGAGGCGAACGACCATACCTCGGCAGGCGCGGTCAAGCAGCCGGCCCCCAAGGCCAAGAACGCCACCGGCAACGTCAACCCCGGCGTGGTGCCGCCGCAGGTGGGCGAAGCGAACGACCAGACGTCGCCGAACGCGACCATGCGGCCGGCGCCGAAAGCGAAGTCGATGCGGCACAAGGCGAAAAAGCATACCAAGCCGCCGGTCACCGGCGAGGCGAACGACCATTCGTCGAGCGGCGGCACGACCGAAGCGGCTGCCGCGGCCAAGGCGGCCAGCAAGTAATCCTGTGGCGGCCCCCATCAATGACGGGGCCGTGTGCGATTGCCGGCTCTGACCCCCGGGGTGCGCGGGCGACGCCGGTTACAACCCCTTACTTTATTGAAATTGTCAGTGTAAAAGTGCGTGCAATAATGCGCGCACTGGCCGGACACGCCGTTGCGGCCGAGACAATTTCATCCATGTAAAGGGTACCATCATGTTCAAACAGATCGCTTTTGCCGCGACCTTCGCCCTCCTCGCTGCGAGCGCATTCGCCGCCGACCGTCCGGCGTTCTACGCCGGCGCCGATGTCGGCAGCACCAAGCTGGAAGGTATTGCGGATCGCCAGAGCAGCTTCGGCGGCTTCGTCGGCTACGCGTTCAACCAGAACATCGCGGTCGAGGCGGGCTATCGCCGGCTGGCCGATTTCGACGTCACCGCCGGCGGCCGCCCGGTCGGCGTGACGCTCGACCAGAGCGCCGTGTCGGTGGTCGGCACGCTGCCGCTGAACAGTGGTTTCAGCCTGTTCAGCCGCCTTGGCTACAACCGCATCGACGCCAAGGGCACCAGCGGCTACTCGAGCGCGACCGATTCGACTTCGGGCGTGTTGTACGGTATCGGTGTCGGCTACAGCTTCACGCCGGCCATCACCGCGCGCCTCGAAGCGCAAAAGCCGAGCAGCGATTCGAGCAACATCGGCGCCAGCGTGTCGCTCAAGTTCTAACTTCGGGCGCAACGCAGCGACCACGCAACCCGCTCCGGCGGGTTTTTTTACACCCGGACGAGCGCTATGCATACCCGTAATTAATTGCCATTTCATCATTCGTCGGGTAGGCTGCGCTGCATTCCTCCCTTCGATTGATCACGATGAAAATACTGACTTTCCTGCTTTGCTGTGGTTGCGTACTTTACTCCGCTCTGGCGTCAGCGCAGGCGGGCGACCCGATGTGGCGCAAAACGGTTGAGCGCGCCCAGGCCGCACACCTGCTGGTGGCCAGCGAGATCGACATGAACGCATCCATATCAAAGGGCGGCCAGCCGGCCAGTCCCGCGCACTTCCAGTCGCATCTGTCCGGATGGGCGCAAGGCAAGCCGGTGTACACCACCACCGAGCTCGACGTGTTGCCGGGCGCCGCAAAGAAAAACGGCCAGGCCATTTCGACGATGATGAATTCGATTGTCGATACGGAACAGTCGCTGCTGGTGCCGGAAGCGAAGGTGCGCCGCGTCGATGCGCAACGGCTGGACGGCAAGAACTGGACGGTATTTCATCTCGAGGACGGCAGCGTCGGGCGCAAGATGACGGCGCGGGTCTGGGTCGATGCCGAGACGGCATGCATTCATCAGATCGATACCGACTTGCACCTCGCGCTGTATATGGACGCGCGCGTCAAGACGGCCTATGCGATCGACGCGCAAGGTCGTTGCCTGCCTGGCAAGATCGATGCGGACATCGAGATCCTCGTGCCGTTCAAGGGAGGGAAGATGAAGATGACGCAGAGCGCGACCGACTGGATCGCGAGGCCGCTGTAGCCGCACGCGCCAGCATGCCGGCAGCCACAGCAACCCGCCCCGGCGGGTATTTTTTTGTG
>JARXKM010000098.1 GCA_030272785.1 Pseudomonadota bacterium
TTTTTTCCCGCAGAACTACTGACACCAAACTTCAATGATGTTCTCCCCCGCATGCTCTCCCTTTCTTCCTTTGACTGTGCATTCTTGGACTTCATCAGGAAGTCTGCTGGCCAACGAGAATCCTCCGAGCGTCCCGTAGTCGCATCTCAACCACTTCCCCTCCGGAAAGGGGCCAGCTAACGAATACTTGTAAGTCCAAGCGGATTTGGTCGATTTCTGGTCTTCGCCACGAAGTATGCCCAAGCGCTCAGGAGGACCATCAGCCGGCGCCGCACTGTTCAGGTACAAGGGCGCCGATACGAAGGGCTTCCAACTTGGTTTGGGCGCTACAAGGTGAACAGAAGATTGCGGGATGGACTGAGGACATTCGAACCGGGCTGGCGCCGCTTGGCATACACCCAACATGGCCGGGGAAAGCAGTGCCGCCGCGAGGGCGTGTAGCGGTTTCATGGCTTGCTCGATGACGAAAAATGCGGCGGGCGCATTGTCCGTCGAGTTAGTGGAGGTTCCAGTCTGTGGACAACTGATTATCGTCGAGAAGTTTCCGTGGCATTGATACATGGCACAGTTGGACGCTTCGACCCGCCCGAGACTCCACAATATTCTTTCAGTTGCTCGATTGCGAAGCGATGGCATTTCTGCGGTGCTGGCGCAACTTTCACCGACGACTTGTCCATACGCAATAGTATCGATTGTCCTTTGCAGCAACATGCGAGAACCCGGAAACAACTGGAGACTTGCTCATGGCTTACCTATACCCGATGGCGCCCACGCTTGAGAGAACGAAGAAAGTGGGAAATTTTGACTGTGTGGCATTGGTGCGCCATTATGCTCAAGTACCGGTCCATTTTTTGTGGAAGGCTGGCGAGCCTGTTTTTGGCAATGCCAACGTAAAAATTGGGACGGCAATTGCAACATTCGTCAAAGGCCGCTACCGCAACCAGCCGACCGGGAACCATGCGGCATTCTTCCTTCGGCAGCAGCCGGGTGGAATTTGGGTCATAGACCAATGGAAAGATCCGGTGAGGAAACCGTACGTGACTGCGCACTTCATCCCCGCGAGAGGAGGGCCATCCAAGGACGGCAATTGGCCGTTGGCGAGCGATAATGCCAACGCATTTTTTATTATCGAGTAAGCGATGACTAGGCTTTCCGTAACATTGGCGTTTTTCGTCATCCTGGCAGGGGGCATCGTTCCGGCGTTGGCTCCTTCGGCGAGAGCTGCCGAGCAGCGAATTCAATGTCCGCGCGAACTGCCGGCGTCCGCTTTGCGCTTCGCTGAAACGCCCGCTGGTTGGACTGGCTTCATTCCCTATAGGTTTCCGCTCAACTCTGCTCAATTCATGAGCGGACCGCCATCGGATATGGCGATCAGCATGGGCGAGGAGGTGAAACTGGACAAGCATCGTAGGCAAGTGCGATACGCCGGCCTGAACGAAGGCATACAGTATAAAGGCGGTAAATGGATGGCATGCTTCTACGGCGGTGGCAACGACGCGATTTTGTCGCGCCGGCTGGCAGATGACACCAGCGAATGTGTCGTGACCTACACCTCCTACACTCGCAATCGACTCGATGGGACTAACATCGATATTCGCTGTAAGTAAATGGAGCGCGACAACGGCCGACGGTATATCTTCTAGGGGGGGGCGGCGGGTAGTACACGTTGTTCGACTTCGCATGATTCCGGACAGCCAGGTCGGGCACGCAGTGGAGCGAGACGTCGCGGACATGGACACATGAGGTACCGGGTGCATTTAAGTGTCGGGCTAGCGCGGGAGGCAATTGATGATCGACCAGCAATCTCACGTGGGAGCCAAGTCGGCGCGGTCCACTTGCGCCGCAGCGTAATCCAGTGCCGCCACGATGTCATCGACTTCAAGGTCAGGATAGTCGGCAAGGATCTCGTCGAACGAAGCGCCGGCGCCGATCAACGAAAGGATATCCGTCACCCGAATCCGCATTCCGCGGATGCATGGTCGACCGCCACACTTGCCGGGTTCGAGAGTAATACGCGGGTTTGCGACGAGATCCATGCTGTGCTCCTGAAGAACGAAACAGAGTTCAAAAATACCTCAATCGCGGGTTAACGACTGCACGCGCCATCAGCCCACCGCTGCCTCGCCCAACAATTCCTGACGGACACACCTATTTCCGAGAAGCCGATATACTGGCCGACACTCTCAGGAAAAGGTCCCACCGCGTCATGAAATTCGAACACAAAGTCTTACTCTCAACGATGTTGATTGCCATCGCGCCCGCACAGGCCGGTGAAACGGAACAGCACCTGTTGCGCTGCGCTTCCCTCGGCGACTCCAGCGCGCGCCTGGGCTGCTTCGACGCCCTCTCCAAGCAGGTGGAGAAAGTCGAAACCGGCGGCCAACCGCTGGTCGCGGCCGGCGCGGCCGCGAGCACTAGCGGCGCCAGCAGCGCCGGCGCCACTAGTGCCGCGCCGTCGCCAGCATCCGATGCCCCGGTCGTCGCCGCCAAGCCCGAATCGAAGGTGATGAAGCCCGATACGCCGATCTCGCGCATGTCGCAGGAGTGGGAACTGAACGATGCTGCCAAGCGCGGCCGTTACGTGGTCCACCAGCTGTCGGACAACTACCTGCTGCTCGCCAACCAGAGCAACGCCACCAACGACCGTCCGTTCCGCGCCTACCTGCCGGACGGCTACAAGTCGAAGCACGCCGAGCTGACCTATCAGCTCAGCTTCAAGGCCAAGTTGCTCGAAGGCGTAGGCAGCACCCCAATCGATATCTGGGCCGGCTACACGCAGCAGAGTTTCTGGCAGGCGTACGCGCGTGACGAGTCGAGCCCGTTCCGCGAAACAAACTATCAGCCGGAAGTCATTGCGGTGCTGCCGATCAACAAGCAGATCGGCAACGTCAACGTGCGCTTCGCGTCGCTCGGCGTGGTGCACCAGTCGAACGGCCAGTCGGCCACGCTGTCGCGCAGCTGGAATCGGTTCTACGGTCAGCTGGGCCTAGAAAGCGGCAACCTCGGCGTGACCGCGCGCGTGTGGAAGCGCCTCGATAATGCCAAGTCGAACAACGACAATCCGGACATCACCGACTTCCTCGGCCATGGCGACGTGCGCATCACCTATCGCGACAAGGGCTACGAATATTCGGCGCTGGTGCGCCGCAATTTCGACACCAATCACGGCGCCATCCAGGCCGGCGTGGCGTTCCCGCTGGCGGTCAACCTGAAGGGCTACGCCCAGTTGTTCGCCGGTTATGGCCAGAGCCTGATCGACTACAATTATTCGCAGAAATCGCTGGGCATCGGCGTGCTGATGGATTTCTAAGACTCGCCGTTCGCTCGCTCAAGAAACGCCGCCCAAGCCATGCTTGCGCGGCGTTTTTTTAGGTGAGGCACGCGTCATTCCCGAAACAAAGACAACGGCTTGTTCCGCACGGTAACGCATTGCATTAAGCGCAAACTTGACATCCTCGGTATGCTGATGGATCGCCCGGCACCGTGCCCGGCCACATCGCGATCGGAGTTTCACAACATGCGTTATCACTCATTCGGCAAGACCGGCCTGTTCGTTTCCGAGCTGTGCCTCGGCACCATGACCTTCGGCGGCTCCGACGGCATGTGGGGCAAGATCGGCGCCCTGCAGCAGGGCGATGCGGAACGGCTGATCGGCCAGGCGGTTGACGCCGGCATCAACTTCATCGATACCGCCGACGTCTATGCCGATGGCGTGTCCGAGCAGATCACCGGCCAGGCGTTGAAGAACCTGAAGATCCCGCGCGACGAGGTGCTGGTCGCCACCAAGGTGTTCGGCGAAACCGGCAAGGGCCCGAACGCGCGCGGCAGTTCGCGTGGCCACATCCTCGATGGCGTCAAGGCCAGCCTGAAGCGCCTCCAACTCGACCATATCGACCTGTACCAATTGCACGGCTTCGACCCCGCCACGCCGATCGAGGAAACCTTGCGCGCGCTCGACCAGCTGGTGCGCCACGGCCACGTGCGCCACATCGGCGTCTCCAACTGGGCGGCGTGGCAGATCGTCAAGGCGCTCGGCATCTCCGAACGGCTCGGCCTGGCCAGCTTCGATTCGCTGCAGGCCTACTACAGCGTGGCCGGCCGCGACCTCGAGCGCGAACTGATCCCGATGCTGCGCAGCGAAGGTCTCGGCCTGATGGTGTGGAGTCCGCTGGCGGGCGGCCTGTTGAGCGGCAAGTACGGCCGCGAGCAGCAGGCCGAGGAGGGCAGCCGGCGCATCGCGTTCGACTTTCCGCCGGTCGACAAGGAGCGCGCCTGGGATTGCATCGATGTCATGCGGCCGATGGCCGCGGCGCACGGCGTGTCGGTCGCGCAGGTGGCGCTGGCGTGGCTGCTGCATCAGCCGCAGGTGACCAGCGTCATCGTCGGCGTGAAGCGGCCGGAGCAACTGGCCGACAACATCGCCGCCACGCAAGTGAGCCTGACCGCAGCCGAGCTTGCGCAGATCGACCAGTGCAGCCGCTTGCCGTCCGAATATCCGGGCTGGATGTTCGAGCGGCAGGGCGAGTTCCGCCGCAAGCAGCTCGATGGAGCGTCCATCAAATAGCACCTTCGTCAACATGTTAGGAGCGAATCATGCTGAACAAAAAAGATGCAATCGCGATGATCGCGGTGAAGGATGTGCAGGCCGCCGCCAGGTTCTACGAGGGCGTGCTGGGCCTCACGCGCCTGTCGACCGAGGGTGAGGAAGTCATCACCTATCGCAGCGGCAACTCGGCGCTCAATGTCTACCATTCGCAGTTCGCCGGCACCAACCAGGCGACGTCGGTGGTGTGGAATGTCGGCGGCGAGATCGAGGCGGTCGTCGCCGCGCTCAAGTCGAAGGGCGTGGTGTTCGAACACTACGACATGCCGGGGCTGACGCTAAAGGACGATGTCCACGTCGGCGGCGACATGAAGGTTGCATGGTTCAAAGACCCGGATGGCAACATCCTCAGCATTGTCAGTGGTTAACCAAGGAGAGACTATGAAAACGATCAACAAGGTAATACTCGGCACAATCGGCGTGCTCGCGGCGACGTTGGCGATTGCGCGCGCAGGTCCAGCGGGCCCTGTCGATAAAGAGTTCGCGAAGATGGATGCGAACAAGGATGGCAAGATATCCGCCGCCGAGCACGCCGCTGGCGCCAAGGCGATGTTCGAGAAAATGGATGCCAACAAGGACGGCAAGGTCACCGCCGCCGAAATGACGGCCGCCCATCACGCGGTCACCGGCCATGCCGCCGGCAAGGGCGATATGTCGTCTGAAGACAAGATCAAGGCGGTCGATGCGAACGGTGACGGCATCCTCACCGCGGAGGAGCACGCCGCGGCGTCGGCATCGATGTTCGCCAAGATGGATGCCGACAAGGACGGCTTCCTGTCGAAGAGCGAAATGGCTGCCGGCCACGCCAGCATGATGAAAAAGGACGCGAAATAGACTACTGAAAAGCTGGGGTCGGGTCTGACATTCGAACATTTCATGAAGCCGAAATATCCGAATATCAGACCCGACCCCTCAATGCGTCTGCTAACGGCGGTTGATGCAAATAACGCCGCCTGGTATCAGCCGGGGGGCATTTTTCTTTTTGCGGCAAGTGCTTACATCCCGCCGGCGCGCACCTTGCCGAACGCGTCGCCTGCCTTCCACGCCGGCATCTTCGGCGCATTGGCAATCATGCGGCCGAGGTTGAGCGTGAACTGCGCCTGCTGCACCATGCCCGACAGATCCCAGCTTGCATCGTATTCGTCCGTCACCTGGTGGTAGCGCGCCTGGTACGCCTTTGCCATCGCGGCCGACGCCTCGCTGCGCTGCACGTACTCATGCCCGCCCTCGATCGAAAACGCCGGGATGCCCGCCTTGGCGAAGCTGAAATGGTCGCTGCGGAAGTAGCCGCCGGACAGGTCCGGCGCCGGCTTGGCCACCTTCATTCCCATCGCCTTGGCGGTCGCTTCGGCCATCGCGCCCAGCTCGGTGCGCTCGCTGCCTTGCGTGCCGATATCGCGCGTGGCGCCGACGAAATTCATGCTGTCGAGGTTGAGGTTGGCCGCCGTCTTGTTCGCCGGCCATAACGGGCTGGCCGCATACGCCGCGCTGCCGAGCAGGCCTTGCTCTTCCGCCGCGACCCACAGGAACATCTGGCTGCGCCTGGCCGGTGCCTTGGCCGCTTCCTGCGCCATCGCCAGCAAGCCGGCCGAGCCGGACGCGTTGTCGACCGCGCCGTTGTAGATGGTGTCGGCGCCGCTGCCTTGCTTGCCCAGGTGATCCCAGTGCGCGCTGTAGATGACGACTTCGTCCTTGAGCTTCGGATCGGTGCCGGGCACGATGCCGGCCACGTTGAACTGCTCGACCAGGCGCACCTCGGCGCGCGCTTCGCCCTTGACCCGCGCACCCAGTGCGACCGGCTTGAACTGCGTGGTCTCGGCGGTGGCGCGCAGCGCGTCGAGGTCGTGCCCTGCGGCCTTGAACAGCGCGCGCGCGGTCGCTTCCGTCATCCACCCTTGCATGCCGGTGCCGGTGTTGCCGGCGGCCAGCTGGAAGCGCTCGGCGGTCCAGCTGTTCTGCACCACGCTCCAGCCGTACGAGGCCGATGCGTCGGTGTGGATCAGCAGCACGCCGGCCGCGCCGTGGCGCGCCGCTTCTTCGAACTTGTAGGTCCAGCGGCCGTAATAGGTCAGGCCCTTGCCGCCGAAACGTTCCGGCTCGGCCGCGGTCGGCATCGGGTCGTTGACCATCATCACCAGCACCTTGCCCTTGCAGTCGATGCCCTTGTAGTCGTCCCAGCCAAGTTCCGGCGCGCTGATGCCGTAGCCGACGAATACCATCTCGGCATCCATCGCGTGCACCGGCTTGGCGTCGCCCGGCGCCCACACCCAGTCCTTGCCAAACGTCAGCGTCAGCGCCTGTGCCTGGCCGCCCGCTTCGAGCACTACCTTGCTGTCCTGCGGCACGGCCTTGACGCCGGCGATCTTGACGCTTTGCCGATAGCTGTTGCCGTTGGCCGGCTTCAGCCCGGCCGCCATCGCCTGCGCTTCGAGATAGGCCACCGTCAGGTCGCCGCCGCGCTGGCCGGTGCCGCGGCCTTCCAGCACGTCGCTGGACAGAAACTGCAGGTGCGCGCGCAGCGGCGCTTCGTGGACGGTCGCTGCGGCGACCGCGCTGGCGTGCGCCGGCACGGCGAGCGCGAGGCTGGTGGCCAGTGCGCTTGCAATGGCGGTGGAAATCATCTTTTGCATGGGTTCCTGATACGGTAGTTGGGGGGCGGCTCGCCGGCGCTGCGGCGAGCGGCCATTGTACATTCCCTACCGAAATACCAGCGTATCGGACATGATCGTCGTTGCCGTCATCGGCGTCAGCGGCGGCAGCATGCCGGCCGGACGTTGCGGCGCGCCTTGCGCCGGCAGGCCGGGCGCGCGCTCGTGGATCGCCACGCGCGCCATCCGGTCCGGTTCCAGGTCGAGCCGGAAGGCGAGCGCCTGGCCGCCCATGCCGTACATGCTCAAGGTCCAGCTGGCGGTGCGCACGTTGGTCAGCACGCGGCCGTTGACGGTGGTGCGGAACGCATCGGCGCCGCTCAGGGTCAGGTCGATGAACGGCACCGACGGCTTCGCCTGCAGGGTGAAGTCGACCTGGCGCCGGCTGCCGTTGTCGTCGTCCTTGAGCACCGCCACCGCGGGAAAATCGACCTGCTGCGCGCGCGGCGCCGGCGCCAGCCACATCTGCGGGCTGCCGTAGCCGAACTCGTGGACCTGCACCTGCGCGCGCGCCGCGGCCGGGAAGAAGCGGCGTGCCCAGCTGTCGAGCGGGCCGGCCGGCATCATCCAGTACGATTTCCAGTTGGTCGCATCCTTCAGGTAGACCATGCGGTTCGGCTGCGGGATCGGCTCGACGCCGTACGGCGCCGCCGTGCTGGCCACCGCGAAGCAGGCCACGCTGACGCCGGCCAGGCCGCGCGCGACGTAGCGCCGCTGCGCCGTCAGCAGCACCGTGCCCATGCCGAGCAACAGCGCCAGCGCCACCATCGGCAGGCTCATGTTTTCGGGCGAGGTGGCCGTGTAGATGTCCTTGACGAGCGGGCCCATCAGGGCCAGCGCCGGCAGCACGCCGGCCAGCAGGATCAGGGTGCGGCGCCAGCCCGGCAGGCGCTCGAGCCCCGGCACGTACAGCGCGCCATACGCGAGCAGGGTGGCGATCAGCGGCCACGCCAGCACGTAGCTGGCGCCGGGCAGCTGCCAGCTCACCACCAGCAGCAGGATCACCATCACCAGCAGCGGGGCGAGGGCGGCGGCGGCATTGCCCATCGCGCGCCGGAAGCCGCGCTGCATCAGCACGAACAGGCCGGCGCCGAGCGCCGCGAAGCCGCCCAGGAACCAGTAGTCGCGCGCGCCGGCGCCGTAGTTGCGCGCGTCGTAACCCGGATGCAGCGACGGCAGTGCGTTCCAGATCAGGCCCGCCGCCAGCGTCAGCAGCGCGGTGATGAACAGGAAGCCGAACGCGGCGTCGGTCAGTTCGCGCACCGTCACCTCGCCGCGGTGCCAGGCCATGCAGGCGACGATCAGGAACATCAGGCAGGTCAGGCGCGTGATGGCCCACACCGCGCCGAGCGAATAGCTGACCATGCCGATCAGCGGCACGTTGAAGTACAGCGCTTCGCCGGCCCCTGTCCCCACCTGCGCCGGCGGCGCCTGGCCGAAGTGGCGCGCCAGCGCCAGCATCGTCTCGCCCATGCTGTCGAGGGTGGCGGCGTCGAGCCGGCCGGCGGTGTCGCGCGAGCCCAAACCGCTGCCGTTGCTGCCTTCCAGGTTGGCGAAGTGCAGGCGCGCCGTGCCCACGGTGCCGAGCGCGCCCATTTCGAGCGCGCCGGGCATGCTGCGGTAGATCGGCGGCATCGCCGACGAGCCGATCGCGTGCGGCGCCGCCGACGCCCAGCCGCGCAGGGCGGGACCGTCGTTGCCGCTGGCGCCGATCAGCACCAGCGGGCCGCGGCTGCCGCCGCTGTCGAAGCGCACCGCCAGGCCGATCCGCTTGGCCAGCGGATGCTGGCCGGCGAACGCGCGCGCCCCCAGCCCGCCGACCCGCTCGCCGTCGGCGAACAGCACCACCAGGTCGTTCGCCCGCGGTGCGCCGGCCTGCAGCACGCGCAGCGATTCGAGCAGCGCGGCCACTGGCGCCGCCGTCGCCGCGGCGCCGACGCTGCGTTCGGTGGTGTCGTAGCCGGCCGCCAGCAGCAGCGCCGGGCGGCGTGCGTGGTCGGGCGCCGTACCGGGCACCAGCACGACGATGTTGTTGACCATGCCGAGCACCACCTGCATGTTGCGGCGCCGGTCCATCGTGTTCTTTTGCGACAGCGCGGTTTGCACCTCCGGCTGCAGTCCGCTCGCGTGCAACTGCGCGAGGATGTGCGCGCGTGCGTCGGCGTTCGCCGCGCTCGCCAGCGGACGTGGCTGCGCGGCCAGCCAGCGCACGTCGGCCTGCGCGCGCGCGGTCGAAAAGCCGGCCGCGGTGGAGCCGCCATCGGGCCGCAACGCCGCCAGCACGCCGATCGCCGCGACCGCTGCCAGGGCGGCGCAGAAGATCCATTTTTTCATGATGTCATCCCTAGATTTCTTATGATTGTTATGTGCAGCACACGCGAAAAACGTCGTACCCAGCCCCCGGGCCAAAAAAAACCCGCCCGGCAGAAGCGGGGCGGGAAAGGCTCATCAGGTAATCATTACTGTTCCAGCGTCCAGACGTAGGCGATCTGCGCCCAGGCCTGCTCGGCCGTGCCGCCATTGGTGGCCGGCTTGAACTTGCACATGCTCAGCGCGGCAACCGCGGCCTTGTCGAGCTCTTTCGAACCGCTCGAACTCTGCACGCGCGAACCGGCCACGCGGCCGTCCGTGCCGACCAGCAGCGCCAGCGTCACGGTGCCGCTCTCGCCGTTGCGTGCCGCACGGGCTGGATATTCCGGCGTCGCGCAGCCCTTGGCGTCGGCGAACACCGCTGTGCGCATCGCGCCGGTGTTGGTCGACGGCGGGGCGGCCGGCGCGTCAGCCTGCGGCGTGGCGGTCGGCTGCGCCGGCGCCGGATCGGCCGTCACGGCGGCGGTGACGACGTCCGGCGGCGGCGGCTGCTGCACCTGGACCTCGACCGGCGGCGCGACGATCTGCGGCGGCGCCACTTTCTGCATCGGCTTCGGCGGCTCGGGCGGCGGCGGTGGTGGCGGCGGCGCTTCCGGCGTGAACATCACGACGAGCTCATCCGGCATCTTGGGCAGCATGTGGCGCGTATTCATACTGTGGATCAGCAGGCCGCCGACGACGACGTGGAAGGCGGCGACGATGGCGATCTTGGTGGCTTTGGTGCCGGTGTTGTGGTTCAGGTGAGAGAAATGCATGGCGTTCTCCTTATTTTTTGCCGGGAACAACAGGTCCCAAGCATTTATTGCTCCTGGCAGGCACGGGTAGATCTCATCAATGGAATCAATATATGCTATTACCTAGCAATTGAAAAGCTATTTCGTAGTATTTTTGCTGAGTTGCTGGTGGCGTTTAGAGGAACTGCAGGGGCGCCACCGGAGTCGAACGGCCACTCGCACAGCGGTCCGATGTGTGAAATAATGCGCCTGTGGCGTCATTTGTTCCGTGTACTGGCACACATAGGTACCACTCAATGGTAAGTGAATGTAAGCAGGCGCCGCGGCGCCGCAGGGAGAACCAGTGCAAGCCGTCAAAAAAGCTATTCGCGTCATGCTCGCCGATGACCACCCGATCGTCATGACCGGTTTCGCCATGTCGCTCGAGGGCGATGGCATGGACGTCGTCGGCCAGGCCAGGTCGCCCGACGAGGCGGCCGCCATGTACGCCGAACTGAAACCGGACGTGCTGGTGCTCGACATCCGCTTCGGCACCGAGCTGACCGGGCTCGATGCGGCGCGCAGCCTGCTGGGCGGCTACCCCGCGGCCAACATCGTGTTCCTCAGCCAGTTCGACCAGGACAGCCTGATCAAGGAAACCTACCGGCTCGGCGCGCGCGCCTTCGTCACCAAGGACTGCGACCCCGCCGACCTGGCCACCGCGGTGCGCCACGCCAACGACGGCAAGCTGTACTTCCTGCCGCAGATCGCCGAGCGGCTGGCCAACCTGTCGGTGCGCGGCGACGCCTCGCCGCAATCGCAGCTCGACCAGCGCGGCCTCGAAATCTTCAAGCTGATGGCCGAGGGGCTGACCAACGCGGAGATCGCCGAAAAGCTCAACCTGTCGACCAAGACCATCAGCAACATCAGCCAGTCGGTCAAGGAAAAGCTCGGCGTGCATCGCCAGGCCTACATCACCAAGCTGGCCGTCAAGCACGGCCTGATCGAACCTTAATGCGCTGGTTGATGTGCTGCCTGACCATGCTGGCCGTGCCGGCGTGGGCCGAACCGGTGCACGGCTTCCGCTTCCACATCGTCACCGGCGACGACAGCGCGCAGACGCGCCGCATCGCCGACGATCTGTCCAAGCGGCTGGTGCCGCTGTCGGCGCTGTTCCGCACCGAGCTGGCGCAGCGCCGCCGCATGATCTATTTCGCCATCGGTCCGGTCGCGCTGCGCGACGTCGCCGCGCGCAAGGACGATTGCATGATCATCGCCGCGTTCACGTCCAGCCAGGTGTGGCGCGCGATCGCCGCCGCCACCACGCCGGCGCGCGCCGCGGCGATGACGGCGGTGTATGCCGAGCCGGCGCCGGCCGACCAGCTGCGCCTGGTCGCCCTGCTGTACCGGCGCCCGGTGCGCATCGCCGCCATCGTCGGCGCCGGCGGCGCGTACTTCAAGCCGATGCTGAACGGCGCGGCCGTGGTCGAAGAACTGGCGCCGGGCGACGACATCAACCGCGTGATCAATCGCATCGCGCCCAGCGAAGTGCTGCTGGCGATGCCAGACAGCACCGTCTACAACGCCGAAAACATCCGCAACATCCTGCTCTCGACCTACCGCCACAAGCAGGGCGTGATCGGTTTTTCGGCCGACATGGTCAAGGCCGGCGCGCTGGCGACGACCTACTCCGAGATCGAAGACATCAACGCCCAGGTGGCCGAAATGGCCGCCACTTTCGTCGCCACCGGCACACTGGCGCCGCCGCAGTTCCCGCGCTACTTCAGCACCATCGTCAACGAAGGCGTGGCGCGCTCGCTCGACATCGACGTCGGCGCCGCCGCCCGCAAGTTCGCGCACCACCCGCCGGCCAGGCCGCGATGAAGCTGCGCTTCTGGCAAAGCTGGAGCATCGGCACGCGCATGGTCTTCATCACCATGCTGCCGGTGGCATTCCTGTTCTCGTCGTTCGTCTGGTACTCGTGGTACTCGCACCGCGCTCAGGTGGCCGAAGAACTGTCCGAGCGCGGCCGCATCCTGGCGCGCGCGCTGGCCGAAACGAGCGAGTACAACGTCATCTCCGGCAACCTGTCCGACCTGCGCCTGACCATCAACGGCCTGGTCCAGTCGGACAAGAGCATCTACCGCATCGACGTCGTCGACGCCGCCCAGAAAGTCGCCATCAGCGTGGCCTCGCAATTCGCCGCCGGCGCCGAGCGCCATTACTACGAGGCGCCGATCAAGAAGCAGGTGCTGTGGGTGAACCTGTTTTCCGACAACGGCGCGCCGCACGTGTCTTCGCCGAGCGACAGCAAGCCGCCGACCCAGCCGGCCGAAGTGGTCGGCTGGGTGCGCGTGACGATGTCGCCGACCAACATGATGGACCAGCAGGCGCGCCGCTTCCAGGTCGAACTGGCGATGGCGGCGCTGGCGCTGGCCGTCAGCGGCGCGCTGGCCTGGTTCCTCGCGCGCAGCCTCACCGTGCCGCTGCGCGGCTCGATCGGCGCGCTGCGCCAGATCCGCGGCGGCCACTACCGCGTGCAGCTGCCGGTCACCACCGGCGGCGAAATCGGCGAGCTGCAGGCGTCGATCGCCGAGATGTCGCTCGCGCTCGACCAGTCCAAGCAGCACCTCGAAAACAAGGTCGCCGAGCGCACCCGCGACCTGGTCGAATCGCGCAACGAAGCGCTCAAGGCGGACGCCGACAAGCGCAAGCTGATCCAGAAAGTGCACTCGCTGCTCGAGGACGAACGCAAGAGCATCGCCATCGAAATCCACGACGAACTGAATGCCTCGCTGATCGCCGCGCGGCTCGAATCGCAAAGCATCCTGCACCTGGCCGGCAAGGCGGCCGGCGGACCCGAGATCGAGCAGATCAAGCAGAAGTCGCAAGCGATCACCAAACTCACGCTCGACCTGTACGCCAGCGGGCGCCGGCTGGTGCGCCGGCTGCGCCCCGAGGTGCTCGAGATGCTCGGCCTGCACGGCGCGGTCGAAGAGATGATGCGCCACTACGACAGCGGCACCGGCTGCCGCTTCGCCTTCCACTCCGAGGGCGATTTCTCGCAGCTCGGCCACGAACTGGCGATATCGGCCTACCGCATCATCCAGGAAGCGCTGTCGAACGTGATCAAGCACGCCGGCGCGACCCACGCGCAGGTGGCGCTGACCCTGTCGGCCGGCGACGACACCTTGCACATCGAAGTGGCCGACGACGGCGCCGGCTTCGACGTGCGCACCGCCTCGGCCGGCATCGGCATCATCGGCATGCGCGAACGCGTGCACGCGCTCGGCGGCAGCATCAGCTTCAGCGCCGACCCCGATAGCGGCACCGTGGTCGCCATCGCGCTGCCACTGCACCCGCCAACTACTGTATCGTAGCGAAATCCCACTCCACCGGACAGACACCGACCATGCAAAACGCACTCCGCACGCCTTACGAATTGGGCAACAAGAACCAGACCACCACCTGGGCCGACTGCATTGCCTGGTACGAAGCGCTGGCGCTGCGCTTTCCAAAGGTGCTCAGCTTCGGCCAGGTCGGCACCTCGGATGCCGGCGTGCCGATCCACGCCGGCGTGGTCAGCGCCGACGGCGTGTTCGACCGCGTTCGGATCAAGGCGGCCGGGCGGCCGGTCTTCTTCAACAACAACGGCATCCATCCGGGCGAGCCGGAAGGCGTCGACGCCTGCATGGCGCTGGTGCGCGACTTCTGCCTCGAGCCGGCGCGCCTGGCCGCGCTGGGCGACACTGTGTTCCTGTTCGTCCCGCTCTACAACGTCGACGGCAGCCTCAATCGCGCCGACACCTCGCGCGTCAACCAGGACGGCCCCGAGCAGTTCGGCTTTCGCGGCAACAGCCGCCATCTCGACCTCAATCGCGACTTCGTCAAGTGCGACACGCTCACCGCGCGCGTCTTCAACGAACTATTCACCGCCTGGGACCCGGACGTGATGGTCGACACGCACACCTCCAACGGCGCCGACTACCCGTACACCATGACCCTGATCCACACCCAGGCCGACAAGCTGGGCGGCGCGCTCGGCGACTTTTTGCGCGACACCATGCTGCCGGCGATGTTCGACGACATGGCGCGGCGCGGCTGGCCGACCTGCCCGTACGTCAACCCGGTCAAGGACAGTCCCGACCACGGCATCGCCGAATTCCTCGAAACGCCGCGCTTCTCGACCGGCTACGCCGCGCTGCACCACACCATCGGCTTCATGCCCGAGACGCACATGCTGAAACCGTTCGCCGACCGCTACGAATCGATGCGTGCGCTGGTCGACACCGCGCTCGCGTTCACCGTGCAGCACGGCGGCCGCATCCAGGCGCTGCGCCGCGCCGCTCGCGACGACGGCAAGACGCGGCGCGAGTGGCCGGTGCACTGGTCGGTCGACGAGAGCAAGCCGTCGAGCTTCCGCTTCAAAGGCTACGCCGCCAGATACAGCCCCAGCCTGCTGGGCGACTACATGCGCCTCTCGTACGACCGCAGCGAAGCGTGGGAGCGCGACATCGCCTACTACAACAGCTTTCCGGCCGACGTGACGGTGCCGGCGCCGCGCGCCTACCTCGTGCCGCAGGCGTGGCGCGAAGTGATCGAGCGGCTCGCGTGGAACGGCGTGCAGATGACGCGGCTGGCGGCCGACGACGTGATCGACGTCGGCTACTACCAGATCAAGTCGGTGCTCTCGCGGGGGAATGCGTACGAAGGCCACATGTTCCACGACGACATGGTGCTCGAGCGGCGCAGCGGCCAGGTTGGCGTGCGCGCCGGCGATTATGTCGTTTCGCTCGACCAGGACCGCGCGCGCTATGCGGTCGAAATGCTCGAGCCGCAAGGGCACGACAGCTTCTTCCGCTGGGGCTTCTTCAACAGCGTGCT
>JARXKM010000493.1 GCA_030272785.1 Pseudomonadota bacterium
CATCCGGACGAAAAGCCGATGCTGCCCGGCTCGCCGTCCACGCCCGACCATCCGAGCTGGCTGCGCTTCGCCTATCTGCTGGTGGGCATCGTCGTCACCCTCACGGGCGGGCTCGGCAACGCGCTGGTGTCGGTCAACCTGGTCGGCCTGCAGGGCGCGCTGGGCGCCTACGCCACCGAGACGGCCTGGCTGCCGGCCGCCTACGTGATGACCAATGTGTCGATGAACCTGCTGCTGGTGAAATTTCGCCAGCAGTTCGGCCTGCGCCTGTTTACCGAATGCTTCCTGGTGCTGTACGCGCTGGTCACCTTCGGCCACCTGTTCGTGCACGACATGGTGTCGGCCATCGCCGTGCGCGCCGCCCACGGCATGGTCGGCGCGGCGCTGTCCACGCTCGGCCTGTACTACACGCTGCAGGCGTTCAAGAAGCAGTGGCGGCTCAAGGGCATGATCGTCGCGCTCGGCGTGTCGCAACTGGCGCTGCCGATCGCCTATATCTTCTCGAGCGAGCTGCTGCAGTTCGCCGAGTGGCGCGGCCTGTACCTGTTCGAGCTGGGCCTGACCCTGTTCGCGCTCGGCTGCGTGCTGATGCTCAAGCTGCCGCCGAGCGACCATGTGAAGACGTTCGAAAAACTCGACTTCCTCACCTTCGCGCTGTTCGCTCCCGGCATGGCGCTGCTGTGCGCCGCGCTCACCTTCGGCCGCCTGCTGTGGTGGTTCGAGACGCCGTGGATCGGCGCCGCGCTGGCGGCGGCCATCGTGCTGATCGCCGCCGCCATCTTCGTCGAGCACCACCGCGCCCGCCCGCTGCTCAACACGCGCTGGCTGGCCAGCGCCGACATCGCCCGGCTCGGCCTGTCGATGATCCTGATCCGGGTGGTGCTGTCGGAGCAGGGCACCGGCGCGGTCGGCTTCCTGCGCGCCGTCGGCCTCAACAACGACCAGCTGCAGCTGCTGTTCGTGATCGTGCTGATCGGCACCGTCGCCGGCGTGGTGGCCGGCGCGCTCACGCTCTCGCTCCAGCACCTGAGCGCGCCGGTGGTGATCGCGCTGCTGCTGATGGCCGCCGGCGCCTGGCTCGACGGCCACGCCAGCAACCTGACCCGGCCCGAGCAGATGTACGTCAGCCAGTTCCTGCTGGCGTTCGGCGGCGCGCTGTTCCTCGGGCCGTCGGTGATCGCGCTGATCGGCTCGGTGATATCGAACCCGTCCAACCTGATCAGCTTTGCGGTGATGTTCGGCCTGTCGCAGAACCTGGGCGGGCTGATTGGCGGCGCCGCGCTCGGCACCTTCCAGGTGGTGCGCGAAAAATTCCACGCCAGCCAACTGGCCGAGCATCTGAGCCTGCTCGATCCGCTGGTGGCCGGCCGGCTCCAGCAGGGCGCCGCCGCCTACGGCCGCCTGCTGGCCGACCCGGCCGCCCGGTCGGTGCGCAGCGTCGCCGCCTTGGGCGCCACCGCCACCCGTGAAGCGAATGTGCTGGCCTATAACGACGTCTTCCTGCTCATTTGCGCCATCGCGCTGGCCACCGCCGCGTGGATCTTCGCCCACGCGCTGTGGCAGCACCTGCATCCTGCCGCCGCGGTCCCGGCCGCGGCGCCCACTCCTGACCCTGCAACGGACTAATATGAAAGCACCTGCTCCCGCCGCGCCGCCGCGCCGCCAATTGCTGCTCAGCGCACTGCTGTTCGGCGCCATCGCGCTGGCCGGCGTGCTGGTGGTGCTGTACGCCTGGAACCTGCCGCCGTTCCACAGCACCATCCAAAGCACCGAGAACGCGCTGGTGCGCGGCCAGGTGACGATCATCAGCCCGCAGCTGTCCGGCTACGTGGTCGAAGTGGCGGTGCAGGACTTCCAGCCGGTCAAGCGGGGCGACCTGTTGATGCGCATCGACGACCGCATCTACCGCCAGAAGCTCGACCAGGCGCGCGCCCAACTGGCGGCGCAGAAGGCGATTTTGGCCAACGCGGCGCAGCAGCGCGGCAGCGCCGAGGCGACCATCCGCCAGAACCAGGCGGCGCTGGCCAACGCCAATGCCCAGGCGCTGCGCGCGGCCGCCGATGCCGGCCGGGTTGAGGAACTCGCCGCCGACGGCTCGCTGTCGGCGCGCGAGCGCGACGCCACCCGCGCGGCGCGCGCGCAAAGCGTGGCCGGCGGCGCCCAGGCCCAGGCCGCGCTCGACATCGCGCGCCAGAACCTGCAGGCGGTGCTGGTAAACCGCGGCTCGCTCGAGGCGGCCGTCGCCGGCGCCGCGGCGGCCGTGCAGCTGGCCGAGATCGACTTGTCGAACACCCGCGTGGTGGCGCCGCGCGACGGCCAGCTCGGCCAGGTCGGCGTGCGCCAGGGCGCCTACGTCAACGCCGGCGCGCAGGTCACCGCGATCGTGCCCGAGCAGCTGTGGGTGATCGCCAACCTGAAGGAAACCCAGATGGCCCGCGTCGCCGTCGGCCAGGGCGCCACGCTCACCGTCGACGCCCTCAACAACGCCAGGTTGCGCGGCCACGTCGAGCGCATTGCGCCGGCCACCGGCTCCGAGTTCAGCGTGCTCACGCCCGACAACGCCACCGGCAACTACGTCAAGATCGCCCAGCGCATCCCGGTGCGCATCAGCCTCGACCCGCAGCAGCCGCTGGTGGCGCGCCTGCGCCCCGGCATGTCGGTGGTCGCCAGCATCGACACCGCCGGCGGCCAGCCGTGAGGACGCCGGTGATCGCGCTGCTGGCGCTGCTGGCACCGCTGGCGCTGGCCGGCTGCGGCACCGCCGCGCCGCCGCCGCCCGCGCGGCTGCAGGTGCAGGTGCCCGCCGGCTGGCGC
>JARXKM010000099.1:0-5579 GCA_030272785.1 Pseudomonadota bacterium
GCACCGGCGGGAACGGCGCGCGCCCGGCCGTCATCTAATGTCGACAATAACCGCCTCGCAGAAGGCCTGCTGCTGTCGGGCGCCGCAGCGGCGCTGATGGCCGGCCAGGACGCGCTGCCGCCGCCAAAGGTGGCGAAGGGACCGGTTCGGATATCCAGATCCGCAATAGCGCGCTGATCGTCCTCGGCGCGTTCGCTTCTGCAGCAGGCCAACGGCAGCGCGGCGTGCGCCGCCGTCAGGTGACGGCTAGGCCGCCGGCGCGCGTGCCGGAATCTCGAGCCCGCGCGCCACCGCCGGCCGGGCGACGAACGCCGCCAGCACCCGCAGCACGTGCGGGTAGTCGTTGATGCCGACCACGCCGCCGGCGCCGTAAAAGCCGATCAGGTTGCGCACCCACGGGAAGGTGGCGATGTCGGCGATACTGTAGTCGTCGCCCATGATCCAGCTGCGCCCCGCCAGCCGCCCTTCGAGCACGCCGAGCAGGCGCTTCGCTTCGGCCACGTAGCGCGCATGCGGGCGCTTGTCCTCGTAGTCCTTGCCGGCGAACTTGTGAAAGAAGCCGAGCTGGCCGAACATCGGGCCGATGCCGCCCATCTGGAACATCAGCCACTGGATCGTGTGGTAGCGCCCGGCCGCGTCGCGCGGCATCAGCTGGCCGCTCTTGTCGGCCAGGTAGAGCAGAATGGCGCCCGACTCGAACAGCGCCAGCGGCTTGCCGTCCGGCCCGTTCGGATCGAGGATGGCGGGGATCTTGTTGTTCGGGCTGAGCGTGAGGAATTCGGCCGAGGTCTGGTCGTGCGTCTCGAAATTGACCAGGTGCGGCTCGTACGGCAGGCCGGTTTCCTCGAGCATGATCGACGCCTTCACGCCGTTCGGCGTCGGCAGCGAATACAGCTGGATGCGATCGGGGTGAACGGCCGGCCATTTGCCGGTGACGGGGAACGCGGAAAGATCGGACATGGCATCGCCTTTCGTTCAAAATGGCGCTTTATTATGACCGAATTCCTTTGGAAGGGCAGGCGATGTTCTCGGCGACGTTTATCTTCGACACCAAACAGTTTGACAGCGACTTTCACCGCCTCGATGCGCTGATCGCCGCGGCGGCCAGGGAGTCCGACGGCTACCTCGGCGAGGAGGCGTGGCACGACCCGGCCAGCGGGCGCATCTCGAACGTCTATTACTGGGACAGCGAAGACGGCCTGCGCCAGTTAATGGTCCATCCGCACCACCAGGAGGCCAAGCGCCGCTACAGCGAGTGGCTGGGCGGCTACCAGGTGATCATCGCCCAGGTGCTGCGCAGTTACGGCGACGGCGCCGTCGGCCATCCTACCGCGGCGTTGCGCCCCGCCGCCTGATCGCCTGATCTTGATCTATTCGCCGAGCGCCGCCCTGACCTGCTGTTCGGACGCCAGCGCCAGCGCGCGCCTGGTGGCGCCGCTGCTGGCCAGTGCCGGCATGGCGTGCAACCGCGCGCGGATCGGCGGGCCGACCAGGATCGCCAGCATGCTGCCGGCCAGCGAAGTGGCGGCGATGTATTCGACCGACCGGTGGGCGGCGCCGGCGGCGTCGACGTAGCTGACGGCGAGCGCCTGCACCGGCACGCCGGCGTCGATGGCCGACTCGAACAGGTTGGCGCGAAACGGCTGCAGGTCGCCCTGCGCGGCCGAGGTGCCCTCGGGGAAGCAGGCGATCCGTTCGCCGGCGCGCAACCGGCGCGCCAGTTCGCCGACGGTGCGTTTTAGGTCGCTCTGGCGGGCGCGCGCCACGTACAAGGTGCCGGCCAGTGCGCTCAGCGGTCCGATCAGCGGCCAGCCGCGCACCTCCGACTTGGCCACGAAGCGCGACGGATAGCTGGCATTGATGACGAACACGTCGACCCAGGAGATGTGGTTGGCCACCAGCAGCGCGTTCGGCAGCACCGCCGGCTCGCCGCCATGCTCGACCGTGACGCCGAAGGTGCGCAGCACGCGCCGCGACCAGCGCTGGATGTGGCCCATGCGGCGCGCCGGCCCGATCCACGGGAACACCAGCAGGCAGATCGCCAGCCCGGCGAGTATGTGCAGCAGGACGGCGGCCAGGCGCGCCGCCAGGCGCAGCTGCGTCATGGCCGGCGCCCGGCCAGCAGCACCGGCGTTGCGGTGGCGGCGCGGCGCCAGCGCATGATCGCCAGCATCAGCGCGATCACCAGCATGCCGCAGCCGGCGGCGATGGCGCGCACCGGCACGGCGGCCGCCAGCAGCGCGCCGTAGGCGGCCAGGAACACCAGCGCGGCGAGGTTTTCGTTGAAGCTTTGCACCGCGATCGAGCCGCCGGGCGCCATCAGCGCGGCGCCGCGCTGCTGCAGCAAGGCGTTCATCGGCACCAGCACGATGCCGGCCACGGCGCCGGTGGCGAACAGCAGCAGGCAGGCCGGCGCCAGGCTGCTCACCTGCGTCATCAGCACGATGGCGCCGCCCAGCGCCAGGCCGGCCGGCAGCACCGTCATGGCGCGCGCGGTGGCGACCCAGCGCGCCGCGCCGGCGGCGCCGGCCACCATGCCGACCGCCAGGAAGCACTGCATCAGCGCCGACTGCGGCAAGGTCAGTCCCAGCACCGTGCCGGCCCACTCGATCACCAGGAACTGCAGCGCCGCGGCGACCGCCCAGAACAAGGTCGTCACCGCCAGCGCGATGCGGCCGTCGGCATCGCGCCACAGCAGCGCCAGTTCGGCCCGGAAGCCGGCCGCGCACGCCAGCACCGATGGCGCATCGGCGCGCGCTGCCACACCGGCCGCGCCGGCTGGAATGGCTCGAATGGCGGCGGCGCACAGCGAGGCCAGCGCGTATATGCCGACGATGGCGACGCTGGCGCCGTGCGCGGGCGAACCGAACGGCGCCAGCGCGGCGTGCGGCGCCAGCAGCAGCGCGCCGAGCGCGGTGCCGCCGAGGATCGCCGCGACGGTCGACATTTCGATCCAGGCATTGGCCGCCACCAGTTGAGCGGGCGGCACCAGGTCGGCCAAGATGGCGTACTTGGCCGGACCGTAGGCGACGCCGACCACGCCGATGGCGCCGAACGCCAGCAGCGGATGGGCATCGAAGGCGAGCAGCAGGCAGGCCGCCAGTTTGACCAGGTTGGTGATCAGCATGACGCGGCCCTTCGGCCAGGCGTCGGCCAACGCGCCGGCGAAGGGCGCCAGCAGCACGTACGACAGGTACAGGCAGATGCGCAGCGCCGGCGTCATCCAGGCAGGCGCGGCGCGCTCGAGCAGCAGGCCGATGGCGACGATCAGCAGCGCGTTGTCGGCCAGCGCGGTAAAGAACTGCGCGCCGAGCACCGCCCGCATGGCGCGCCGCTGGCGCTGCGGCGGCGCCATCATCGGCGCGCCAGGAATTGTTTGCTGTAGCGCTCCGGCAGGTCGGCCAGGCGCATCATGATCGGCAGGTCGGCGGTGTTGAAGCCGGGGTCGAACGACGGTGGGCCGACCACCTTGGCGCCGCAGCGCAGGTAGCCCTTGATCAGCGGCGGCAGTTCACGCAGCATGGCGGCGCGGCCGAGCGCGGCCGGCGCCTCGAGGCGGCCCAGCGGCAGCGGCGCCAGCGGCCGGATGCGCCATTGCGGCGCCACCAGGTAGGGCGAGTCGCGCAGCTGTTGCCAGATGCGCCGCGCCAGCAGCCCGCCGTCGCCCATGCCGATGCTGGCGCAGCCGAACATGGTATGCAGGCCGCGCTCTTCCATGTAGCGACCGAGCTCGCTCCACAGGGCCAGGATCACGCCGCCGCTGCGCCAGTCGACGTGCACGCAGGCGCGTCCCAGTTCGACCGCGCCGGCGCGCAGCGGCGCCAGCGGCGCGAGGTCGAATTCGCTGTCGGTGTAGCAGGCGCCGGCGCGGCGCGCGCCGTCCGGGCCAAGCACGCGGTAGGTGCCGACCAGCTGCCCGGGACCGGCGGCGCCGGCCGCGCGCACGCGGATCAGCAGGTGATCGCAGTAGCGGTCGAAACGGTCGGCGTCGACGCCGGCCGGGGTGCCGGCCGGCGGCGCCAGGCGCGCGCCCATCTCGCCGACGAAGATCGCGTAGCGCAGTCGCTGCGCTTCGCGTACTTCGGCTTCGCAGTCGGCCCAGCTGGCGGCGAACTGCCAGTCGGCCTGCCTGGGGGCTGGCTGCGCGGGCAGCGCACGGGGCGGCCACGCGGTGTCGAGGGCGCGTTGTAAATTCATGGTTTCCTCAGTTCGACAACGGGTAATGCGCGATCAGGCGGTTCTGGCGCCAGTTCAGGCGCATCAGCGCGAGCGGCCCGATCGGGCGCACGCCGCGCCGCCGGTTGGCCGCGCCGATGGCGAACAGCAGCCGCTGCTTGGCGAAGATCATGCGCAGGCCGGCCACCAGGCCGATGTCGGGATCCCACGCCTGGATCGCTTCGGAGCCGGCGCCGTTCACTTCCATGATGGTGAAGTGGCGCCCGGCGGCGAGCTCCTCGGCGCTGCGAAAGCGCACGTCGAAGCGGCCGAAGTGGAACTCAGGCATGTCGCGCGCGATGGCGTCGATGGCGGCGCACAGCGCGGGGCTGATCAGCGCACCGCCGTCGCGGTACAGGCCGCCGACGCGGGTCGAGCCGATGGTGGCCAGCCGCACCACCTGGCCGGCCGCCGGCACCGCGTCGAGCGCCAGCGCGCTGGCGTGCGCCGGCGCCGCCAGCACGCGCAGGGCGCGGGCGTCGCGGCGGATCAGCTGTTCGAGCGTGGCGACGCCGTCGCCGCTGACACGCGGGTAGTAGCGCAGCGCCAGCCCGATCAGCCGGCCCTGCCCGCCGACCGGGTCGCGCGCATAGAAAATGCCTGCTTCGAGCTCTTCGGGCAGGTATTGCTGCAGCACGACGGTCTCGCCGTCCGGGTAGCGCGCGGCGTAGGCGCGCAGCGCGGCCAGCGACGCGAGCTTGCACACGCCGTAGCCGCACAGGCCGAGGTCCGGCTTGGCGACCAGCGGAAAGGTCAGCCCGGCCTGCGCCAGGGCGGCCGCCAGTTCGGCGTCGGAGCGGCGGCGCGGGTCGCGGATGCCGACATGGCGCGCGGTGGCCGCGCGCGCGGTGGCGCCCATGCCGTCGAAGTATTCGAGCTTGCCTTCGCCGACCAGGCCGCCGCAGGTGATGCGCGGATTGGCCGCGCTCGGCAAGGTGATGCTGCCGTGGCGCAGCGCCAGCCAGCTCCATTGCAGCACCAGCGGGATGCAGATCGCCCACTTGGGCAGCTTCTCGAGTGCGCCACGCGCCGCGCCGGCGCCAGGCGGCACGGCGGGTGGCGCGGCGGGGCGCGGCTGAAGCAGGCGGGGCGATTCGAGGTGCATGCAAATCCTGGGGCGATATGTATAGGACAGAATTCAGGTTCACACATCAGTTTGGCTACTTCCGTACGCTCACGAACACAGTGGGACAGATGGTGGAACAGATCGCGGAACATCGCCGAACAGATCGCCGAACAGATCGCCGAACACATCGCCGAACACATCGCGCCGCGCGACCCCGCCGCATCTGCATCCGCATCCGCATCCGCATCCGCATCCGCATCCGCATGGTGTCGAAAAACTTTACACCTGGCGCTCCGTG
>JARXKM010000099.1:5679-7166 GCA_030272785.1 Pseudomonadota bacterium
GCATCCGCATCCGCATCCGCATGGTGTCGAAAAACTTTACACCTGGCGCTCCGTGCGCAGCGTCCCCAACGGTAAGTGTTTGATGGGAAACAAATAATTCTTGTAGGCATACTACTTGCTTTTAGATAATCAATATTAATCAGGAGCAATTACAATGAAAGCAGTTCTCGCCGCCGTGACCGCCCTTTTCCTGCTCAGCCCGATCTGTGCGTCGGCCGGCGTGATCAATGACACCTACTGGGGCGGCGACGCCCACGGCTACGGCGACATCATCGGCAGCGCCGATCCCTACGATGTCATCAGCGCCGACGTCGAGCGCAGCGGCACCATGCTCACGGTCGACATCGCCACCCGTTTCGCCGGCCACGCGCGCGAAGATGCGTGGGCGGCCACCAACGGCATCGGCTATGGCGACGTGTTCCTGGCGTCGGCCTGGACCCCGAGCGGCACCGATTCGCAGCACAGCGGCGACAACGCCGCCAACGGCACCGTGTGGACCTACGCCTTCGCCCTCGACAACCGCTGGAGCAACCAGGGCGGCGCCTTCAAGCTGGTCGCCCTTACCGGGCCGCGCAATGCCGACAACGTCCTCAATTCGGAGACGTTCCTCAGTTGCGCGCTGTACAGCCAGTGCTACTACCGCGACGGCCAGGCCACCGCGGCCAACCTTGGCGCACCTGGCGTGATCGACACGGGCCTGAGCGGCACCTGGACGGTAGACCCCGACGCTGAGCTGAAGTTCAAGATCGACCTGGCCGGCAGCGCCCTCGCCAACTACTCGACCATCGCGCTGCACTGGGGCGAGACGTGCCAGAACGATGTCATCGAAGGCAGCACCAAGGTGCCCGAGCCGGCCAGCTTGGCGCTGTTCGGCCTCGGCCTGGCCGCCTTCGCGGCGCGCCGCAAACGCGCGCGCTGAAAGGCCGAGGCGTTCCCCGGGACTGCCAGGTATTTTCCTCTTGCAACTTTCAGTGACGCAAGTAGACTGACGGATTCTCCACTGCGGCTGGCACGGCATGTCCCTGTTTTCCCCTCTTGCGCGCATGGCGTTCGGCGCGACGCCCAAGATGCGCCGCGTGTTGACCTACTGGGCCGCCACCGCGGTCTTATACAGCTGCTGCGGTCTGATCGTCTGGCGCGGCATGCGGGACGGCAGCATTACCCCGGCACAGGGATATGCGGCCAACGCCCTCGGACTGGCCGGCGTGCTGACCTGGTATGTGCTGCTGCGCTGCGCGCCGCAGCTGAAGATCGCCAACTGGAAGCTGGCGTTCGGCCAGGCCCAGTTTGCGATCGTCTACAACGTTGCGATGTACGCCGTGCTCGACAGGCTGGGCAGCGCGATCCTGATCGGCATGCCGGTGGTGATCGTGTTCTGCGCCTTCGCGCTGCGGCCGCGCCAGACCGCCTGGCTGACCGCGTTTGCCATCGTCGCCCTCGGCGCCAGTCTCGCCGCCCTGGCCGTGTGGCAGCCGCAGCGCCATCCG
>JARXKM010000099.1:7266-15190 GCA_030272785.1 Pseudomonadota bacterium
CGCCCTCGGCGCCAGTCTCGCCGCCCTGGCCGTGTGGCAGCCGCAGCGCCATCCGCTGTACGAGGCCGGCGTCCACTTTGCCCTGACCACCGTCGGCATGGTATCGGTGACGGTGATTACCGGTGAATTGAGCAGATTGCGCGCGCAGCTGGTCGACGCGGTCGCCACCATCCGCACCCTCGCCACCACCGACGAACTGACCCTGCTGGCGAACCGGCGCCACATGCGCGAGCTGCTCGCGCTGGCGCAGCAGCGCCGCGCCGCCCTGCCGCAGCAGCCGTGCGTGGCGCTGCTCGACGTCGATTTCTTCAAGGCGATCAACGACCGCTACGGCCATGGCGCCGGCGACGCCGTGCTGCAGGCCTTCGCCCGTGAGGCCGGCGCCACCTTGCGCACGGCCGATACGCTGGCGCGCTGGGGCGGCGAGGAATTCCTGCTGCTGATGCCCGCCACCCGGCTCGACGAGGCGCTCGCCGTGCTCGACCGGATCGCCGCGCGGATTGCCGCGCTGCGCCTGCCCGCCATCGATCCGGCGCTGCGCATCACCTTCTCGGCCGGGGTGGCGTCGCCGCTGGCGGCCGAAGGCTTCGACGACGCCATCCAGCGCGCCGGCGCGGCGATGTACCGCGCCAAGGCGAGCGGACGCAATTGCGTGCTGGCGGCATAGGCCGCGCTCATCGAAGCGCTTTACTTCCATAATTCCAATAATGTAGAATGATCGAATTCGGACATTCGGGAGGCGGCACATGGAAACCAAGATGGCGATCGGCGCGCTGGCCGCGCTGGCCCAGGACTCGCGCCTGGCGGTATTTCGCCTGCTGGTGCAGACCGGACCGGCCGGCATGGCGGCGAGCAAGATCGCCGAGCAGCTCGGCCTGCCCGCCTCGTCGCTGTCGTTCCACCTGAAGGAACTGACCCACGCCGGCCTGCTTGCACCGCGCCAGGACGGCCGCTTCGTCATCTATTCCGCCAACTTCACGACCATGAACGCGCTGGTTGCCTTCCTCACCGAGAGCTGCTGCGGCGGCAACCCGTGCGGCCCGCTGCCGGCCTGCGTCGCCGCCGCCGATTCGACTACCTCCCAACCTGGATGAACTGATGAACGTACTGTTTCTATGCACCGGCAATTCGTGCCGCTCGATTCTCGCCGAGGCCACCTTCAACCATCTCGCGCCGGCCGGCTGGCGCGCCATGAGCGCCGGCAGCCAGCCGGCCGGCTACGTCCATCCGCGCTCGCTGGCGCTGCTGGCGCGCGAAGGCATCGCCACCGATGGCCTGGTCAGCAAGTCGTGGGACACGCTGCCGGCTACGCCGGACATCGTGCTCACCGTCTGCGCCAGCGCGGCCGGCGAAACCTGCCCGGCCTATTTGGGGCCGGTGCTGCGCAGCCACTGGGGCGTCGAAGATCCGGCCCATGCCACCGGCAGCGAAGCGCAAATCGATGCCGCTTTCCTGCACGCCTACGCCATCCTGCGCGCCCGCATCGCCGCGCTGCTGGCGCTGCCGCTGGCGTCGCTGGCGCACGATCGCGCGCGCCTGAAGGCCGAACTCGATCGCATCGGCACGCTCGCGCCGTGAGCATCGCCCGCCGCATTGTCGCCGAGGCGCTCGGCAGCGCCATGCTGCTGGCGGTGGTGGTCGGCTCCGGCATCATGGCCGAACGGCTGGCCGGCGGCAACGCCGCGCTCGCGCTGCTGGCGAACGCCATCGCCACCGGCGCCGGCCTGGTCGCCCTGATCCTCATGTTCGGCACCATCTCGGGGGCGCACTTCAATCCCGTGGTCAGCTTGTCGGAAGCCTGGCAGGGCAACCTGGCGGCGGCCGACGTGCTGCCGTATGTCGCCGCGCAGCTGGCCGGCGCCTTCGCCGGCGTCGCCGCGGCGCACGGCATGTTCGGCGAGGCGCTGTTTTTCGCCTCCACCCACGTGCGCACCGGAGCGGCGCAGTGGTGGAGCGAATGTGTCGCCACGTTCGGGCTGATCGGCGTGATCATCGGCTGTTCGCGCAGCCGTCCCAACGCCACCCCGTTCGCGGTCGCCGCCTACATCACCGCGGCGTACTGGTTCACCGCCTCGACCTCGTTCGCCAATCCGGCGGTGACGCTGGCACGCAGCGCCACCAACACCTTCGCCGGCATCCGCCCGATCGACACGCCCGGCTTCATCGTCGCCCAGTTGCTCGGCGCGGGCGCGGCGACGCTGCTGTTTTGCTGGCTGTATCCGGCGCCGCCACGCGACGCGACCATCGGCGGCACCGTCTATCCGGGCGACTTCGCAGCCGCCACCCGATCCACCTCCACCCAGGAGCACCCCGATGAATGACGACCTGCCGAACATCGCGATGACGCAGCTGGACGTGCCGACGCTGGCCAAGCTGGCGCCAGTGGGCGACCAGGCCCATGCGCCGCGCATCCTGCTGCTGTACGGCTCGTTGCGCGAGCGCTCGTTCAGCCGCTTCCTGACGTTCGAGGCGGCGCGCATCCTCGCGCACTTCGGCGCCGAGGTGCGCATCTTCGATCCGGCCGAGCTGCCGATGGCCGGCAGCGTACCGGAGACGCATCCGAAGGTGACCGAGCTGCGCGCCCTGTCGCTGTGGTCCGAAGGCCAGGTCTGGTGCAGCCCCGAGCGCCACGGCGCGATCACCGCGGTGATGAAGAACCAGATCGACTGGATCCCGCTCGAACAAGGCGCACTGCGGCCCAGCCAGGGCCGCACGCTGGCGGTCATGCAGGTGTGCGGCGGCTCGCAATCGTTCAACGTCGTCAACACCATGCGCCTGCTCGGACGCTGGATGCGCATGGTGACCATCCCGAACCAGTCGTCGGTGCCGAAGGCGTACCTGGAATTCGACGAGGCCGGCCGCATGAAGCCGTCGCCATACTACGACCGGGTGGTCGACGTGATGGAGGAGTTGTTCAAATTTACGCTGCTGCTGCGCGGCCGCAGCGATTATCTGACCGACCGTTACAGCGAGCGCAACGCGCGCCAAGTCGCCGCAGTGTCCGCGCTCGTGACCAAAATATAGGGGCGACATCGCCCTCGTTTGGCGCCTATCGACCGCAATTGCCCAAATTTTAGGCAGTCCGATAAATAGGTCGCGCGTACTAGCAGACGCCTGTCCGAAGTAGTCGATTTACCCACAGATTCTGTGGATAAGATTCATCAATAGCAAACTTGCCAAGAAAGCCAATAAATTCAATGCGCTGATGTCGCGTAGGCTTTTTTCAAGGCATCGGCGGCGAACTGCTCCGCTTCTTTCGCCTTTGGCACCACCGCGCCCATGCCGAAGAACTCGTGGGTGACACCCATGTATTGCTTATATGAGACGGCGACGCCATCTTTCTTCAACCGATCGGCGTACGCTTTACCTTCGGACAGCAAGGGATCGATTTCGGCGCCGATGATGGTGGCCGGCGGCAAGCCCTTCAGCGAAGCGGCCTTGATCGGCAGCGCGTACGGGTTGGTCGGGTCGCCCGCATAGTGCTTGAAGAACCAGGCCATCATCGCTTTGTTGAGCGGCTTCGCCGTGGCGTTGGTCATGTAGGACGGCCGGGTCATGTCGGCGTCGACGACCGGGTAAATCAGCAACTGGTGGACCGGCATGGTCGCCTGCTTGTCGCGCGCCATTATCGACACGACGGTGGCCAGGTTGCCGCCGGCGCTTTCGCCACCGACCGCCACGCGCATCGGATCGCCATTGATTTCCTTGGCATGCTCCAGTGTCCAGGTGTAGGCCGCGTAGGCGTCGTTCGGCGCGGCCGGGAATTTGTTTTCAGGTGCCTGATGGTAGTCTACGGAGACCGTGATCGCCTTCGCCATTTTTGCCAGCGCGCGGGGCGACGCTTCGTACGTTTTGGTGTCGGCGAACACGAAACCGCCGCCATGAAAGTAGACCATGACCGGAAACGGCCCTTTGCCTTCCGGGGTGAAAATGTGAATCGGGAAGTTGCCCAGCGGGCCGGCGATCATCATGTCCTTCACCGTCACGTCCGCTTCCGGAGCGCTGCTCTTGCCCATCCCGGTGAGCACTTTCTTGACGGCGTCGGCCGGCGTCGGCTGTTTGCGCGCTTCGACCGGGGTGAGTGATTCGATCGGCTTGCCGCCCAGCGAAGCGAGCGCGTCGAGCACTTTCTGCATGGCCGGGTCGGCCTTTGGCGGCTGGTCGACGGCTTGCGCAAGTGTCACGGCGCCCATCAACGCGGCAACTGTCACGGACGACACCAATAGGGCTTTTTTCATTTTTATCTTCCTGGAAATCGGCTTGCACCAGTCCGAGCGGAATGGTAGACAGAGACCAAAAATATACGGAAACTTACGGATTCCGTGTGTGCGAGAACACGCACAACGCAGTCAAAAATGTCATTATTTCGGCGGCGCGCAGCTGTGCCTGCTGAGCCCTTATAATCAAGTCCGCAGACATTCCACTCTCCACGCCCCGAAAGCACGCATGAAGCGCACCGCGATTTCCACCTCCCTCATTCTGGCGCTCGCGCTGGCCAACGTTACCACCAGCGCGCGCGCCGATGACGAGGCCAGCGTCACGCCCTACCGTCCCTCCGTGTCGAGCCCGGCGCAGTTGCCGACCGTCGGCCAGCTCGAGTACGAGGCCGGCTTCCTCAGCAGCAAGGACGGTGCCGCGCGGCGCGACAGCATGCCGGTGCTGTTCAAGCTGGCGTTGTCGGAACAATGGGGAGTGCTGGTGGGCGGCGAGGCCTACGTGTCGGCGCGCGACGCCGGCGGCATACGGGCGCGCGGCTTGGGCGACCTGAACCTGGTGCTCAAGCGCGCCTTCGTGATCGACAGCGCGACCGCGTTCGGTCTCGAACTGAACGCCAAGGTGCCGACCGCCAAGGACAGCATCGGCAGTGGCAAGGCCGACTACACGCTCAATTCGATCTTCAGCAAGGATATCGGCAAGGTCCATATGGATGCCAACGCCAACTTCACGCGGCTGGGCGCGGTCGATGCGGGCAGCGGGCGCAACCAGACCGGGCTGTCGGCCTCATTTTCGACGCCGGTGGCCGAACAATGGGGCGCCACCGCCGAACTGTCCGGCACCCGCCGCAGCGGCGCCGACAGTACCGCGCAACTGCTGCTGGCGGCCGCCTACAGTCCCAGCAAGCACCTGACGATCGACGTCGGCGTGGCGCACGGCCTGAACGCGGCCTCGCCCGACTGGTCGCTGTTCGGCGGCCTGGTAGTGCCGCTGGCCAAAATCTGGTAGCTTTCGTGCGGGGTCAGGTCTGACAATCGGACATTTTTTGGGGGTCAGGTCTGAAAATCGGACAAAATGCCGGGGTCAGGTCTGACAATCGGACATTTCGCGATGAAACGCGGCGAGTTCATCCGCAAAATTCGGCAGCGCGTGCTTGGACGGGTTCGCTTAAATCGTGAAAAATGGTGAAATGTGTCCGATTGTCAGACCTGACCCCGGAAAAATGTCCGATTGTCAGACCTGACCCCACAAAAATGTCCGATTGTCAGACCTGACCCCAGCGTGCGACCCCAGCGTGCTCGTGCATCGGGACGCCCGGCCGGCCGCAAAAGTGGCGCGCCACCGCCGCCGATAGCTCGCTCGCGAGCGCGTGGCGCTTGCGCGCCTCGGAGCGCTTTTTCGAGCAGATGCGTTCCAGGTCGAGCGCCGGCTGCGCCGTGCAGCGCAGCTGGTAATCGCCGTCGCCGCGCCGCTGCGCGCCCAGTTCGTTCCACAACTGGTCGTAGTCGGCCAGCACGCGGCCCTCGCGCATCGCACCACGCACCACCCGGTTGGCGTTGCCGACCATGCGCATGTGCGAGCATCCCAGTTCGTAGCCAAGCTGACGCACCAGGCTAACCATCAGCTGTTTCGGCCGCAGTCCGTGCAGCTCGCGCGTGGCGTCGCGAATTGCGCCGAGACCATCGCCATGCTTGGGCCCCTGGATACAGCCGATGCTGACCATCGCTTCGCCCTCGAGATCGGAAAACGTGAACGCCGTCGAGTAGACCAGCTGCTCGCCCTGGCTCAGCTGCAGTACCAGTTCGCCTTCG
Source organism: Pseudomonadota bacterium (assembly GCA_030272785.1). Taxonomy (GTDB): domain Bacteria; phylum Pseudomonadota; class Gammaproteobacteria; order Burkholderiales; family Burkholderiaceae_D; genus JAFCUW01. The sequence continues at coordinate 13,293 of JARXKM010000099.1, forward strand.
CGCTCCATCGGCTCGACCGCGCGCAGGTGTACCTGATAACGCACGCCGGTCTTGCCAGCCACGCTGGCGAGCAGCAGCCGGCCGCGGCTCGCCTGCGCCACCGTCTGCGCGAGGCCGTGGCGGAACATGAATTGATAGTGCGACGCCAGCACCGCCAGCCGCTCGCCCATCGCCAGGTTGGCGCTCAGGTAGGGCCGGTAGATCTTGTGCAACAGGCGCGGACAGTGCCGCGCATAGTCGGCGAACGCCGGGTGCGAATTGAGCAGCCGCAGCAAGCGCTGCGTGTGCGAACGGTGCACCAGCGCGCGCGCATGCAGCTTGACGCGCTCGCGCACATAGGGCAGCAGCGCCAGCCGTACCGACACGCCGTCGCGCATCCGTACCGCCGGCGCGGGATCGCCCTGCGCCAGCGCATTCCAGCCATCGAGGTGCTCGTACAGCTTCATGGCCGCTCTTCGCCGATGACTGCGCCATCGGCTCCGATGATGACCAGCGGCACGTCGCGGCGCAGCCGGCGCAGCGCACGCACGGTCGGCGGCGGGAACAAGCCATGCCACGGCCTCCACTCCGGGTACGTCAGCAAGATCGCCTCGCAGGCCAGCATTTCGGCCGCGTCAAGGATCGAGAACGCCAGCTCGCCCGACAGCAGATGGCTTTCATGGGCGACCGCCACGGCCAGGCAACGCGCCTCGGCGGCGGCGAGCAGCAGGCCGGCATCGCCCGCCGCGGCCGCGGCAAACGGCGCCGCCACTGACGGCGTCACGTGCAATAGCGTCAGCTGCAGCGCGGCGCCGCCGCCATGCGCCAGCACATACGCCAGCGCGGCGTCGATATCGCCGGCCCGCTTGACCGGCGCCAGCAGGCGGCGCGGCGCCGTGCCGCTGTCGCGCGCGCCGGCGCGCGCCTGGCCGTGCCACTGTTCGCTGAAGTGATCGGATTGGAACTGTTGCATGGATTGCTTACACTCGTAACATAATGTAACGCAGTGTATCGATCATGTTTCTAGTCGTAAATTCGGGCCTCCACGTAAGGGGAACCCTTATGTGCGTTGCCGATCACGCCGGCGGCGGGCGGCACGCAAAATTGCCCATGCGTCATTACAACAGTCGCGGCATAATGCGCCATGGCCAACCCTCCCCCGCTACGCCCCCACCCCAGCGACTGGCTGTACCTCGTCGGCTTCGTCGTGCTGTACCTGCTGCTCGACTGGGTCAGCTATATCGAACCGCTGTTCCAGCTCAACATCACGCCGTGGAATCCGGATCCCGCGCTCGGCCTGGTGGTGTGGATGCGCTACGGTCGCCGCACCGCCCTGCCCTGGTTCGCCGCGCTGGTGCTGGCCGAGTGGTGGGTGCGCGACCTGCCGACCGGCTTGCCGCTGACCCTGATGCTGTCGGCCCAACTGCTGCTCGGTTACGGCCTGATCGGCGAAGCGCTGCGCCGCCGTTTCGCCAATGCCGCCGTGCTCGACAGCCGGCACCGGCTCGCTTCCTGGCTCGCCATCGTCATCAGCGGGCTGGCCCTGAACGGCGCCTGCTACATCACGCTGCTGTGGCTGGCCGGATTCGTCCCGGCCGGCGCGCTCGGCGTGGCGCTGCTGCGCTTCGTCATCGGCGACATCGTCGGCGTCGTCGTCTCGATGCCGCTGATCTGGATGCTGGCCCGCCGCGAAGGCCGGCGCACCCTCGCGGCCACCTTGCGCAACCCGGAATGCGCCGGCTACCTGCTGCTGTCGATGGCGCTGGTGTGGGGCGTGTTCCACGGCATCATCGGCAGCAGCGAATACAAGCATTTCTATTTCCTGTTCCTGCCGATCGTCTGGGCCGCCACCCGCCACGGCCTGCCGGGCACCGGCCTGGTGGCGTTCGTTTTGCAGTTCGGCATCATCCTGGCGGTGC
>JARXKM010000494.1 GCA_030272785.1 Pseudomonadota bacterium
TCGTCGAGCAGCACGAAGCGCGGGTTGGTCGCCAGCGCGCGCGCGATCTCGACGCGGCGCCGCTCGCCGCCCGACAGCGACAGCGCCTGGTTCTCGCGCAGCTTCTCGATCTGCAGGTCGGCCAGCAGGGTGTCGAGCCGCTCGTTGATCTGCGCCTTCGACAGCGCCTTGCCGTCGACGCGCTGCAGTTCGAGCACGGCGCGGATGTTGTCTTCCACCGTCAGCTTGCGAAACACCGACGCTTCCTGCGGCAGGTACGACAGGCCGAGCGCGGCGCGCCGGTGGATCGGCAGGCTCGAGATGTCGACCCCGCTGATGTCGATCGAGCCGGCGTCCGACGGCACCAGGCCGACGATCATGTAGAACGAGGTGGTCTTGCCGGCGCCGTTCGGCCCCAGCAGGCCGACCACTTCGCCGCAGGCGACCTGCAGCGAGACGTCGCGCACCACCAGCCGCTTGCCGTAGCTCTTTTGCAGGCCGCGCACGATCAGCGTGTTGCCGCAGCTTTTGGCCTCCATCACGGCTTTCCCGCGGCCGGCGCCGGCTTGATGACCGGCTGAATCACCATCCGCACCCGCCCGCCGCCCGGCTTGGTGACCCCGGAGGTGTTGTTCTCGAGCGCGAAGAACTCCTTGCGGCTGTCGTAGGAAATGAACGCGCCTTCGACTTCGTCGGTCAGCTTGGTGCCTTCGAGCTTGGTCAGCTTGGCGTTCGAATACAGCTTCACCACTTCGAGCTTGTTGTCGTATTCGATGCGCTCGGCCTGCCCTTCGACCCAGAAATCGCCGCCGTCGCGCTTCTGGCGAAACGTCGCCAGGCTGCCCGGCGCCGCGGTGAAGGTGGCGAAGCTGTAGCCTTCCGGATCGGTCTTGACGACCGCCTTGCCGGCCTTGACGATCAGCGTGCCGCGCGTGAGCACCACGTTGCCGGTCAGCGTGCGGATCTGCTTGACATCGTCGTCGGAGGCGGAATCGGCCAGGATTTCAGTCGGTTTGTTCGAATCGGCGCGCTCGGCGAACGCCAGTGCGGCGGCGGCAGCGAGGGCGATCAGCAGCAGTATTTTTTTCATGAAGGTCGGGTTCCGAAAGTGGTCAGCGGCGTGGCGCCGGCGGATAAGTAATGTGGACTCGGCTCGCAATATCGATCTTGCGGCTGGCGCTGTCGGCGAACATGCCGACGCCGGTGAGCGTGGTGGTACCGGAGATCATTTCCACCGGCGCCGCAGTCTTCATCTGGTCCTGGTCGGAGAGGATCGTCAGCGCCTCGGTTTTCAGGCGCATGTGCGGCCCGGCGGCGCCAGCCGGACGCTCGATGTTGACGTTGCCGAACAAGTCGACGACGTTGCTGGACTGGACGATGCGCGCCGTATTCGCCGTCACCGTCATCGGCTGCGGCGCCGGCGACAGCTTCTGCACCACCGGCCGGTCGATGTCGGAGACGTCGCCCTCCGGACGGTGGATCAGCTTGTCGCCCGAGACGATGTAGCGCGGCTTGCCGTCCGGCGTCATGCGCACGAAACTGAACTTTTCGACGATGTAATCGGGCTCGCTTTTCGGTGCATCGCCCGGCCCCGGCAGCTCGCCGCGGTTGATCACCTGCACCAGCCAGAAGCTGGCCAGCGCGAACACCGCCCCGACCATCATCAGGGAACCGAGGCGCCAGCGGTGAGCGGTGCGTTTGTGCATGGCTGCCGTCATCGCCTACGCAAAATACGGCGCCAGCGCCGCATCGTATGTGCCCTGCGCGCGCATGACCATGTCGCACACCTCGCGCACCGCGCCGCGCCCGCCGCCGGCGCGGGTGACGTAATGGGCGCGGTGCTGCACTTCCGCATGGCCGGTCGGCACCGTCACCGCGAAGCCGACCTGGCGCAGCAGCGGCAGGTCGATCACGTCGTCGCCGATATAGCCGCACTCGGCGGCGCTGGCGCCGGTCACCTGCAGCAGGTCGGCGAAGGCGATGCGCTTGTCGTGGGTGCCCTGGTAGACATGCATGATCTTCAGGTCGGCGGCGCGCCGCACCACCACCGGCGACTTGCGCGCGCTGATGATGGCCACCGCCACGCCGGTCTTTTGCAGCAGTTCGATGCCGAGGCCGTCGAGCACATTGAAGGTCTTGGTCACTTCGCCGTCGGCGCCGTAGGTCAGGCTGCCGTCGGTGAGCACGCCGTCGACGTCGAGGATCAGCACCTTGATGGCGGCGGCGCGACGCAGGTGGTCGGGTTGCGGGTTCGGCGCGCCGGTCGTGGTTGAATCGGTCATCAGATCACCTTCGCGCGCGTCAGGTCGTGGATATGCAGCGCGCCGACCAGCTTGTCGTCGGCGTCGACCACCAGCATCTGGTTGATGCGAAATTCCTCCATAATCGCCACCGCGTCGACCGCCAGCTGCTCCGGATGGACGCGGCGCGGATTGGCGTGCATGACGTCGCCGATGACGATCCTGGTGAAGTCCTGCACCCGCTCGATCATGCGGCGCAGGTCGCCGTCGGTGAACACGCCGACCGGGCGGCCGGCGGCGTCGACGATGGCGGTCATGCCCATGCCCTTGCGGGTGATCTCGAGCAGCGCCGCCGGCAGCGACGCGTCGGCCGTCACCATCGGCACGGCGTCGCCGCTGCGCATCACGTCGAACACGTGGGTCAGCAGGCGCCGGCCGAGCGCGCCGCCCGGATGCGAGCGGGCGAAGTCTTCCTCCTTGAAGCCGCGCGCATCGAGCAGCGCGACGGCCAGCGCGTCGCCCAGCGCCAAGGTGACGGTGGTGCTGGCGGTCGGCGCCAGGTTCAGCGGACAGGCTTCCTTGGCCA
>JARXKM010000495.1 GCA_030272785.1 Pseudomonadota bacterium
CCGTCGATCCGCTGTGGGCCAAGACCCTGGCGTATGCCGAGCAGGCGAAGAAGTGGGCGCCCGAAGACACCACCATCAGCGTCGATGCGATCGCCGACGGCAAGCACGACAAGTCGAAGGCCAAGTCGCACCTGACCGGCTGGGAGAAGGGCAAACCGGTCTACGACACTGTGCAGATCGAACCGCCGATCGAGGCAGGCAAGCCTTCGGCTAAGGGCAAGACCGAGATGAGCGACGCCACCAACATGGGCGCCCAGCTGATGCGCATGGACGCACCGGTGCGCCGCAGCGACGGCCAGCTATTGCACGGCAAGCGCTGGACCACGTTCGACGTCGCCGAATCGAAAGGGCCGATGGACGTCTCGGTGCGGGTCTGGGTCGACCCGGCCACCGGCATCATCTATCAGTCCGAGTCGAAAGTGCACGGCATGCTGATGTTCGACCTGTTGCTGACCACCTTGTACGCCGCCCATCCGCAAGCGGGCAGCCTGCCCGAGCGCCTTGAATTCAAGATGAAGGTGCTGGTGCCCTTCACCGATGCGAAGGTCAACATCGTCAGCAATATGGACCACTGGATTGCGCGTCCAAAATGAGGCGGGCATATCGACTATTCGCGTGCGCTTGGGCCGCCTGCGCTGCCTTGCCCGCCGGCGCGCAGACGGTCGCTGACGACAGCGTGCTGCCGGCGGTGGAAATCCGCTCCAGGAAGAACGCCGGCGACGCGCCGTACGCCGCCGCCTATCAGCTGCAGCAACGCGTGATGGCCTTGTTGCCACCCGAGCCGCGCCTGATCGACCTGCGCTTGCGCGTGATGTTTGTCGACCTGACGCTGCGCGAGCGGGATGACTTCATGCCGCCCAACTGGGGCGTGGCGATCGTCGGCACCACCATCGACGAGGTGATACCGATGGCCAGGGGCGGCTATTTCCTGCTGCCGGACCGGCCGCTCGCGCGCGGCGAAAATGCCACCGTGATGTTCAACACCCAGACCAAGGTAAATTTCATCGGCATGACATGGTCGGTCCGTGTGCGCGAGGGGAACCTGCTGCCGTATCGGGACTTTGCTCAGGCGCTTGCGCAATTTGATGCGGCCAAGCGCAAGGTCCACTGGTACCAGCGCGGCTTGGCGGAATTTTCGCAAGTCAGGATGTCGGCCTTGCGTGCCTGCTTCGTGGGGCAGGGCGCGGTGCTGCTCGACGGCGCCGCGTCTGGCGCGGTGTTGCAGGGACGTTGCTGGATCCTCGGATTCGACCAGGCCAGAGCCGCCAGCGACGCCGTCATTTCGTTCAACGGCGAGCTGGAAAGCTTGACGCTGCACTAGCCGCCAAGCGGGTCCACGGCGATTACTGCGCCTTGCTGTCGGCAGGCGCCGAGATTTCGCCGAGCGCCTTGTCGGTGCTGGCCGCATGCTTGATCGCCATGTCACCGAGCGATACGATGCCGACCAGGCTGTGCGACGCCTGGTCGACCACGGGCACGCGGCGGATCTGCACGTCGCCCATCTCGGCGAGCACTTCGTCCACGCTTTGCCCCGCATGGCAGGTGCGCACATCGGTGCTCATCACGTCGCCGACGCGGGTGCTGCCTGGCGCCTGGCCAGCGGCGGTCGAGCGGATCGTGATGTCGCGGTCGGTCAGCATGCCGACCAGCTTGTTGCCGTCGCAGACAGGCACGGCGCCGATATCGAGGTCCTTCATCAGCTCCGCGGCGCGGCGCACGGTGTCGTCGGGCGAGAGAAATTTTACGTCGCGGGTCATTACGTCTTGAATCGTTTGCATCTGAACCTCCATGCTGAATTGAATTGGGCTAGCCCTGCTGGGCAGGAATGCATCATGCCTGCTTTCGCGAAATACCGACGCTTGCTTGAAATTGCATCATTGGCGCCAGCACCGGGCGCGCCGCTGCGGTAAAATCGCAGCTTTCCGCGCCGCTCCCGATGTCAGTCGATCCGCCAGTCACGCCGCTTCCCGCCGCCATTGCCGCCGCCATTCCTGCCGCCATACTCGACGCCGTGCGTCGCGCCGATCCGAGCTGGCAGCCGCACCTGCTCGAGGGGCTCGAGGCGGTCGCCGCCGCCCATCCGGCCTACCTGCCGGCGCTCGCCGCCGACGATTACCTGCCGACCGGGCAGCGCCTGTTTGCCGCCTTTGCGCTGCCGCTGCCGGCGGTGCGCTACGTGCTGGTGGGCGAGGGGCCGTATCCACGCGCCGAAAGCGCCACCGGCGTGTGCTTCATGGACGGCGCCGTCGGCCTGCTGTGGTCCGACACCGGCTTGTCGAAGCCGGTCAACAAGGCGACGTCGCTGCGCAACTTTCTCAAAATGCTGCTGGTGGCCGACGGCCAATTGCGCGCCGGCGCCACCGGCGCCGCCGCGCTGGCGCCGGTGGCGGCCAACGCGCTCGCCGGCGGCGCCATCCAGACGCTGGCGCAGTTGCAGCACAACCTCACCGGCCACGGCTTCCTGCTGCTCAATGCGGCGCTGGTGTTCCGCCCGCACGTGCCGCCGGTAGTCGAAGCGCGCGCCTGGTTGCCGTTCCTGCAAACGGTGCTGGCGGCGCTGGCCGGCAGCGGCGCCAAACTGGTCCTGTGGGGAAAAATCGCCGAACAGCTCAAGCAGCTGCCCGAATGCGCCATGCTCGAGCAGATCAGCTCCGAACACCCCTACAACCTCTCCTTCATCGACCATGCGGGCATGCAACAGCTGTTCGGCCCGATGCAACTGTTGCGCGCGTCCCCGGCGCAGCCTCGGTAGTGCTCAGCCCGTGTACGAATGCCGGCACTGACCCCCGGGGG
>JARXKM010000496.1 GCA_030272785.1 Pseudomonadota bacterium
TGTCCGATTGTCAGACCTGACCCCAGCTTTTTGTCCGAATGTCAGACCTGACCCCAGTTTTTTGTCCGATTGTCAGACTTGACCCCAGCACCTGGAAGGAAAATCATTGGCGCGTGCTGTAGAATTCGTCTCCGGTTTCGCGTCTGCGGTGCCGCACTTTTTTTGAGGCACGAAGCATGCAGCGACGGTTGACGGTAATCCTGGCGTTTCTTGGCATGGTGGGGGCGCTGGCGATCGACACCTACCTGCCGTCCATCCCCGCCATCGGGCGCGAATTCCAGGTCGGGCCGCTGGCGGTGCAGCAGACCTTGAGCGTCTTCCTGTTTTGCTTTGCCTTCATGATGCTGTTCTACGGCACCCTGTCGGACTCGTTCGGGCGCCGCCCGGTGATCCTGGTGGCGCTGGCGTTCTACACGCTCGCCTCGCTCGGCGCGGTGTTTGCGCCGACCTTCGGCTTCCTGCTGGCCTGCCGCGCATTGCAGGGCCTGTCGGCCGGCGCCGGATCGGTGATCGGCGCGGCCATCGTGCAGGACCGCTTCGACGGCGCCCACGCGCAAAAGATCATGTCGCACATCATGATGGTGTTCGGCCTGGCACCGGCCGTGGCACCGGTCTTGGGCGGCTACCTGCACGTCCATTTCGGCTGGCGCTCGACATTCGTGTTCCTCGCCCTGTTCGGCGCGCTGATGCTGCTGACGGTGTGGCGCGCCTTGCCGGAAAGCCTGGCCAGGGAGGACCGCCATGCCTTCCATCCGGCGCAGATCGGCGCGAATTACCTGAAGGTGCTGCGCAACCCGCGCTTCGTGCTGCTCTCGCTCGCGCTTGGCATGGCGTTCGGCGGGCTGTCGCTGTATATCGGTTCGGCGGCCAACTTCGTCATGGAGATCCTGCACCTGCCGGAAACGGCGTTCGCCTGGATGTTCATTCCGCTCATCGGCGGCATGGTGGTCGGCTCGGCGTGGGGCGGCAAGGCAGCAGCCAGGATCGCGCCGAAGCGCATGAAGTGGATCGGATTTGCCGTGATGGCGGCCGGCGCCTTGCTCGGCGTCGGCTACAACCTGCTGTGGGTCGCGCAGGTGCCGTGGGCGGTGCTGCCGCTGGCGGTGTACACGTTCGGCCTGGCGGTGGCGATGCCCGCCATTCAGTTGAGCGCGTTCGCGCTGTTTCCGGACAACCGCGGCCTGGCGTCGTCTCTGCTGGCGTTCATCCAGATGATCAGCTTCGCCATCGTGTCGGGACTGGTGGCGCCGCTGTTGTTCGGCAGTGCGCTGAAACTGGCCTGCGGCATGCTGGGGGGATTGGTGCTGAGCTTTGTTTGCTGGCGCTTGAGCGCGTTGAAGCGCTTCGAGGCCAGCACCAGCCTCTGACCGCGCGGGGTCAGACACGAGATCGGGCAGCCGCGAGTGCGCTAGCGGGAGTGGGTTTTCATCGCGCTCGCCACTTCGCGCTTGCCGTCGCGCTCTTTCTCGGTGGCACGCTTGTCGTGTTGTTTCTTGCCCTTGGCCAGGCCGATCTCGCATTTCACGCGGCCACCCTTGAAGTGCAGGTTGAGCGGCACCAGCGTGAAGCCGGAGCGCTCGACCTTGCCGATCAGCTTGTCGACCTCGGCGCGGTGCAACAGCAGCTTGCGGGTGCGGATCGCTTCCGGATGGCTGAACGCGGAAGCGGTGTTGAGCGCACTGATGTGGGCGCCGAACAGGAACAGCTCGTCGCCGCGCACGACCACGTACGCTTCCTTGATCTGCACGCGCGAGGCGCGGATCGCTTTCACTTCCCAACCTTCGAGGACGACGCCGGCTTCATAGCGGTCCTCGATGAAATAATCGTGGAAGGCTTTTTTGTTGTCAACAATACTCATGAATTAACTAAATTGCGCTGGTCGGTTAAACTACTGTGTCGCGCTTGCGAACGCGGGACTGATGCAACATATCCAACATCATAGCAAATGGCAGACTCATGGCAGTAGTGCACAAGACAGTTTTTCTCGGTTACAGCGCGGAACAGATGTTCGATCTGGTCGCCAAGGTCGAAGATTATCCCAAATTCCTGCCCTGGTGCGGCGGCGTCAAGGTGCTCGATCGCAGCGACGACAAGCTGGTCGCCTGCCTGGGCATCAATTTTCACGGCGTGCGCCAGAGTTTCACGACCTCCAACCTGCAGACGCGCCCGACCCAGATGACGATGAAGCTGGTCGACGGCCCGTTCAAGGTGATGAACGCGATCTGGACCTTCAAGGAGCTGCGCGCCGACGCTTGCAAGGTCGATTTCGACCAGCATTACGAGTTTTCCAGCATCCTCCTCGAGCAGGTGATCGGCCCGGTGTTCGGCATGATCGCCAACAGCATGGTCGATTCATTCTGCAAGCGCGCGGATGCCGTGTATGGCTGAGTCCATCGTCGTCCAGGTCTGCCACGCGACGGCGCAGCACGCATACCTGCGCGAGCTGGCGGTGCCGCTCGGCACCACCATCGAGCAGGCGATTGCGCTTAGCGGCGTGCTCGTCGACATCCCGGGCATCGAGCTGGCGCAGCAACCGGTCGGGCTGTACGGCAAGAAGAAACCGCTCGACACCGTCCTGCGCGCGCACGACCGCATCGAGATTTACCGGCCGCTGGTGGCCGATCCCAAGGATTCGCGGCGCCGCCGCGCACTCAAGAAAGACGGCGCCGGCTGAACCGGCAAACCTGAACCTGTCTGCCGCCTGATGTGCATCCTTGCAGCCTTCGCAACCTTCGCAACCTTCGCAACCTTCGCAACCTTCGCAACCTTCGCAAC
>JARXKM010000100.1 GCA_030272785.1 Pseudomonadota bacterium
CTAGGCGCCCCGCCGACCGCGGCGGCCCTGCACGCCACCGGCATGCGCGCGAGCGTTGTGTGAGAGCGACGCCGCGCGGATTTTCCGATACGAACCCGCGCGCGCCTGCGGCGGCGCCGGCAGGCGCGCCTGATCGCGGTTAAACTAATGCTTATGAACAATTCAAAAAAAGTCGCGGGCGTGGCCGGCGTCGTCAGCATGCTGTGGCTCGGTTTTGCCGCCGCGATCGCCGCCAGCCAGCGCCAGCTGGTCTTCAATCCGACCAGCAAGCGCGAAGTGGCGCGGCCACGCAGCAGCGGCCACCGCACCCGCTTGATCGTGCTGCGCTCGAACGACGGCACCAAGCTGTCGGGCTGGCTGATGACGCCGTCGGTGGTCGGGCCGCATCCCGGCGTGGTGTATTTCGGCGGCCGCTCCGAAGAAGTATCGTGGGTCGCGCGCGACGCCGGCAAGCTGTTCCCCGGCATGGCCGTACTGGCGGTCAATTACCGCGGATACGGCGATTCGCAGGGCGATCCGGCCGAGCAACACATGGTCGACGACGGCCGCATGCTGTTCGACTGGCTGGCCGCGCGCGGCCACGTCGATCCGCAGCGGGTGGCGGTGGTCGGCCGCAGCCTCGGCTCCGGCGTCGCGGTGCAGGTGGCAATGGAACGGGCGGCCCATTCGGTGGTGCTGATCACGCCCTACGATTCGATCCTGGCGATCGCCAAGCGGCGTTTTCGCGCCATGCCGATCGAATACGTGCTGCGACACCGCTTCGAATCGGTCAAGTACGCCGCCGCGCTGACGGCGCCGACCTACGTGCTGCGCGCCGCCTTCGACGACATCGTGCCGCATTCGCATACCGACCAGTTGGTGGCCAAGCTGGGCCGGCTGCATGCCGACGAAACGGTGCCCGATTCGGACCACCTGAACATTCCCTATCTGCCTACCACGCAGGCGCGCATCGCCGAGTTTCTCAGCACCCAGTTCCGCCGGCCGCCCGCCTGAGCCGCGCGCGGCCGCCGGCGCCCATTAGGACAGCAGGCCCATGATCCACGCCGGATGGAACGGCAGCCCCGCCAGCCCGGCCACGCCGAAGAACACGCCGATCGCGGTCGGCACCATCGACATCCAATAAAGCCAGCGCTGGCCGGTCAGGGTGGTAATGGCCAGCAGCGAAATGGCGATCGCCAGCAACACGTCCGACAGGTCGAACTGGTCGTCGCGGTAATTCGAGTCGTCGTAGGTCTTCTGGTCGCGTTCGGCCTGCAGCCTGACCTGCTCCTTCTTGATCTTCTGGTCGGCGGCCAGCGCCTCGTATTTCTTCACCGCCTGCGCGTACGCCGCCTGCTCGGTGGCTGGCCGTCCCATCGCCGTCAGGGTTAGTTGCGTCGCCATCGAACTGGCGATCTCTTCGCGCACATTGCGCGCCTGGTAGTAGGACCAGTGATCGATCTTGTCGGCCTGCGCCTGCTGCATCGCCTGGACGATGTTGTCGTCCTTGATCTTGCACACGCCCATGAAGGTTGCCAACAACGCCACCGTCACGGCCACCCGGCGATTCATCGACAGCGAGTGGCTGGCCTCCTCGGCCATATCAACGACTTCATTTATTTCCATGGGAGCTGACTGGTGTGGGTTGCGGAAGCTGCATTTTGGCACGCCACGGCGGCGGCCACAAAAAAAGACAGGCCGCAGCCTGTCTTCGTGTCGTGCGCGCCTATGCTTACTTGGCAGCCGCTTTGACATCGGCCTTGGCGTCGACCGCATGCGCATGCGCCTTCGCTTTGGCCGCCTTGCGGTGCGCGGCGGCCTTGCTGCGGGTTGCCGTGGCCTTCGCGGCGGCGACGGTGGCATCGGCCGGCACGCCGCTCGTCACTTGCTTGCTGTCCGCTTTGGCGATGGTGCCGGCTGCGGTGGCGTCGGCCTTGACGACCGCCTTCGCTTCGGTGGCATTGGCCTTGGCGACCGCCGTGACTTCCTTGGCGTCGGCCTTCACCGCGGCCGTGGTGCGCAGCGGTGCGACCTTGGTGGTGACGGTGGCTGGTGCTTGGGCGAAGGCGGAACCGGCGAGCAGACCGGTGAGCAACACGGCGATTAATTTGTTCATTGGGTATCCTGGATGTCGTTGATCGGGTAGCGTTTTTCTGTATCGCTGAGCAAAAAACGCCGGGCCGCCGGTACCCGTTGACGATCATTACATCTGGTAACATTGCCACACGAATCAGTCGGCGCTATGCGAGCTTGCGCACATACGTCGGCCGGTCGGTCTTCTATGCTAGCCGTAATGGCGCATTCGGCGCCCTTGTCCACCCGTTACAGAAAGACTCGCCACCATGAAAACTCCCCTGCTCTCGCTCGCACTCGCCCTGTCCCTGGTTTCCGTATCGGCTGCGTCCAGTGCCGGCTGCCTGAAAGGTGCGGTGGTCGGCGGCGTTGCCGGCCACGTAGCCGGCCACCATGGCCTGGCGGGCGCCGCCGCCGGTTGCGCGGTCGGCCATCACCTGAGCAAGAAAAAAGAGCGCGAACAGGCCGCGCAGCAGCAGGCCGCCGCGGCGCAGCAGCAAGCGAACGCCCAAGCTGCCGCGCAAAAGAAGAAGTAAGCCTGCAGGGCCGGCGCCCCCGCGGTAGTAAATATTTCCTGAGCGGCAGATTGGTTGACTGACTCTGGCGCAATCGATCCGATACTGCGTCGCAAATGCGCGCAAGGCACCGGCCTTGCGAGCAGTTGCGACGCAGTATCAGGACGGTTTTCGCCATGTCTATTCAACGAATCTGCAACTCAGGACACTGATATGTATTTGACCAGTCAATACATATTATCTAGAACATCGCGTACACGTACGGCGACAGTGCGGCCTCGGGCGCCTCGGTCGCCATCAGCGTCTGCGCGGCGGCAGCGGCGGTGCCGAAACGCGCCGCCTGCGCTGCCAGTTCGTGGCGCCCCAGCGCCTGCCAATGCGCCGCGAGCCGTTGCGCAAAATCGGCCGCATCGACGCACGAGGCGCTGGTGAAGTCATCGTGCGTCATCGAGGCGCGCTTGCGGCGCACGAAGTAGCTCAGCCAGGAAACGTCCGGCTGCAGCGGAAATGCCTGTACGCCATTGTCGCGCATGCGTTGCGCGAGCGGTGCGATGACGTCGTCGAACAGCGCGCCCATCGCGCCGGCCATGGCCGTTTCATTAGTCGAGTTCATAGGTCTTCCTCCAGTCTTCCTGCTCATCCAAGGCGGGTTGTTGATGGCGCCATAACAGCACGTCTTCCAGCACCAGCAAGTCCATTTCCGTGCGCACGAAACAGCGGTACGCGTCTTCGGGGGTGCACACGATCGGCTCGCCGCGCACATTGAACGAGGTATTGACGAGCATCGGACAGCCGGTCAGCGCCTCGAATTGGCGTATCAGCGCGTGATAGGCCGGATTGGTGGCCGCGTCGACCGTCTGCACGCGCGCCGAATAGTCGACGTGGGTGATGGCCGGCACGTCGCTGCGCACCTGGTTGATGACGGCGAGCATGTCGTCGTTGCCGTCGTCGAAGCACACCCGGTCCATCGCGATCGTGCGCTCGGCGCGCAGCGGCGCGATCAGCAACATGTAGGGGCTGTCGCCGGCGAGTTCGAAATAGTCGGCGCAGCGCTCGCGCAACACGCTCGGCGCGAACGGGCGAAACGATTCGCGGTACTTGATCTTCAGGTTCATCGTCTCCTGCGTGGTCGGACTGCGCGGATCGCCGAGGATCGAGCGCGCGCCCAGCGAGCGCGGGCCGAATTCCATGCGCCCCGAGAACCAGCCGACGATCTTGCCCTCGGCCAGCGCGGCGGCGACGGTCGCCAGCCGCTCGGCCTGGTCGCTCACCTGGATGTGCGGATAAGCGTGGCGGTTGACGAACGCCAGCACCTCGCTGCTCGAGAACGCCGGCCCCAGGTAACTGCCCTGCTGCGCGTCGCACCCTGCCACCGGCGCCGCGCGCGGCTGGTCGAAATACATGTGCTCGGCCAGCAGCGCCGCGCCCAGCGCGCCGCCGGCGTCGCCCGCGGCCGGCTGGATCCACACCTGGTCGAAGATGCCCTCGGCCACCAGCTTGCCATTCGCCACGCAGTTCAGCGCCACGCCGCCGGCCATCACCAGGTTCGCTTCGCCGGTGATCGAGCGCAGGTGGCGCGCCGTTTTGAGCATGATTTCCTCGGTCAGCTTCTGGACACTGGCGGCCAGGTCCATCTCGCGCCGCGTGATCGGCGCCTCGGGCGCGCGCGCGGCGCCGCCGAACAGCGCGGCGAAGCGCTCGCCCGTCATCACGTTGCCGCTCAGGTAGCCGAAATAGCTGGTGTCGAGCCGGTACGAGCCGTCGTCGCGCACGTCGATCAGGTGCTGGCGGATCGCCTGGTAGTAGCGCGGTTCGCCGTACGGCGCCAGTCCCATCAGCTTGTACTCGCCGGAGTTCACCTTGAAGCCGCAGAAGTAGGTAAACGCGCTGTAGAGCAATCCCAACGAGTGCGGATAATTGATCTCGGAAAACAGCCGGATCGCCTGGCCGTCGCCAGCGCCCAGGCTGGTGGTGGCCCACTCGCCGACGCCGTCGATGGTGAGGATGGCGGCGCGCTCGAACGGCGACGGATAGAACGCGCTGGCCGCGTGCGCCATGTGGTGTTCGGCGAACAGCACCCGGCCTTCGCGACCGAGCGAGCCGAGCGCGCCGCGCACCTGGTCGTTGACCCACATCTTGTCGCCAAGCAGCTGTCCGGCCGCCTTGATGAACTGCTCGCGGCCCGCGTCGCCGGCGGCCAGGGCGTTTTCGACCACCCGATCGAAGGTCGCCAGCGGATTGTCGTAGAAGATCACCGCATCGAGGTCGGCGGCGTCGACGAAGCCCTGTTCGAGGCAATAGTTGATGGCGTTGAGCGGAAAGCGCGGATCGTGCTTCTTGCGCGAAAAGCGCTCTTCCTGGGCGGCGGCGACGATCACGCCGTCGCGCACCAGCGCCGCCGCGGCGTCGTGATAGAACGCAGAAATGCCGAGTATGGTCTTGCTCATGCCTGCTCCTTGAATGCCGGGCGGCTGCCCAACAGTTGTGCCAGCACCGGCGCCAGCGAGCGCGTCAGTACGCGGTGCCCTTCGGGCGTGAAATGGATGTCGTGCTCCCAGCGGAAGCGGCGGCGCTGCTCCTTGGCATAGCCGAGGAAGTCGGGCAGCGGGTCGTGCAGGGTGCAGCCCAGTTCGGCGCTCAGTTCGGCGAACCTGGCCTGGTAGCCGGCCGAGCCGGACACTTCGTCGATGTGCTGCGGCAGCGGCAGCGGCATCAGCACCACCGGCCGCTCAAGCGCGCGCACCCACAGCGAGAGAATGGCGCGCATCAGGCGCCAGCCGTCGGTGTCGGGCGAGTCGTATTCGGGCAGCGGCTGGTAATGGGTCAGGCGCTGCACGACCTCCCTGGCGCCGAGCGCGGTGACCACTTTGCGCAGCAGGGGGAAGCGGCCGCCGGCGTCCACCGTGGCCTGCTCGGCCGGCGCCATGTGGTGCTGGTCGAACGGTTCGGCCGGGGTCGGCACATGGTGCAGGCGCAGCGTGTCGCGCTCGAGCGTGAAATACGGTTTGGCGTAAATGCGCTCGACGCCGCTGGCGTCGCGGTGCGGCCGGTAATGGGCGACCACGCGGCGCACGTTTTCGACGAACACGGCGATCACCACGACGTCATGCTCGACGTGCTGGGCGAACTCGCGCCAGGCCAGGTACTGCTGGTCGGTGCCGGTCGACGACAGGCCATAGTTGTACACCTCGGCACCGAGCACCGGCTCGAGCAGGTCGGTGTAGCGCTCGTGGTTCGGCACGGCGTCGCCGGCGGTAAACGAATCGCCGAATACCAGCACGCGCCGCTTGCCCGGCGCAGGCGCGGCGGCGAACGGCCGGTTCGAACGGAAGCCGTCATCGTTGACCTGCACCAGGTAGCCGCCGCCTTCGTGCGGGATGCGCGCACGCAGGTTCGGAATGTAGCGATAGCCGAGCACCGGATGGTATTCGTAAATTTGCCTCATCGTGCGTCACTCCACGGGTCAAGGGAAAAAGAGGGGCGCCGCGCAGGACTGTATTTACAATCGGACGCGACAGCTTCAATTCTGGGAGAAGTTGTCGCTATTGCATTTGTTCGCGATCAAGAATTGCGCCTTCAGGCCGCAAGATTGTGGCCGGCATTCCTTGCTGCCGCCGCAGCTGCCGCTTTTTTAACCGTCATGGCCGTCTGGGCGCGCTTTACGTGCGTCATCGCACGGACATCGCAGAAAACTCTCTGTCGGAAATCTTTACATATGGAATGAAAGAATTTAGGGCCAACAAGGATTCGGCATGATTATCAAAGACTTAATTTTGTGGCCTGGAAATTGCTTTGATTCAATTCGTTGGATATGCAGGTGCACCCCACCGGCAGAGACAAATCCACTTTCCTTCATGTCAATTACAAATAGCCAAACGGAACCATGAAAAATATCAAGAAATCGCTCAAGATCGCTACCCTGCTCGTCTGCGCTTACGCAAGTTCGGCGCAGGCGCTGGTCATCCATTTCAACTATGCGACGGGTATGGATCCGACCGCGCTGGCTGGCTTTCAGGCTGCCGCCACGCGCTGGACAGACATCCTGCGCGACAATGTGCAGGTCAATCTGAACATCGGTTTTACGGCCTTGGGCGCGGGCATCTTGGGATCGACCGGATCGACCAAAGTCACCTATAGCTACGACGCCTACCGTAATGCGCTCGCTGCCGACGCAATCGGCGTGTACGACCAGGCCGCAGTGGCAGGCCTGTCGAAGAGCAGTTGCCTGAACGTAGTAATGAATGGCACCGGTGTCAACCCAGCCGGTGTGGGCAGCGGCGCGCTCTTCCTAGACAACAACTGCAATGCCAACAACAACACGATCCGCCCGACGCTGGCGAATGCCCGCGCGCTCGGATTGACGGCAGCCGTTGACAGCAGAGTGGACGGGAGCATCTCGTTTAGCAACTTGTTTACGTGGGATTTCAATGCCGCCGATGGCGTCGACGCCAATGCCTATGACTTTGTCGGCGTCGCGACCCATGAAATTGGACACGCACTGGGCTTTATCAGCGGTGTCGATATATTGGATGGGAATCGCGCAGGCAATTATTCCGATGCGGCGTTTACATATATCGCCCCCACCGACCTGTACCGCTGTTCGGATGTCAGCAAGGGTGCTGGCGCCGATCTCGACTTCTCTGCCGATACACGCACCAAGTACTTTTCGCTGGATAAATGCAACACCACCCTTGCCACGTTCTCGACCGGCGTCGCGTTTGGCGACGGACGCCAGGCCAGCCACTGGAAGGACAATGCCGGCTACGGCATCATGGACCCGACTGCCGGCAAGGGCGAGGTCATGACCATCAGCGCGCTGGACCGGAAAATGTTCGATGTGATTGGCTGGAATGTCCCCGAGCCAGGCTCGATCGCCTTGTTCGGCCTGGGTCTGGCAGCCTTGTTTGGCATGCGCAAGCGCAACGCCTGAGCCGTCCAGACCTGCAGGCGCCGCCAGCGATGGCGGCGCGCTCAGGCAGCACAATGAGCCACCTGCGGGTGGCTTTTTTGCGTTCGGTGAAGGCGGCTTTTGCCCGTGCGCTCAGGTCGGATTGCGCCGCGTTCCCTCGCCGCAGTCGCCCAACAGCCTCATGATGCAACGAAAAAAGCCACCCGAGGGTGGCTATCTTCTTATTCCTTGGCGGAGAGATGGGGATTCGAACCCCAGATAGGGTATTAGCCTATACACGCTTTCCAGGCGTGCGCCTTCAACCACTCAGCCATCTCTCCTGCATACTTCCTTCGCCTTCACGAAGCCGCAGATTATACCAAACATTTTTCCCAGTACCAAGACATTCCCCGCCGCCGGGCGTGGCGGCGCGCGCTACAAGGCCTTGCTGCACAGCTTGAAATCCGGATCGTCGACGTAGCGCGAGACCGCGAAGCCGAGGCTGTTCATCAGTTTCAGCATGCCGCTGTTCTTGCTCAGCACCAGCCCTTCGATCGCGCTCAGGCCCTTGTTGCGCGCCGCGTCCATGATCGACAGCATCAGGCGCGAGCCCAGGCCCTGGCCGCTGAACTGGTCGTCGACCACCAGCGAGAACTCGCAACTGGTCAGGTCGGGGTTGGCGACGTAGCGCGACACGCCGATGATGCGCTCGGTTTCCGTGAAGCCGCCGTCGGTGTCCGGCGTACGCTCCCGGAATACCGCCACCAGCGCCATTTCGCGGTCGTAGTCGATCAGCGTGTAGCGCGCCAGCATGCGCTCGGAGTGCTCGCGCGAGGTCGACACGAAACGGTAGTAGCGCGCCTGGTCCGACAGCCTGCGCATGAAGTCCTGCAGCATGCTGGCGTCGTCCGGCTGGATCGCGCGCAGCGTGTACTGGCCGCCGCCGCGCAGCGGCCAGTCGTGCGTGCAGCTCGACGGATACGGCAGGATCGCCAGGTGGTCGTAGCGGCGCGTCGCCCGCGCCGCGCCGCTCACCAGGATGCGCGCATCGACCGCCAGCGCGCCGCTGGCGTCGACGATCAGCGGATTGATGTCCATCTCGCGCAGCTGCGGCAGTTCGCACACCATCTCGGACACGCGCAGCAGGATGTGCTCGATCGCTTCGCGGTTCACCGCCGGCGCGCCGCGCCATTCGCCCAAGGTGGCCGCCGAGCGCACGCGCCCGATCAGGCGCTGCGCGAGGAACTGGTTGAGCGGCGGCAGCTCAACCGCGCGGTCGTCGATCAGCTCGATCATGGTGCCGCCGGCGCCGAAGCCGATGACAGGGCCGAATGGCTCGTCGGTGGCGACGCCGATGTACATTTCGCGCCCGTGCTTCATGCCTGCCATCTTCTGTACGCTCACGCCGTTGATGCGCGCCTCCGGCAGCAGCTGGCGCACGCTGGCCATCATGTCGTGGTAGACGTCGCGCACGCCGGCGGCGCCTTGCACGTTGAGCACCACCCCCTGCACGTCGGACTTGTGGGCGATGTCGGGCGAGTCGATCTTCAGCGCCACCGGGTAGCCGAGCTGACTGGCGATCAGGATCGCTTCGTTGGCACTGCGCGCCAGGATGGTCTGGGTGATCGGGATGTGGAAGGCGGCCAGCAGCGACTTCGATTCCATCTCGGTGAGCACGTTGCGCCGTTCCGCCAGCACGCTGTCGATCAGCATGCGCGCCCCGTCCAGGTCCGGCTTGGCCAGGTCGGACAGCGGCGGCGGCGTCTGCTGCAGCATCTGCTGGTTCTGGTAGAACGAGGCGATGTTGCTGAACGCGTCGACCGCCGCTTCCGGCGTGCGGAAGCTGGCGATGCCCGCGCCGGTGATGATCTGGCGCGCCGCGGCCACCTTGGCGTCGCCCATCCAGCAACTGAGCAACGGCTTGCTCAGGCTGGCGTTGAAGTCGGCCAGCGCCTGCGCCACCGCGCCCGGGTCGCCGCCCAGCTTGGGCGAATAGATCGCCAGGATGCCGTCGACCGCGCTGTCGCCGGCGCAGGCGGCGATGGCGGCGCGATAGTGCTCCGGCCCCGCCTCCTCCGACAGGTCGAGCAGGTGCGTCAAGGTCGCCAGCGGCGGCAGTTGTCCCTGCAGCGCGGCGGCGGCGGCCGGCGACAGGCACGCCAGCTCGAGGCCCAGCTCGGCAATCCAGTCGGCCGCCAGCACGCCCGGCCCGCCGCCATTGGTCACCACCGCCAGCCGCGTGCCGACCGGGCGGTAGCGCGAGGCGAGGCACTTGGCGGCCGAGAACAGCTGGTTGAACGATTTGACGCGCACCGCGCCGGCGCGCCGCAGCGCCGCGTCGAACACTTCGTCGCTGCCGACGATGGCGCCGGAGTGGGTCAGCGCCGCCTGCGAGCCGGCCGCCTTGCGCCCGGCCTTGAGCACCACCACCGGCTTGGTGTTGGCGGCCGCGCGCAGCGCGCTGAGGAAGGCGCGCGCATCGACGATGCCTTCCATGTAGATGACGATGCTGTGGGTGGCCGGGTCGCTGGCGAGGAAGTCGAGCGTCTGCGCCAGGCCGACGGCGGTGTTCGGCCCCAGCGAGACGACGCTCGAAAAACCGACCGCGTTCTGGTTGGCCCAGTCGAGGATCGACGCCGTCAGCGCGCCCGACTGCGACACCAGCGCCAGCGACCCGGGCTGCGCCAGCGCGCCGGCCACGCTGGCATTGATGTTCAGGCGCGGGCGCTGGTAGCCGAGGCAGTTCGGCCCCAGCAGCTGGATGCCGTGGGCGCGCGCGATGGCGTGCAGCTCGCCCGCCTGGGCCGCGCCGACGCCCGACGAAATGATCAGCGCCGCCTTGCACTGCAGGCGGCCGGCCACTTCCAGCGCGCGCGCCAGTTCGGCGTCGGGCAGCGCGATGATGGCCAGGTCGGCGTGCGACTGCGCCAGCTCGCCCAGGCTGCCGCGCACGTCGATGTCGAGGAAGGTGACCGGGCCGGCAAAGCCGCTGGCGCCGATCTGCGCCGTGATGCCGCGGCCGTACGCGCTCTGCTCGTCGGGCGCGTCGGGCTTGCCGGCGAAGACGACGATCGAGGCGGGCGCGAACAGCGCCGTCAGGTAGTGCTTGTCCATGGAGGATCGCTTTGCAAATCGGGAAACGGGGAGGCGTGCGCCAAGTCAGAGCTTAGGCATCGGCGCCGATCAGCACCTTGACGTGGGCGGCGGCGCTGCGCGCCAGCGACGACAGGTCGTAGCCGCCCTCCAGGCAGGAGACGATGCGCCCGCCCGCATGGCGCCGTGCAACGTCGACGATGCGCTGGGTGATCCACGCGTAGTCCGCTTCGAGCAGCGCCAGGTTGCCCATGTCGTCCTCGCGGTGGCCGTCGAAGCCGGCCGAGATGAACACCATTTCGGGCTTGAACGCCTCGAGCGCGGGCAGCCATCGGTCGGTGACCGCGGCGCGCAGCAGCTCGCCGCCGGAGCGGGCCGGCAATCCCACGTTGACCATGTTCGGGCCGCGCGCGAGGTTGCCGGAAAACGGATACAGCTTGTCTTCGAAAATCGAACACATCAGCACGCGCGGGTCGTCGTGGAAGATGTCTTCGCTGCCGTTACCGTGATGGACGTCGAAATCGATCAGCGCCACCCGCGCCAGTCCGTGCACGCCGAGCGCATGGCGGATGCCGACCGCGACATTATTGAGAAAGCAGAAGCCGCCCGCCTCGCGGTACCCTGCATGGTGGCCGGGCGGGCGCACGTTGCAAAACGCCGACGCGGCCTTGCCTTCGACGACCAGGTCGGTGGCCAGCACCGCCGCGCCGGCGGCGCGCAAGGCGGCCTGCCAGGTATGGCAATTCATGCTCGTGTCGGGGTCGATCTGCACGTGGCCGTCGGCCGGCGACAGCGCGGCCATGGTGTGCACGTACAGCGCCGCATGGGCTTGCGTCAGCTGTGGCTCGGTCGCCAGCGGCGCCTCCCAGGTCTGCATGCAGTCGAGCAGCCCTTTCATCAACAGCATGTCGTGGATCGCGCCGATACGGTCCGGGCACTCGGGATGCTGCTTGCCCATGTCGTGCTTGAGGCAATCGGGATGGGAGATGTAGGCAGGGAGCATGGGATGGCTGGCCAGTGGTGCCGGCCGATGCCGGCCGGCGGCCGCCCGCCGCGACGCGTGGCGCGTCAGGGCGGGCGGCGGCGCGTGGGGACGCTTAGGATGCTTCCTTGAGCTGCTCGAGGATGGCCGGATTTTCCAGTGTCGAAATATCCTGCGTGATCGTCTCGCCCTTGGCCAGCACCCGCAGCAGGCGCCGCATGATCTTGCCCGATCGCGTCTTCGGCAGATTGTCGCCGAAGCGGATCTCCTTCGGCTTGGCGATCGGGCCGATTTCCTTGGCGACCCAGTTGCGCAGCTCGAGCGCCAGCTTCTTCGCTTCCTCGCCGGTCGGCCGAGCCTGCTTGAGCACGACGAAGGCGCAGATCGATTCGCCGGTCGTCTCGTCCGGCTTGCCCACCACCGCCGCCTCGGCCACCAGCGGGTTGGCCACCAGCGCCGACTCGATTTCCATCGTGCCCATGCGGTGGCCGGAGACGTTGAGCACGTCGTCGATGCGCCCGGTGATGGTGAAGTAGCCGGTCTCGCTGTTGCGGATGGCGCCGTCGCCGGCCAGGTAGTACTTGCCGCCCAGCTCCTCGGGGAAGTAGCTGGACTTGAAGCGCTCCGGGTTGTTCCAGATGGTGCGGATCATCGACGGCCAAGGCCGCTTGACGACCAGGATGCCGCCCTGCCCGTTCGGCACGTCGGCGCCGGCCTCGTCGACGATGGCCGCCATGATGCCCGGCAGCGGCAAGGTGCACGAACCGGGCACCATCGGCGTCGCGCCCGGCAGCGGCGAAATCATGTGGCCGCCCGTTTCGGTCTGCCAGAAGGTGTCGACGATCGGGCAGCGCTCGCCGCCGATGTTCTTGTAGTACCACATCCACGCTTCCGGATTGATCGGCTCGCCGACCGAACCGAGCAGGCGCAGGCTCGACAGGTCATAGTGCTTCGGATGCACGGTCGGGTCGACGTCGGCCGCCTTGATGAGCGAGCGGATCGCCGTCGGCGCGGTGTAGAAGATGCTCGCCTTGTGCTTGGCGATGGCTTCCCAGAAGCGGCCGGCGTTCGGATACGTCGGGATGCCTTCGAAGACGATTTCGGTCGCGCCCACCGCCAGCGGGCCGTAGGCGATGTAGCTGTGGCCGGTCACCCAGCCGATGTCGGCGGTGCACCAGAACACGTCGTCGGGCTTGATGTCGAACGTCCACTTCATGGTCAGCGCGCACCACAGGAGGTAGCCGCCGGTCGAGTGCTGCACCCCCTTCGGCGTGCCGGTCGAGCCGGACGTGTAGAGGATGAACAGCGGATGCTCGGCACTGACCCACTCCGGCTCGCACTCGGCCGGCTGGTTGGCCACCAGCTCGTGCAGCCACAGGTCGCGCCCTTCGGTGAAGGCGATCTTGCCGCCGGTGCGCTGATAGACGATGACGTCGCGGATCGACTCGCAGCCGCCCAGCGCCAGCGCCTCGTCGACGATGGCCTTGAGCGGCAGGTGCTTGCCGCCGCGCAGCTGCTCGTCGGCGGTGATCACGGCCACCGCGCCGGCGTCGATGATGCGCTCCTGCAGCGACTTGGCGGAGAAGCCGCCGAACACCACCGAGTGGGTGGCGCCGATGCGCGCGCAGGCCTGCATGGCGGCCACGCCTTCGATCGACATCGACATGTAGATGATGACGCGGTCGCCCTTCTGGATGCCGCGTGCCTTCAGGCCGTTGGCGAACTTGCAGACGCGCTCGTACAGTTCGCGGTAGCTGGCGCGCGTGACCTGGCCGTCGTCCGCCTCGAAGATGATGGCGGTCTTGTCGGCGTTGCCGTTCTGCAGATTGCGGTCGAGGCAGTTGTACGACGCGTTCAGTTCGCCGTCTTCGAACCACTTGTAGAACGGCGCGTCCGCTTCGTTCAGGGTCGACGTGAACGGCTTGTGCCAGTCGAGGTGCTCGCGCGCCAGGCGGCCCCAGAAGCCTTCGTAGTCGGCGTCCGCTTCGGCGCACAGTGTGGCGTACGCCGGCATGCCCGAAATGGCGGCCTTGGCGACGAATTCGGCAGGCGGCGCGAAGATGCGGCTTTCCTGCGAACCTTGATTTTCCTGCTGGTTGATGTCTGTTCCGGCCATGCTAGTCTCCCGTGTAATTTTTATATAACAGTAGACGCGGTCGCTTACTGACCCCTTACATAACCGCGCGCCAGTCTCCCTGTTGACGATTCTACCAACCTTTTCGCCGACCCCCTGCGCTTGTCGGCAGCGCGCGCCAGCGCGTGTAAAATGACGCATAGAAAATTTTCGCCGCTTCAGGAGTTTGTCCCCCATGTCCGAACCGCAATTTCCGACCACCACGCCGAACGCCGCGCCGCAGATGACACCGCTCAACAAGGTCATCTTCATGAGCCGCTGGCTGCAGTTGCCGCTGTATCTGGGCCTGATCCTGGCGCAATGCGTGTACGTCGTGCACTTCTGGGTCGAGCTCAAGGACCTGATCGGCGCGGCGCTGGGCAACGAAGCGGCGCTGCAGCATATCTTTGCCGCCGTCGCCGTGCCCGACGCGCCGCCCCCCACCAAGCTCAACGAGGCGACCATCATGCTCGTCGTGCTCGGCCTGATCGACGTGGTGATGATTTCCAACCTGCTCATCATGGTCATCATCGGCGGCTACGAAACGTTTGTCTCGCGCATGAACCTCGAGGGCCATCCCGACCAGCCCGAGTGGCTCTCGCACGTCAACGCCTCGGTGCTCAAGACCAAGCTGGCGATGGCGATCATCGGCATCTCCTCGATCCACTTGCTGAAGACGTTCATCAACGCCGCCGCCTACGATATTAAAACGCTGGTCGCGCAAACCGTCATCCACATCGTGTTCCTGCTCTCGGCCATGGCGATCGCCTACACCGACCGCATCATGATCGGCACCCAGAATCAATCCCGACCCCACTAATCTCGAGAGCATCCCATGACCGTCATCAAGCAGGAAGACCTGATCGAATCCGTTGCCGCCGCCCTCCAGTACATCAGCTACTACCACCCGGCCGACTACATCGCGCACCTGGCGCGCGCCTACGATGCCGAGCAGAGCCCGGCGGCCAAAGACGCCATCGCGCAGATCCTGACCAACTCGCGCATGTGCGCCGAGGGCAAGCGGCCGATTTGCCAGGACACCGGCATCGTCAACGTGTTCCTCAAGATCGGCATGGGCGTGCGCTTCGAAGGCTTTTCCGGCACCGTCACCGACGCCGTCAACGAAGGCGTGCGGCGCGCTTACAACTTCGACGACAACAAGCTGCGCGCCTCGATCGTGGCCGATCCGCAGTTCGAGCGCAAGAACACCAAGGACAACACGCCGGCCGTGGTGCACATGGAGCTGGTCGAAGGCGACACGGTCGACGTCAAGGTCGCGGCCAAGGGCGGCGGCTCGGAAAACAAGTCGAAATTCGTCATGCTCAACCCGTCCGATTCGCTGGTCGACTGGGTCATGAAGACGGTGCCGACGATGGGCGCCGGCTGGTGCCCGCCGGGCATGCTGGGCATCGGCATCGGCGGCACCGCCGAGAAGGCGATGCTGATGGCCA
>JARXKM010000101.1 GCA_030272785.1 Pseudomonadota bacterium
CTGACAATCGGACATTTTGCGGGGGTCAGGTCTGACAATCGGACATTTCCCTCGTCTGCCGAGCTCGGTAATAGTCGATTCATGCTGCTGATTGGCGCGCATGCGGACGAGGCAGCAGCGCGGCGCGCGGCGAACCTGTCCGATTGTCAGACCTGACCCCAACCAGCCAGCCGACAATGTCCGATTGTCAGACCTGACCCCAGCCAGATGTCCGATTGTCAGACCTGACCCCGGCGTGAAAATGTATGTATGTTGCATCAATTGCAAAGTTATTGCACACTGCCACTATCGCGCCGCGGCGCTTCACCGGCTTCAAGTGCACATAACGATGAAAATTTTCACGAAGAAACGGGTCGCGCTGGCGCTCGGCTTGGCACTGGCCGGCGCCGCCGCCGCCGCTTACCTGCACAGCCAAAGAGAAAAACCGATCCCTGAATCGAAGTACCGCACCGCCGCCGTCGATCAGGGCAATATCACCCAGACCGTCACCGCCACCGGCACCATCAACCCGGTCGCGCTGATCAATGTCGGTTCGCAAGTGTCCGGCACCGTCGTCGACCTGAAGGCCGACTTCAACGATCACGTCAAGAAGGGCCAGGTGCTGCTCAAGCTCGACCCGACCATCTTCAACGCCCAGATCCGCCAGGTCGAGGCCAGCCTCGCGTCGGCCCAGGCGTCGATGCGGCTGGCGCAGTCGAACTTCGAACGCAACCAGCGCCTGGTGGCGCAAAATTATGTCTCGGCGCTCACGCTGGACCAGTCGCGCCGCGAACTCGACGTCGCCAAGGCCAACATCAAGCTGGCCGAGGCGCAACTGGCGCGCTCCCAGGCAGACCTCGATAACAGCGTGATCCGCGCGCCGATCGACGGCGTCATCATCAAGCGCACCATCGACCTCGGCCAGACCGTGGCGGCCTCGTTTACCACCCCGAACTTGTTCCAGATCGCGCGCGACCTGACCAAGATGCAGATCGACACCAGTGTCTCCGAGGCCGACGTCGGCGCCCTCAAGGACGGCCAGCCGGCCCGCTTCGTCGTCGACGCCTATCCGGACCGCGAGTTCGACGCCAGCATGCGCCAGTTCCGCCTGGCCGCCAACGTCGTCGCCAATGTCGTCACCTACAACGTCGTGCTCGACGTCGAAAACAAGCAGGAGCTGCTCAAGCCGGGCATGACGGCGCAGGTGCGCCTGGTGGTCGGCAACCGCGAAAACGTGCTGCGCATCCCCACCGCGGCGCTGCGCTTTCGCCTCTCCGACGAGGAGGCCGAGAAGGAGCTGAAGAAACAGAAGGCCGCCGCCAAGCCTTCCGCTTCGGCGTCCGCCGCGGCCAGCGCCGCCCTGCCCACCCCCGCCGACGACGATGACCTGTCGTTCCACAGCAAGAACGAGGCGCAGCGCCAGTTCAAGATTTACAAGCTCGACGCCAAGAACCAGGCCGTGCCGGTCGATATCAAGGTCGGGCTGTCCAATTTTCGCTACACCGAAGTGCTCGGCGGTAACCTGAAGAAAGGCGACAAGGTCGTCACGCGCACCCTCGTCGTCGCGGGCAAGACCGAATGACGGGCCCGCTGATCGATATCCGCGCCGTCTCCAAGAGCTATTTTTCCGGCAGCGTCGAGACCAAGGTGCTGTTCGGCATCGACCTGCTGGTGCCGCGCGGCGACTTCCTCGCCGTCATGGGACAGTCCGGCTCGGGCAAGTCGACCCTGATGAACATCTTCGGCTGCCTCGACCAGGCCACCGGCGGCAGCTACCTGCTCAACGGCATCGACACGCTGACGCTCTCGCGCGCCGAGCTGGCGATGATCCGCAACCGCACCATCGGCTTCGTGTTCCAGAGCTTCAACCTGATCAAGCGCATGAGCGTGGCCGAAAACGTCGCGCTGCCGCTGATCTACGCCGGCGTCTCGCGCAGCAAGGCGCACGCCAAGGCGCTCGCCGAACTGGAGCGTGTCGGCCTGGCCGACTACGCCAAGCGCACGCCGAACCAGCTGTCCGGCGGCCAGCAGCAGCGCGTCGCCATCGCCCGCGCGCTGGTGGGCGATCCGCCGCTGATCCTCGCCGACGAGCCGACCGGCAACCTCGACACCCACACCAGCGTCGACATCATGCGCTCGTTCCAGCAACTGAACGCCGAGCGCGGCATCACCATCCTGCTCGTCACCCACGAGCCCGACATCGCCGCCTACAGCAAGCGCCTGATGCGCCTGAAGGACGGCCACGTGATCTACGACGGCCCGGCCGCCGAAGGCCTGCGCGAACTGGCGCTGAGCCACCAGGCGCACGCCCAGGAGCACGCCCCATGAACCTGCTCCAGGTCGTCATCGAAGCGTTCCGCTCGATGGGCGCGAACCGCCTGCGCACCGTACTCACCATGCTCGGCATCATCATCGGCATCACCTCGGTGACCTTGCTGCTGGCGCTCGGCGACAGCATGCAGCGCTTCATCGGCAAGGAACTCGAGGCGCTCGGCACCAACATGCTGTACGTGCTGCCGGGCGGCAGCCGCACCGACGAGCGGCGCCTGCGCGCCAACGCCGCGCCGGCCCTCACCTACGCCGACGGCCAGGCGCTCGAGTCGCTCGGCAGCCTGACCGGCGCCGCGCCGGCGCTGCAGGGCAGCTTCAAGCTGAGCGCCGGCAACGAGACGTCGACCTCGATGGTGCTCGGCGTCACGCCGGCCATGTTCAAGCTGCGCGGCTGGAAGCTCGAGGCGGGCAGCGCCTTCAGCGAAGCCGACGTGCGCGCCGCCGCGCGCATGGTGGTGGTCGGCCAGAAGGTGGCCGACCAGTTCTTCTACAAGGCCGACCCGCTCGGCAAGACCATCCGCATCGAGAACGTCGCCTTCCAGGTGGTCGGCGTGCTGCACGGCGAAGGCAAGCAGATCGACGGCGGCAACCTGGCCGACCTGGTGATCGTGCCGATCAGCGCGGCGCGCGCCAACCTGGTGCGCAGTCCCTTCCCCGACAACATCCACTACGTCGCCACGCAGGGCAAGTCGGGCCAGAACCTGCTCGACGCCATCGAGGACATCAAGGAAGTGCTGCGCGACCGCCACCGCATCAAGGTCGACGCGCCGGACGACTTCCGGGTCGAGAACATCGCCTCGTTCGCCGAGACGGCCGCCAAGATCAGCGCCGGCATCGCGCTGCTGCTGGGGATGATCGGCGCCATCTCGCTGGTGGTCGGCGGCATCGGCATCATGAACATCATGCTCGTCTCGGTCACCGAGCGCACCCGCGAAATCGGCATCCGCATGGCGATCGGCGCCAAGCCGCGCGACGTGCTGCTGCAGTTCCTCACCGAGGCGGTGGTGATCTGCCTGGCCGGCGGCGTGGTCGGCATCGCCATCGCCGTCGGCTGCGCCGCCGCCATCACCGCCACCGGCAAGTTCGACGTCCTCATCACCGCCGAGGCGATCGCCGTCGCCTGCGGTTTTTCCAGCCTGGTCGGCGTGTTCTTCGGCTTTTATCCGGCCCGGCGCGCTTCGCGGCTGCTGCCGGTCGACTGCCTGCGCTATGAATAATCTTCCCGCGAGAGCACCCATGAAAACTTCCCTGTTCATCGCCGCCGGCGCCCTCGGCGTTTTGCTGTGCGCCCAGGCGGCCGCCAACGAGTATTCGGCCCTGCTCAAGGCGCGCAAATACGCCGACGTCGAGCGCCTCGCCGCCGCCAGGCTGGCGCAGGATCCGGCCAACGCCGAGGCGCTCATCGCCCGCAGCGAAGCGATCCTCAACAGCGGCGCGCCGGCCCGCATCGAGGAGGCCGTCAAGCTTGGCCAACAGTGCGTGGCGGCCCATCCGCAGGCATCCGATTGCCACCTCGCGCACGGCAACGCGCTCGGCGCCAAGGCGATGTCGAACGGCATCATGTCCGCCCTCAGCTACGCCGGCACCATCCGCGACGAATTCAAGAGGGCGGTCGAGCTCGACCCGCAGAACATGGAAGCGCGTTTCTCGCTGATGCAGTACTACCTGCAGGCGCCCGGCATCGTCGGCGGTGGCACTGGCAAGGCGCAGGCGCTGGCCGCGCAGACGGCCGCCATCCATCCCGAAGGCGGCAAGCTGATGCAGGCGCGGCTCGACGCCGCCGACGACAAGCTGGCCAAGGCCGAAGCGGCCGTGCTGGCGATGCCCACCAGCGCCAACGAAGCGATCGCCGACAGCCAGCGCGACCTGCTGATCAGCCTGGCCAACAAGTACCGCAACGACAAGCAGTATGCCGACGCCGAACGCGTCTTGCGCGAGGCGCAGAAGCGCTTCCCGGACAGCGACGCGGCCATCTACGGCCTGGCGCGCCTGCACCAGGAACAAGGCAAGCACCGCGAAGCGATCGCCGGCATGGAACAGGCCAACGCGATGAACCCGCAGGCCAGCGCCTACTACCGCATCGGCCTGTCGCAGCAGGCGCTGGGCGAAAAAGCGAAAGCGGCGGCCGCGTACGAAAAGGCGCTGTCATACAAAACCGGCATGTCGCCGAAGATGCGCACCGACGCCGAAGACCAGCTGAAGGTACTGAAGAAGTAAGCCGCCCCGGGGGTCAGTGCCGGCATCCGGACACGAGCTCGGCGCTGCGCAAGTACTGGCCCGTTCAACCCGGGGGTCAGTGCCGGCAATCGTACACGAGCTCGGGCGTAGCGCCGAGCTGACAGACGAGGCCGTGTACGATTGCCGGCACTGACCCCCGGGGTAGATGAGACCGTGTACGATTGCCGGCACTGACCCCCGGGGTATGATCAGAGTGCCAGCTTCATCGGCGTGCCGCACAGGGCGCCGTCGTAGCCATGCAGCGCCGCCACCGTGGCCTTGAAAGCAGCGCTTTCCATCACCGCCTGGGCCGCCGCTATCATCGGCGTGCCGAGCGCCTTCGCGTTGCACGCGAGAAAATACTGCTCGCGGATCAGCGGGATGAAGTCGAGCTGGAAGCGGCGCGCCGCCGTCTCGACGCCGAAGCCGGCATCGGCCATGCCGCTGGCGACGTAGGCCGCCACCGCCGCGTGGGTAAACTCCGCGCTTTCGTAGCCGGCGATGTCGCCCCGCGCGATGCCCTCGCTGGCCAGCAGCAGGTCGAGCACTACCCGCGTGCCCGAGCCGAGCTGCCGGTTGACGAAACGCACGCCCGGCCGCGCCAGGTCGGCCAGGCCGCCGATGCCCTTCGGATTGCCCCTCGCGATGAACAGCCCCTGGGTACGAAACGCCAGGTGGATCAGCGCATGCTGCTTCGCATTCAGCCACGGCGTGAACGCCGCCCCCGCCGCCGGCCCGAACTCGCCGACCGGCACGTGGAAGCCGGCCAGGTCGCATTCGCCGCGCGCCAGCGCCGCCACCGCTTCGGTGCTGCCACGGTATTTGACGTCGACCACCATCCCCTGCGCCTCGAGCTGCACCACCAACGCGGCAACCGCAAACCCGTGCGAGGCCGTCACCCGCAACGCCTGCGGCGCCGGCTCCGGCATCACGCTGGCCAGTTCCTGCTGCAGCTCCGACGCCAGGCTGTCAAGGATCGGCGTCAGGCGCGCTCTGATGCGTTTGTCGGCCCAGATCAGCTTCTCGGCCAGCGGCGACAACGCCGTGCCGTGGCCACGCACCTTCACCACCAGCTCGGCGCCGAACTGCGTACTGAACTCGCGCAGCAAGCCCCACGCGTGGCGATACGAGAACCCGCACTCGGCGGCCGCCTTGCTGATGCTGCCGAGCTTGCTGATCGCGGTCAGCAGCGCTAACAGCGCCGGCAACGCAGTCGACACGCCATGCGCATCGCGCAACGCCCAATTGGGCTGGATCTCTACCTTAATCATATGCAAAATCTTTCATATTGAATCGATTTTTTACCGGTGATATTGTAGTCGATACCGGGAACCAAGCCCGTCGTATATGTTCTAACCATCATATACGAAAAAAACCGAATCAGGAGACCGCATGAGCCCCACCGACCACGTCAGCGCAGTGCTTGCCGGCGCCGCCGCCCGCCAGGACCAGTTGCTGCCCGCGCTGCACGCCATCCAGGACCAGCTCGGCTTCGTGCCGCCCGACGCGCTGCCGGCCATCGCCGCCGCGTTCAACCTGTCGCGCGCCGAGGTGCATGGCGTGATCACCTTCTACCACTACTTCCGCACCACGCCGCCGGCCCGTCATGTGGTGCAGATCTGCCGCGCCGAGTCGTGCCAAAGCATGGGCGGCGACGCCTTGCTGGCGCACGCCGAGGCGGCCCTCGGCTGCAAGCTGCACGCCCACAGCGCCGACGGCCAGTTCGCGCTCGCGCCGGTATTCTGCCTCGGCCAGTGCGCCGTCTCACCGGCCATCATGGTCAACGACGCGGTCCACGCGCGCGTCACGCCGGGCCGCTTCGATACCCTCATCGCCAAAGCCAGGGAGGCCGCATGAGCATCCGCATCTTCGTGCCGCGCGACTCAACCGCGCTGGCCCTCGGCGCCGACGACGTCGCCGCCGCCATCGCCGCCGAAGCGGCGCGCCGCCGGATCGACGTCGTCATCGTCCGCAACGGCACCCGCGGCCTGCTGTGGCTCGAGCCGCTGGTCGAAGTCGATACGCCGGCCGGCCGCACCGGCTTCGGTCCGGTCGAGCCGGCCGACGTCGGCGCCTTGTTCGACGCCGGCTTCCACCTCGGCGACGCCAGCCACGCGCTGGCCATCGGCCTGGTCGAACAGTTCCCCTACCTGGCGCGCCAGAGCCGCCTGACCTTCGCCCGCGCCGGCATCACCGACCCGGTTTCGCTGGCCGACTACCAAGCGCATGGCGGCTACCGCGGCCTGCGCAACGCGCTGTCGATGGAACCGGCCGCCATCGTCGCCGCCGTCACCGCCTCCGGCCTGCGCGGGCGCGGCGGCGCCGCCTTCCCGACCGGGATCAAATGGAACACCGTGCTGAAGGCGCAGGCGGCGCAAAAGTACATCGTCTGCAATGCCGACGAAGGCGACTCCGGCACCTTCGCCGACCGCATCGTCATGGAAGCGGACCCGTTCATGCTGATCGAGGGGATGACCATCGCCGCCCTCGCCGTCGGCGCCACCAAGGGCTACATCTACGTGCGCAGCGAGTATCCGCACTCGATCGCCATCCTCAACGAAGCGATCGGCGTCGCCGCCACGCACGGCTACCTGGGCGCCGGCCTGCTTGATTCCACCCATGCGTTCGACCTCGAAGTGCGCAAGGGCGCGGGCGCCTACATCTGCGGCGAAGAAACCGCGCTGCTCGAAAGCCTCGAGGGCAAGCGCGGCGTCGTGCGCGCCAAGCCGCCGCTGCCGGCACTGGCCGGCCTGTTCGGCCAGCCGACCGTGATCAACAACGTGCTCTCGCTGGCGGCCGTGCCGCTGATCCTCGAGCGCGGCGCCCAGTTCTACCAGGACTACGGCATGGGCCGTTCGCGCGGCACCTTGCCGGTCCAGCTGGCCGGCAACATCAAGCACGGCGGCCTGATCGAACTGGCGTTTGGCGTCACCTTGCGCGAGATCCTCTACGACTTCGGCGGCGGCAGCGCCTCCGGCCGGCCGATCAAGGCGGTGCAGGTGGGCGGTCCGCTCGGCGCCTACCTGCCCGCTTCGCAATGGGACACGCCGCTCGACTACGAAGCATTCGCCGCGCTGTGGGCGGTGCTCGGCCACGGCGGCATCGTGGTGCACGACGACTCGGCCGACATGGCCAAGCTGGCGCGCTACGCGATGCAATTCTGCGCCATCGAATCGTGCGGCAAATGCACGCCGTGCCGCATCGGCTCGACCCGCGGCGTCGAAGTGATCGACAAGATCCGCGCCGGCACCGAACGCACGCAGCAGGTGATCCTGCTGCGCGACCTGTGCGACACCATGCTGCATGGCTCGCTGTGCGCGATGGGCGGCATGACGCCCTACCCGGTGCTGTCGGCCCTGAACCACTTCCCGCAAGACTTCGGCCAGGTCGATATTGACCAGCGTGGCCAACCTGACCAGCGCGCCGCCTAGGAGAACAGAAATGATCGAAACCATCATCAGCCGCGACTTCGGCACACCGCCCAGCGGCGCCACCGAATTCGTCACGCTCGAGATCGACGGCAACCGAATCAGCGTCCCGGTCGGCACCTCGGTGATGCGCGCCGCCGCCGAAAACGGCGTCAACATCGCGCGGCTGTGCGCCACCGACAGCCTCGAGCCGTTCGGCTCCTGCCGCCTGTGCCTGGTCGAGATCGCTGGCCGGCGCGGCTATCCCGCCTCGTGCACCACGCCGGTCGAAGCGGGCATGGTGGTGCGCACCCAGTCGCCCGAGCTGCAGGAGGTGCGCAAGGGCGTCATGGAGCTGTACATCTCCGACCACCCGCTCGATTGCCTGACCTGCCCGGCCAACGGCAAATGCGAACTGCAGGACATGGCCGGCGTGACCGGCTTGCGCGAAGTGCGCTACGGTTACGGCGGCGCCAATCACCTCAAGCTCAAAAAAGACGAATCGAATCCCTACTTCACCTTCGACTCGTCCAAGTGCATCGTCTGCAACCGCTGCGTGCGCGCTTGCGAGGAAACGCAGGGCACGTTCGCGCTGACCATCTCCGGGCGCGGCTTTGAGGCACGCGTCTCGGCCGGCCAGGACGAGTCGTTCATGGCGTCCGAATGCGTCTCCTGCGGCGCCTGCGTCGAAGCCTGCCCGACCGCGACCCTGACTGAAAATTCGATCATCTGGCTCGGCCAGGCCGAACACAAGATCACCACCACCTGCGCGTACTGCGGCGTCGGCTGCTCGCTGGACGCCGAAATGAAGGGCAACGAGGTGGTGCGCATGGTGCCGACCAGGAACGGCAAGGCCAACGAAGGCCATGCTTGCGTCAAGGGCCGCTTCGCCTGGGGCTACGCGACCCACAAGGACCGCATCACCAAGCCGATGATCCGCGCCAAAATCACCGACCCGTGGAAGGAGGTGTCGTGGGACGAGGCGCTCGACTACGCGGCCGCCGAATTCAAGCGCATCCAGGCCAAGCACGGGCGCGACTCGATCGGCGGCATCGTCTCGTCGCGCTGCACCAACGAAGAAGGCTACCTGGTGCAGAAGCTGGTGCGCGCCGCCTTCGGCAACAACAACGTCGACACCTGCGCGCGCGTGTGCCACTCGCCCACCGGCTACGGCCTGAAACAGACGCTGGGCGAATCGGCCGGCACCCAGACCTTCAAGTCGGTCGAACAATCCGACGTGATCCTGGTGATCGGTGCCAATCCGACCGACGGCCATCCGGTGTTCGCCTCGCGCATGAAGAAGCGCCTGCGCCAAGGCGCGAAGCTGATCGTGATCGACCCGCGCCGCATCGACCTGGTGCAGTCGCCGCACGTGCGCGCCGACTACCACCTGCAGCTGCGCCCGGGCAGCAATGTCGCCATGGTCAGCTCGCTGGCCCACGTGATCGTCACCGAAGGCCTGCTCGACGCCGCCTTCATCGCCGAACGCTGCGACGAGCGCGCGTTCACCCAATGGCGCGATTTCGTCGCCCTGCCGGCCAACTCGCCCGAGCAGATGGAAACGGTCACCGGCGTGCCGGCGCAGCAGGTGCGCGAGGCTGCGCGGCTGTTCGCCCTTGGGGGCAACGGCGCCATCTACTACGGCCTGGGCGTGACCGAACATGCGCAGGGATCGACGACGGTGATGGGCATCGCCAACCTGGCCATGGCGACCGGGAACATGGGACGCGAAGGCGTCGGCGTCAATCCGCTGCGCGGCCAGAACAACGTCCAGGGCGCCTGCGACATCGGCTCATTCCCGCACGAGCTGCCCGGCTACCGCCACGTCTCCGACACCACCACGCGATTGCAGTTCGAGTCGGCGTGGGGCGTCGAACTGCAGGCCGAACCGGGCCTGCGGATTCCCAACATGTTCGACGCTGCGCTCGACGGCAGCTTCATGGGCCTGTACTGCCAGGGCGAGGACATCGTCCAGTCCGACCCCAACACCCAGCACGTGACGGCGGCGCTCGAATCGATGGAATGCATCGTGGTGCAGGACATCTTCCTCAACGAGACCGCCAAGTACGCCCACGTGCTGCTGCCCGGCTCCTCCTTCCTCGAGAAGGACGGCACCTTCACCAACGCCGAGCGGCGCATCTCGCGCGTGCGCAAGGTGATGGCGCCAAAGGCCGGCTACGCCGACTGGGAAGTGACGGTGCAGCTGTCGAATCGCCTCGGCTACCCGATGCACTACCGCCACCCGTCCGAGATCATGGATGAAATCGCGCGACTGACGCCGACCTTCAGCGGCGTCAGCTACGCCAAGCTCGATAAGCTGGGCAGCATCCAGTGGCCGTGCAACGACGAGGCACCGGACGGCACGCCGACCATGCACATCGACCAGTTCGTGCGCGGCAAGGGGCGCTTCATCATCACCCAATACGTCGCCACCGACGAAAAAGTGACGCGCAAGTATCCGCTGATCCTCACCACCGGGCGCATCCTGTCGCAATACAACGTCGGCGCGCAGACACGGCGCACCGAGAACGTCCGCTGGCATGCCGAAGACCGGCTCGAAATCCATCCGCACGATGCCGAGGAGCGCGGCATCAAGGACGGCGAATGGGTTGGCATCCACAGCCGCGCCGGCGAAACGGTGCTGCGCGCGCTGGTCACCGGGCGCATGCAGCCGGGCGTGGTCTACACCACCTTCCACTTCCCCGAATCGGGCGCCAACGTGATCACCACGAACAATTCGGACTGGGCCACCAACTGCCCCGAATACAAGGTGACGGCGGTGCAGGTGATGCCGGTGCTGCAGCAGTCCGAATGGCAGCTCGAGTACGCGCGCTTCAACGAGGCGCAGCTCGGCCTGGCCGACACCGGCGCGCCGCAACTGGCGCCGGTGGCATGAACTGCGCGCTCGACATGCCGGTCGCGGCGAGCGCGCCGACCTCCAGTCAGCTGGTGTCGCGCCTGCGCGCCGGTCGCTGGAGCGAGCTTGACGACCATCTGGCCGAGGAAGTGCCGGTGGCGCTCGAATACAACGGCGTGTCGCATGCCGTGATGATGGCCACGCCGTCCGACCTCGAACAGTTTGCGCTCGGCTTTTCGCTCAGCGAGGGCATCCTCGGCTCGGCGCGCGAATTCTACGGCGTCGAGATCAGCCATGGCGCCGCCGGCATCACCGCCCACATCGACATCGCCGCCGCCGCCTTCGCCCGCCTCAAGGAGCGCCGGCGCAGCATGACCGGGCGCACCGGCTGCGGCCTGTGCGGGGTCGACAGCCTGGCCCAGGTGCTGCGCCCGCTGCCCTGCATGGCGCCGGGCCGGGCCTTGTCGGCACGCGCGATCCGGCGCGCGCTGGCCGGCGTCAAGCAGATGCAGCCGCTCAATCGCGTCACCGGCGCCACCCACGCGGCGCTGTGGTGCGACAGCGCCGGCGCGCTGCACAGCGGCTTCGAAGACGTCGGCCGCCACAACGCGCTCGACAAGCTGATCGGCGCCCTGGCGCACTCGGGCGCCGAACTGGCCGACGGCTTCGCGCTGATCACCAGCCGCGCCAGCGTCGAGATGGTGCAGAAGGCGGCCACCGCCGGCATCGCCGCGCTGGTCGCCATGTCCGCGCCGACCGCGCTGGCCGCGCGCACCGCGCAGGAATGCGGCATGACGCTGGTCGCTTTCGCCCGCGGCGACGACTTCGTCGCCTACGCGCATGGCATCAACATCGTTTTGGATTGAACCTATGAACATCGACAACCTGGTCACCATGGCCAACCAGATCGGCACTTTTTTCGCATCCTACCCGGATCAGGAAGAGGCGTCGGCCGAGATCGCCAACCACCTCAAGCGCTACTGGGCGCCGCGCATGCGCAGCGAGCTGTTCGCCCATATCGACGACGCCGACGGCGAAGGATTGGCGACTATCGTGCTGGCGGCGATCGCCGCGCACCGCGGCGAGCGGGCGGCGCCGCCGGCACCGGGCGGCGACGCCGGATAGCCATGCGCTCGGCAACCGCGGCGACTATCCGCCGCAGTTGCCGAGCGCACGGCCCATAGCGTCAAGGTATCGGCTGCCGGATCTGTGAAGTTATTTTTTCGCAATAATCATCTGTTGAAATACTGCCTTTATGGCAATATTCCCTCTTTCCTGTGCAAAGTGAGGGCAACATGGCAGATGCAGTCGCAGTCGATCCGGCGCCCGCGAAAGTAACGAGACTTCATCTGTTACGCCCCTGGATCTATACGTCGTACCAGGCGATCCTGCCGATCCTGGTGTCGGCCGCCGCCGCTGTGGTCTTTCTCCGGCTGGCCCAGGCGCGCGAGGCCCTGTTCGGGACGATCGGCATGGTGCTGACGGGCCTGCGACCGGGTCATAGCATCGCGAGCGAAGTCATCGGTTCTCAATTCTTGGCGCTGACGGTGGTGATCGCCGTCTTTGCCCTCGTGTGCTGGTACACCGCCCGTTTGCTGGTGACCGTCGATGCGGGGCGCAATTTGCCACCGGGCGCGCAACGCTTGCTGGGCCAGCGCGCCATCCGCAACGCCGCCGAACATTTGCCGCGCTTGCTCGGTGGCGTGACCGCGGCGGCGCTGATC
The DNA here is from genome assembly GCA_030272785.1 of Pseudomonadota bacterium. Taxonomy (GTDB): domain Bacteria; phylum Pseudomonadota; class Gammaproteobacteria; order Burkholderiales; family Burkholderiaceae_D; genus JAFCUW01. Next base: position 12,516 of record JARXKM010000101.1, read on the forward strand.
GCCGCGCTGCTGAATGCCTTGGCGATCCGCGGCGCCGCCAGCCGATGGCTCCCCGCATATGTCGTCGCGGCGGCATTTTCGCCGCTGGCCGCAGGGCTGGCGATCCAGTTCCTTGCCCGGCGCGGCTGGCGCCGCCTTGCCTGGATGGTCGCCGGGGCCGCCTTACCGTGGCTGGCGGTGCTGGGGGCGCCGCCCGCGCAGTTGAACTGGGCTGTCCTGACGTGCCTGGCCGCCCTCTGCTACCTGCCCGCCCTGTTATACGCGGCAACAGTCCAACGGCGCACGGTCCTGCGCGCGCTCGGCATGCGGGCTGGTCATCCCGCGGCGCCATTGGACTTCGGCCTGGCGCTCGGACGGCTGACGTCGATGGCGGCGGCCGGCACGCTGTTACTGGCGTTGCTCGGCACTGGCCCGGTCAGCCTGGCGCGGGCGACCGGGGCATCGGCCATCGTACTCGTGTTCCTCACCGGCCTGCTCAGTCCCCTGTGCGCGGCCACGCTGGTGTTACGACGCATTTCGCGGCGCGCGCCGGGCGTCGTCACCATCGTCGCGCTCGGTGCGCTGAGCCTGTACCTGGTCTTGCACGCCGCCCTGGGTTGGGATCCGTTCAAGGAGCGGGTCGGCATGGAGCGTATCGCCGCCATCGCGCCGGCGGGCATGCCGCGCGCCACGCAGCCGGCAGGGGCGCAGGATGTGGTGGTCAATGCCTATGGCGGGGGGCTGCGCGCCGGCCTGTTTACCGCGCAAGTGCTGGCGGACCTGGACGACCGATCATGCGGCGAATTCGGACGCCGGCTTCACCGGCTCAGTGGTGTGTCCGGCGGCAGCCTGGGCATCGCGGTATACCTGACACTGCGTCAAGAGCTCGTTGCCAGCGGTGGATGGGGGCGCTGCCGCCCCGCCCTCGGCAACCCGCGCCTATTGCGCACGATGGTCGAATCGGTGCTGGCGCAAGACCACCTGTCGGCGGCAATGGCGCGCATGCTGTCGATCGATCTGATTCCCGGTGCTACCCCGCAGCGCGGCCAGGCCTTGCTCGATAGCTGGCAAAATGCGCTCAACGCAGAATTGTCGGGATTGCGTCGTCAGCCCGGTCGCGCGGCGGTCTCGTTGGCGGGTCTGGCGCTGCCGCTGCACATGCTCAGCGGAGGCGTCACGCCGGCACCAGGCGTCTACTTCAATACCACCGACACACGCTCGGGACAGCGTGTGTGGTTCTCGAACGGCGGGCGCTGGCAGGACGATGGCGGCGTACAGAACACCCTTACGGACGCCTTTCAAGTAGGCCAGGCAGTGCTGCACAGTGCCCGCTTTCCGCTGGTATCGCCCGCTGGCGCTGTGGAGTTATCAGCACAGCAGCGTGTCGTGGTCGATGGCGGCTACGCCGACAACAGCGGCGCCGGCACCTTGCTCGACGGTGGCAGCGACGATCACAACATGGTTTGGCTCAGCCTGGACGGCAACCCGCCGCCGGCATGCAATGCGCCATCGGCAGACGCGAACGACCAGGTGTGGACGCCGGTGGGCGCCTTGCTGGCCGTCCGTCGCCGGCAAGCGAATCTGGCCGTGCTGCGCTTTCGCGACGCCCACAAGGACGCAATTTATACGCCGTTGTCGTTGGACCTGTACGCCGCGTTCAAAGACACCATTCCGGATGACGAAAAACGCTGTACCTTTGTGCGCGGGTTGCGCAGCGCTCCGCTGGGCTGGTACATGACACGGGTGACGGTCGGCGACCAGAACATCGCCATCGTCGCGGCAGTCGAAGCCGCGTGCAAGAAACTCCAGCCATTGTGCGATTCACCGTGAGCGGCAGCCTGACCGGTGTGTGCATGGTGTCGATGCACTGACCAAGGCAGCAGATGCCATGGCTGCGGGCTGCATTACTTCGGCACGATGCAGCCGAACAGATGGCGCCCTTCACGCGCACCGGCTTCGATAGGATGAACGATGGTGCCGCCGTCGGGCTGCCTGGCCAGGCAGAAGCGGGCGCCGTAGCCGCGCGGCTGGTTCGGCTTGTCGCTGGCGCGCACGGCGATGTAGACCTCGTACACCTTGCCGGTGGCGAGCGGCGCCGCGGCGGTTTGCGGCAGCGACTGCACCCTGCCGGCGTACGGAATGCACATGCTGAACAAGACCGGGAAGGTGCGCCCGGGCGGCATCGACATGGTCCACATCGTCGCGCGCGGCCTGGTCGACGGGTCGACCACGGTGACGGCCTCGAAATCGGGCGCGCCGCCGCGCTGCTCCTCGCGCTCGGCAATGGTGAAGCACGGCAGCCCGCTGCCGCTGCCGCGCACCTCCGCCTCGCCGGTGCGCGGCGCCGGCGCGGCGCACATGCCGCTCGCCGCCAGCAGCGCGAACAGGGAAAAAAATGGACGGAATGACATGGGGCCTCGCCGGGGAAAGGTTGCGTAAAGCGATCTCTAGCGTACGTGTTGCAGCCCGGAAGTGTTTGACGCCGCGCAAACCGCGCTGTCAATGGCTGGACGAAATGACTACGCGGTCGAGCGGCGCGGCAGGTTGGTGCGGCTGAC
>JARXKM010000497.1 GCA_030272785.1 Pseudomonadota bacterium
AAAAAAAGCCGCGATCGCTCGCGGCTTTTCAGTTGCAGCCAGTGGCGTCTTAGAAGTTGCCCTTGAATTGCACGCCGACCACGCGCGGCTCGTTGATGAAGCCGGTCAGGTTGTTGAAGTCGATCGCGCCGGTGATGCGGCGCGTGTCGGTGATGTTGCGGCCGAACGCGGCCACTTCATACTTGCCGTTGCCGAAGATGTAGCCGAGCCGCAGCCCGCCTTCGGTGAGCGACTTGCCGGTGAACTCGACCGCTTCGTACAGGAAGAAGTTGATCTTGCTGCGATAGGTCCAGTCGGTCAGCACGTACAGCTGGCCGTCGGCCAGCGGCCACTGGTAGCGTGCGCTCGCGTTCACGCTCCAGCGCGGCGCCTGCGGCAAAGGATTGCCGTCGATGACCACGCGTCCGGCGCCGTTGATCGGGTCGGTGATCGTGCACTGCGCGCATTTGTTGACCGACAGGCTGGCGTCGCGGATCTCGGTGAAGTTGTAGCTGCCGCCGGCGCTGACTTTGAAGTCGCTGCTCAGGTAGCCCTCGAAATCGAGCTCGGCGCCGCGGCCGGCGGTCTTCGCCGCATTGATCAGGCGGTTGACGTTGGAGTTGCCGCCCACCACCGTCAGCTGCTGGTTCTTGACCTCGAAGTCGTAGACGCTGAACGCGACCCGGCCGCGCCGCTCGAACAGGTCGGCCTTCACGCCCGCTTCGTACGACAGGATCGTCTCGGCATCGGCCACCGTGATCGGCACCGCCGCCGACGCGGCGGCGATGCTCGGCGCGCGGAAACCGGTGGCGACGCGGGCGTACAGATTGACGTCGCGGTCGAGCTTGTAGGTGCCGCTCAGGTCCCAGTTGACCTTGTGCTTGCTCTCGCTGACCGCGCTCGGCCCAATTTGCGTTACGTTGACCGCCGACACCGTGTTGAAGTCCTTCCGGTCGTTGGTGTAGCGCAGCCCGCCGCGCAGCATGACGACGTCGCTGAGCGCGTAGTTGACGGAACCGAACGCGGCCCACGCGGCGTTCTTCTGGTGGCTGGCCAGGTGCGAGGTCTGCGCGCCGGTGCTGCTGTTGAAGTTGTCGCTGTAGCCGTTGGCGTCTTCGTTAAAGTAGTACACGCCGGTCTGCCAGTTGAGCGGGCCGGGATGCTTCGATTCGGCGCGGAACTCCTGCGAATACTGCTTCAGGCCGCTGATGCCGCCGCCGGTCTCGACCTGGAACGGAATGAAGCCGGGACCGCCCGGCGTGCCGCCGTCGATGTCGCCGCGGCTCAGGTAGTGATCGACCGCCTCGTAGCCGGTGATCGAGAACAGCTTGACCGTGCCGAAGTCCCACGACAGGCGCGCGCTGGCGCCGTAGGTCTGCAGGTTCTGGAAGTTCAGCCCGTTGGTGACGATCTTGTCGGCGTCGAAGCCGTCGGCGAAATCGTTGCTGCCCTTCTTGATCAGGTTGGCGCGGAACAGGCGCGCACTGCCGCTGGTGATGCGCTGGTGCACGTTGAACAGCGCCGACAAGGTGCTGTCGGGCGTGTACAGCAACTGCAGCCGCTCGGCGTGCTCGTTGTAGCCTTCGAGCGAACCGCGCTTGCTGGCGAGGGCGGTGTCGGCGTAGTTGTCGACGTAGTTGTCGCGGTGCTGGCGCAGGGTCGAGAACCGCAACGCCCACTGTTCCGACAGCGGCACATTGACAGCGCCGTCGACGTTCACGCTGCCATGCGAGGCGGCGGTGGCGTTGTAATAGCCTTCGACCTTCTTCAGACTCGGCTTTTCCGACTCGAACTTGACCACGCCGGCCGGGGTGTTGCGTCCGAACAGCGTGCCTTGCGGACCGCGCAGCACTTCGACGCCGGCCAGGTCGAAGATCGGGTAGCCTTTCAGGATCGGATTTTCCTGCACCACGTCGTCGTAGATGAGCGAGACCGGCTGCGAGGCGAAGGTGTTGAAATCGGTGTTGCCGTAGCCGCGGATGTAGAAGCGCGGAAAGGTGCGGCCGTTCGACGATTCGACGTTCAGGCTCGGCACCTTGCCGGCCAGCACGCGGATGTCTTCGCCGCCGGACACCAGCACGTCGAGCTTTTCGCCCTTGATCTGGGTGACCGACACCGGTACGTCCTTGATGTTCTCACTGCGCCGCTGCGCCGTGACGGTGACGCTTTGCAGCTCTGGCGCGGCGCCCGACTGGGCCAGCGCGGAGGCGATCGGCAGCATGGCCGTCAGCGCCAGCACGGCGCCGCGTGCGCGTGCGACGCGCTGGTGCATCTTGGATATCTTGATCATGGTTTTCCCTGGAGTGACGTCAATGAAAGCTTGCGATGGATGCCTTGCTGTCTCCTGCGTTCCAGTGCCGATGGCCTGCATCCTGCGGATGTCTGTGGGGTGGCCGAACCTGAAAGTGCAGGCATTTTCTTTCATTACGGGCAAAATTTGCAAGAAGGATATCGGCGGGCGTCTATCGGGTACAACAGATTGCCGTACGGCATGCACGTGTACGAGCGTGGCGTCGCAGGAGAAAGATGAGGGTCTTTAAAAAGCTCTTGCGCGGCGGCGAAAGAATTGTATATAATTCGGCCTCTTCAGACGTGGTGACAAACGTCTGATGCGGTTTCTGAATAGAAGTGTGCGGGCGCTTAGCTCAGTTGGTAGAGCGGAGCCCTTACAAGGCTTAGGTCGGGAGTTCGAGCCTCTCAGCGCCCACCATGTCAGGAATGTGCATCATGATCAGCGGTACCGATCAAAGTAATACGGAGTGGTAGTTCAGTTGGTTAGAAT
>JARXKM010000102.1 GCA_030272785.1 Pseudomonadota bacterium
AGGTCGGCATCATCGGCATTTCGTACGACGGCTTCCTGCCGCTGATGGCGCTGGTCAATCCGCACCCGGCGCTGAAAGTGGCCGTGCCGATGAATCCGATGGTCGACGGCTGGATGGGCGACGACTGGTTCCACCACGGCGCTTTCCGCCAGATCAACCTGTCGTATGTGCTCGAACAGGTGGTCACCCGCAAGAACGACGCCAAGTGGTTCACCGCCACCTACGACGACTTCGATACCTTCCTGCGCGCCGGCTCAGCGGGCGAACTGGCGCGCCAGCGCGGCGCGCTGCAAAGCGGCTTCTGGCGCAAGATCCTGGCCCACCCGACCTACGACGCGTTCTGGCGCGACCAGGCGATGGACAAAATCCTGGCGCGCCAGCCGGTCACGGTGCCGACCATGCTGGTGCACAGCCTGTGGGACGCCGAGGACATCTACGGCGCGATCGCGGTCTACAAGGCGATCAAGCCGAACGATACCGCCAACGACAAGGTGTTCCTGGTGATGGGACCCTGGTCGCACGGCGGCGGCATCGGCGACGGCAGCAAGCTCGGTGCGCTCAACTTCAACAGCGACACTGCCCTGCACTTTCGCCAGGAGATCCTGCGCCCCTTCCTCGACCGCTACCTGAAGGACGGCGCCGCGCCGGCCGCGGTGGCGCCGGTATCGGCGTTCGAAACCGGCACCAACAAGTGGCGCAGCCTGACCGCGTGGCCGAGCGGCTGCGCCAGCGGCTGCAGCATCAAGCCGGCTGCGCTGCGCCTCGGCGCTGGCCTGAAACTGACGCTCGGCGGCGCCGCCGGCGACAAGGGCTACGACGAGTACGTCGCCGATCCGGCCAAGCCGATACCGTACCGCGCACGCCCGCTGAACTACGGCTACGACGAGGCCAAGGGCCAGACCTGGCCGCGCTGGCTGGCCGACGACCAGCGCGAAGCCTCCGGCCGCACCGACGTGCTGACGTTTACCTCCGACGTGCTCACCGCGCCGCTCAAAATCAGCGGCGAACCGGTCGCCAACCTGGTCGCCTCGACCAGCGGCACCGATTCGGACTGGGTGGTGAAAGTGATCGATCTGTATCCCGACCAGATGGCCAGCAATCCGGCGATGGGCGGCTACCAGTTGATGATCTCGGCCGATATCTTCCGCGGCCGTTATCGCGAAGGCTTCGAGACGGCCAAGCCGATCGCGGCCAACAAGGCGCTGGCCTACCGCTTCGCGATGCCGACCGCGAACCACGTGTTCCTGCCCGGCCACCGCATCATGGTGCAGATCCAGTCCAGCTGGTTCCCGCTGTACGACCGCAATCCGCAGACCTTCGTGCCGAGTATTTTCGACGCCCAGCCGGCCGACTACAAGAAGGCCACCCAGCGCATTTATCACACCAGTTTCGTCGAACTGCCGGTGGTGGAAGCTGTCAAATAAGGGATCACGGCGTTCCCGGGAGCCTCCGGGAACGCCAATACCAATGCCACACCAATACCTCTTCACCGCATCGCCTGTTTTTGTCTATTGTCATGAGAATCAAAGGCTTGGCGCTGCATGCCGGCGCCATCCAGCACTCCTGGAGTCGACGGATTCAATACCAATTAAATACCTATTGACAAGGCGTAATGGCAAACCTATAGTGCCCTGACTTCTCGTCAGCTCACCAACCACACCACACCATGATCGAATACTTCATCGGCGTCGACGGCGGCGGCACCGGCACCCGCGTGCGCCTGGCCGGCGCCGACGGCGTCGAACTGGCGCAGGGCCAGGGCGGCCCATCCGGCCTGGCGCACGGCATCGGCAACGCCTGGCAGCATGTCGGCGACGCCGTCGCCCAGGCCTTCGCGCAGGCCGGCATCGCCCATCCGCCGCTGGCCGCGCTGGCGATCGGGCTGGGCCTGGCCGGCGTGCACAACAAACTGTGGGCTGCCCAATTCGCCGCCGCCGATCCCGGCTTCGCGGCACTGCGCCTCGAAACCGACGGCTACACCACCCTGATGGGCGCGCACGGCGGCGCCCCCGGCACCATCGTCGCCATCGGCACCGGCAGCGTCGGCCAGGCGCTGCTGCCGGACGGCCAACAGCGCGAAGTGGGCGGCTGGGGCTTCCCGGCCGGCGATGAGGCGAGCGGCGGCTGGATCGGCCTGCGCGCCATCAACCATATCGAACAGGTGATCGACGGGCGCAAGCCGGCCAGCCCGTTCGCCCAGGCCGTCATCGACGCCTGCGGCGGCGGCCGCGACGCGATCCAGCTCTGGCTCGGCCAGGCCACCCAGACCAGCTACGCGCAACTGGCGCCGCTGGTGGTGGCCCACGCCGCCACCGACGCCGCCGCGCGCGCCATGCTGGTCGATGCGGCGGGCGAAGTGACCAGCATCGCGCACGCGCTCGACCCGTCCGGCACGCTGCCGCTGGCCCTGTGCGGCGGCCTCGGTGCGCCGCTGCGCGCCTACCTGCCGGCGCAGCTGCTGGCGCGCAGCGTCGCCCCGCGCGGCGATGCCGCCAGCGGCGCGCTGCGCATGATCGCACTGCATGTGCAGGCCGCCTCGAACCCACCCTCACCCGCAGCGAAGGCACGACCATGAGCGCAGCAATCAAGGGCAACATCCTCACGCCGGCCGGCTGGGTGCACGGCGCCATCAGCTTCGGCGCGCGCATCGACGGCATCGACGGCGGCACCGCCGATCCGTCCACCAACGCCGACGATTACATCATCCCCGGCTTCATCGACCTGCACGTGCACGGCGGCGGCGGGCGCGACGTGATGGAGGGCGGCGACGCGCCGCACGTGATCGCGGCCATGCATGCGAAACACGGCACCACCAGCCTGCTGGCGACGACCATGACGGCGCCGCCGGAGGACATCGTCGCCGCGCTGCAGGCGATCGGCGCCGCCTGCGCCGCGCCGCGCCGCGGCGCCGCGCGCATCCTCGGCGCGCACCTCGAGGGCCCGTACATCAACCCCGGCAAGCTCGGCGCGCAGCCGGCCTACGCGCGCGCCGCCAGCCTGGCCGAGCTGCGGCAGCTGGGCAGCTACGCGCCGCTGCGCCTGATCACGGTGGCCCCGGAAATCGACGGCCACCTGGCGCTGGTGCGCGCACTGGCCGACGCCGGCATCCGCGTCCAGATCGGCCACACCAGCGGCTCGTACGACGACGGCGTGGCCGCGCTGGCGCACGGCGCGGCCGGCTTCACCCACCTGTTCAACGCCATGAGCGCGCTGCACCACCGCGAGCCGGGCATGGTCGGCGCCGCGCTCGCGCACGCCGAATACGCCGAGATCATCCCCGACCTGCTGCACGTGCACGCCGGCGCCATCAAGGTGGCGCTGCGCGCCATCCCGCGCCTGTACTGCGTGACCGATTCGACCGCCGCCACCGGCATGCCGGACGGCGACTACATGCTCGGCCGCCAGCTGGTGCACAAGTGCCTGGGCGGCGTGCGCCTGCCCGACGGCACCCTCGCCGGCAGCACCCTGACCATGGACCAGGCGCTGCGCAACCTGGTCGGCATCGGCCTCGACCTGGCCGACGCATCGCGGCGCGTCTCCACCAACGCCGCCGACTACCTGGGCGAATCGGCGCGCGGCCGGCTTTGCGCCGGCAACTTCGCCGACATCGTGGTCCTCGACCGCAACCTGAACATCAAAGCTGTCTATATCGAAGGAGAACCGTGTGACCTCACTGATGCTTGAAGAGGCCCTGTCGGCGGCCGACTGCGTCGCGCTGCAGTTGTCGAAGGACGTCGAGCGCTACGCCGAACTTGGCCGCAAACTGCGCTCAACCAATTTCAATAGCGCGCTGACGGTGGCGCGCGGCAGTTCCGACCATGCCGCCAACTATTGCGCCTACCTGATCATGGCGCGCATGGGCCGCATCGTCGCCTCGCTGCCGATGTCGCTGGTGACCTTGCACAAGTCGCCGCTGGTGACGCGCGATACGCTCACCATCGCGATCTCGCAATCGGGCCAAAGCCCGGACGTAGTCGAGCCGATCCGCTACTTCCGCGACGGCGGCGCCACCACCGTCGCGCTGGTCAACGACATCGATTCGCCGCTGGCCCAGGCGGCCGAATGGGCGATGCCGCTGCATGCCGGCCGCGAGCAAAGCGTGGCCGCCACCAAGAGCTTCATCGCCAGCCTGGTGGCCGGCGCGCGCCTCGTCGCACAATGGCAGAACGACCCGGAACTGACCGACGGCCTGGCCGCGCTGCCGGAAGCGCTGGCGATCGCCGCGCGCACCGACTGGTCGGCCGCGCTCGGGGTGCTGGCGCCGGCGCGCAACATCATGGTGGTCGGGCGCGGCATCAGCTTTCCGATCGCGCTCGAAGCGGCGCTCAAGTTCAAGGAAACCTCGGCGCTGCAGGCCGAAGCGTTCAGCGGCGCCGAGATCAAGCACGGCCCGATGGCGCTGATCGAAGACGGCTACCCGCTGCTGATCTTCGCCACGCGCGGCCCGACCCAGGCCGGGCTGGTCCAGCTGGCCGCCGAGATGCGCGGGCGCGGCGCGCGCGTGCTGCTGGCAGCGCCGGCCGACGTCGCCGAACGCGACCTGACCTTGCCGGTCGCCGCCACGCCCGACCTCGACCCGATCGTCGCGGCGCAGGCGTTCTACGTGATGGCGGCGCACCTGGCGAAGGCGCGCGGCATGGATCCGGACCGGCCGCGCCACCTGAGCAAAGTGACCCGTACCAACTGACGTGACCACTGACAGGACAAGCGACATGCACCACTCCCGACACCTCGCCGGCCAGCTGATCATGGTGCGCCTGGCGGGCACCGAACTGGACGCCGCCGGCGCTGCCTTCCTGCGCGCGAACAGCGTGCGCGGCGTCTGCCTGTTCCGCCAGAACATGACCGACGCGGCCCAACTGGCGCGCCTGAACGCCGACCTGCGCGCGGCGATGGGCGCCGCTGCGCTGATCGCGCTCGACCAGGAAGGCGGCGCCGTGGTACGCGCCACCTGGGTGCCGCCGCCGCCGTCGGCGATGGCGCTCGGCGCCGCCGACGATCCGGCACTGGCGCGCAAGGTCGGCGCGGCGGTGGCGCGCGCGGTCAAGGCGCTCGGCTTCAACTGGAACTTCGCGCCGGTGCTGGACCTGAACAACAACCCGCACAACCCGGTCATCGCCGAGCGCTCGTTCGGCGCCGATGCGATCCGCGCCACCGAACTGGCGATGGCGTGGATGGCCGGCAGCGAGTCCGAAGGCGTGGCCTGCTGCGTCAAGCACTTCCCCGGCCACGGCGACACCAGCGTCGATTCGCACCGCGACCTGCCGACGGTGGACAAGCCGCTCGCCGAGCTCGAACAGGGCGAGTTCGCGCCGTTCCGCCTGGCCGCCGGCCACGCGCCGGCGATGATGACGGCGCACATCGTGTACCCGGCGCTGGACGCCGAATTCCCGGCCACCCTGTCGCGCCGCATCCTGACCGGATTGCTGCGCGAGCAGTGGCAGTACCGCGGCGTGATCATCACCGACGCGATGGACATGCATGCGATCGCCCAGCGTTACGGCGCCGGCCACGCCGCCGTGATGGCGCTGGTGGCGGGCGCCGACATGGTGATGGCGCTCGGCAGCGCCGCCATCCAGGAGCAGACAATCGCCGCCATCGCCGCGGCGATCGACGACGGCACGCTGGCGATGGCCGACGTCGAACACAAGCTGGCGCGCCTGGCGGCGCTGGCCTGCGCCTACCCGTGCCAGCCGCGCGGTTACAGCGAAGAAGACGCCGACCGCGCGCTGATGGCCGACGCCTGGCAGCGCGCCCTGACCGCGCGCGGCGCCGTCGCGCGCCCGCCGGCCGGCGCCCGGCTGCGCCTGGTGGTGCGCCAGGATGCGGTCAGCGACGGCGTCTCGGAAGCGGGCGTGCCGGCCGCCGTGGTGGCCGCCTCGCTGGCGCGCCTGTACGACGTCGACACCGTCACCTTCGCCGACGCCGAAACGTTCGACTGGGCCGCGCTGCCGGCCGACGGCCGCTTCACGATCCTCGCCTCGACCTCGCGCCTGCGCTACGGGCCGCACGCGCGCGCGAACTGGAAGCCGGACCTGCACCTGGCGCTGTGGAACCCCTACCAGGCACTCGACATCGGCGCGCCGGCGCTGATCACCTACGGCTTCGCGGCGCCGGCGCTCGACGCCGTCAACGCGTGGCTGGACGGCCGCCTCGCCGCGCGCGGGCGCTGTCCGGTACCCGGTTTCTGAGAGCGGGGCAACTGTACGCGCCCTTCCCGGTAGGGAAATGGCGCGCACAATTGCCCGCGCGATTCGGCGTGTTTATGGGACAATACGCCCTCATTCGGCATGCAGTTATCGAAACGGCATGTGCACGGATCGCCGCACTCGCGCGTTAGTTCCAGTCTCAGCCATTTTTTTGTCTTGATTGAAGGGTTTTCAATGTCCAATTTCCGCCTTGCCCGCATCAGCCTGATGCTGGCCGCTATCGGCCTGAACGCCGCTCCTTTGCTGATGACCAGCGCGCATGCGCAAAAAGGCGCCCCGACGGCGGCCGCCGTGCCGGTCGCCGACACCGTCCGCCCCGAACTGTTCAAGATCATCGACCCGACCGCGATCAAGGCCCTGATGGCCGAGAAGAAGTACGCCGACGTGCAGGCGCGCCTGACCCAGGCCGACGCCTTCCCGGCCAAGACCGCATATGAAAATTACGTCATCGACCGCATGAAGGTCGCGCTCGGCGCCGCCACCAACAACGATCCGATGGCGATGGCCGCGCTCGAGGCGGTGATCGCCACGGGCCGCCTGGAGAAATCGGAGCAGGCCGACTTTATCCTCGCGCTGGGCAACTTCCACTACAACAACAAGAACTATCCGAAGGCGATCGAGTGGTTCAAGCGCTACCAGGCCGAAAGCACGACGCCGCAGAAAGCGCGCGGCGCGATCATCCGGTCGTACTACCTGAGCGGCGACTTCGCCACCGCCAAGACCGAACTGCTGGCCGAGATTGCCGCGAGCGACAAGGCCGGCCAGCCGCCGACGCTGGAAGACTTGCGCCTGCTGGCCAGTTCGGCCGCCAAGCTGAAGGACAATCCGACCTATCTGATGACGATGGAGCGGCTGGTGGCGCTGTACCCGAGCGACGACTACTGGAACGACCTGCTGCACCGCATGATGGGCAAGCCTGGCTACAGCGCGACCCATGACCTGGACGTGCTGCGCCTCGAGGCGGTGGCGCTGAAGGCGATGGCGCCGGAAGAATACGTCGAGATGGCCGAGCTGTCGCTGGCGGCCGGCTTCCCGACAGAGGCCAAGAAAGTCATCGATGCGGGCTACGCCGCCGGCGTGCTGGGCACCGGCTCGAACGCGGCCAAGCACAAGCAGCTGCGCGACAAGGCCACCAAGGGCGCGGCCGACGACGTCAAGAACATCGCCGGCGGCGAAGCCGGCGCGGCCAAGGCCAAGGATGGCGCCGGCCTGGTCAACCTCGGCTACGCCTACGTCACGATGGACCAGTTCGACAAGGGCATCCCGCTGATGGAGCAAGGCATCGCCAAGGGCATCGCCAAGAAAGGCGACGACTACAAGCTGCGCCTGGGGATGGCGTACGCCAAGGCGGGCCGCAAGGCCGAAGCGGTCAAGACGCTCGAATCGGTCAAGGGCGCCGACGGCCTGGGCGACCTGGCCAAGTACTGGATCCTGTGGACCAACCGTGCGCCGGCGGCGGCTCCAGCGGCCCCAGCGCCGGCTGCGGCGCCGGTCGCGAAGTAAGCGCGCCGCGCGGGCGCGCCAAGGGCGGGTACGGACTACGGTCCGGCCCGCCTTTTTTCATGGACCCACACTTCGTACGCCAGTGTTAGGTGGCGTACATTAACTGGGCGCTATTTCTCAGATACTCAAGCTACTTCTGCGAAAGGCCGACCATGACTGATGTCCGCAAGGGGCAAGCGCCCGCCACGCTGGAACGCGACCAATTCCACCTGGTATTTACCCGCTCGTTCATGGATCCGGCTTTCCAGAAAGTCGGCGGCGAACTGGCCGCGGTCGAGGAAATCGCCTGGGCCAATTACCGCGACGCGCACAAGGCGCCGATCACCGAGAAAGCCGGTGCCGGATTCGCCGATCCCGACTACGACCTGTCGGTCGAATGGAAAGCGACGCGCGAGCGCCTGCTGGCGGCCGAAACGGTGCAGAAGGATCCTGCCACCCGCTCGCGCGTGCTGCTCATTAACGGCGCGGCCCGCAACGACGGCAGTTGTCCGGGCGAGATCTCGAAGACGTTCCGCATGACCGGCATGGCGCGCGAAGTGCTCGAAGCGGCGGCCATCGAGGTCGACGTGCTTGACCTCAGCTTGCTCACCTCCGACTACGACCGCCACATCCATCCGTGCAAAGCCTGCGTGTCGACCGCGATGCCGCTGTGCCATTGGCCGTGCAGCTGCTATCCGAACCACTCGCTGCACCAGACCAACGACTGGATGAGCGAGATCTACGAAAAATGGGTGGCCGCGCATGGCGTCATTATCCTCACGCCGGTGTACTGGTACCAGACGCCGGCGGTGCTCAAGCTGATGATCGACCGGCTGGTGTGCGCCGACGGCGGTAATCCGGATCCGACCACCACGCACGGCAAACACGCCGACCAGGCGAAGGCGCTGGAACTGGCCGGCTGGGACTATCCGAAGCACCTGGCCGACCGCGCGTACGGTCTGGTGGTGCATGGCGACGTGGCCGGCATCGAAGGCGTGCGGCGCGGCCTGTCGGACTGGCTCGACTGGATGGGATTGATCGACGCCGGCAGCTTCGCGCGGCTCGACCGCTATATCGGCTACTACGAGTCGTATGCCGAGAGCCACGCGGCGCTCGACCGCGACACCGATTTCCAGGAAGAGGTACGCAACGTGGCGCGCGCAGTCGGCACGGCGGTGGGCGAATTGCGCGCCGGCCGGCTGTCGGCGCCGGACCGCCGCTTGCGCGCGCCGCGGCCGAAGTAGGCAGGACAACGCCGGCTGAGGTCTGACATTCGGACATTTGGCGGCGCACATGGTCGCATGCAGCCCACGCGGAGCAAGCGCCGCCGGCATGCGCCAACACCGGGGTCAGCTCTGCCATTCGAGCATGTCAAACGGCGACATAAGCGAATGACCGGCCTGACCCCGGGTCCTCAGATCGCGGTCAGCCCGCCATCGACCATCAGCTGGTGGCCGGTGACGAACGAGGCTTGCTCGGAGCACAGCCACAGCGTCGCGTTGGCGATTTCCGTCGCTTCGCCGAAGCGCCCGATCGGATGCAGGTTGCGCAGCTTCTTCTCGCGGCCAGGCTCGCGCTCGAGCGCGCGCGCCAGCATCGGCGTGTTGATCACGCCGGGGCACACGCTGTTGATGCGGATCCCCGCGCGTCCATACTCGGCCGCCGCGGTCTTGGTCATGCCCACCACCGCGTGCTTGCTGGCGGCGTAGATCGGCTGCGTCGGCGCGCCCACCAAGCCGGCCACCGACGCCGTGTTGACGATCGCGCCGCCGCCCTGCTTGAGCATCTGGCGGATCTCGTACTTCATGCACAGCCAGGTGCCCTTGACGTTGACGTTCATGATGCGGTCGAACAGCGCCTCGTCGGCATCGGCCAGCGGCAGGTGCTCTTCCTCGATGCCGGCGTTGTTGAAGGCGCAGTCGAGCCGGCCGAAGTACGCCACCGTCTTGTCGATCAGCGCTTCGACTTCGGCCGCGCGCGTCACGTTGGTCTGCACGAACAGCGCCTTGCCGCCCGCTTCGACGATCATCGCCGCCGTCGCGTGGCCGCCGTCGACCGACAAGTCGGCCACCACCACGCTGGCGCCCGCGCGGCCGAAAGCGAGCGCGGTGGCGCGGCCGATGCCGCCGGCCGCACCCGTCACCAACACCACTTTGCCTTCGAATCCACTGCCTTGTTGCTTGTTCTTGCCGACCATCGCACACTCCATTGTTGAACAAGAGTAGCATTTGCTGCTCCATGGCAACATCATACCCGATATGGACAGTCGATCACATCAATCTGCAACTTTTCGATGGCTGCACGACACTATTTCGGCCCTGGTGTTGCCTTTTGCTGATCGCCCGCCATCACCACGCTCAGCCTGGACGGGTCGATCGCCTTGCGGAATGCCGCGTTCATCTGCGCCAAGGTGACGGCGGCCATCTTCTGCTCGAACTGGCGGCTCCATTCATATGTCTTGCCGCGGTAGAGATAGGCGGCCCAGCCGGCCGCCAGCACCGCATCGTCGGCGCGGTTCTGCAGGCGCTGCTGCAGCAGGCCCGATTTGGCGCCGGCCAGTTCGGCGGCGGTGAAGCCGCCCTTGAGCGCGCGCGCCAGCTCCTCGCGCACGGCGGCATCGACCTTGCGCAGGTTCTGCGGCGCCGCCAGCGCGCCGATGCCGAACATGCCCGCGCGGTCAAGCTCGCCGGCCACCAGCTGCGAGCCACCGCCGTACGACAGGCCGTCCTTCTGGCGGATGCGGTCCATCAGGCGCGACTTCAGGCCGCCCTCGCCGAACACGTAATTGGCCAGCATCAGGGCCGGATAGTCGGCGTCCTCGATGTTCAGGTCGAGGTTCAGGCGCGCCGTGTAGTAGCCGTTTTCCTTGTCCGGCGTGTCGAGCACTTTGCGCATCGGCGCGATGTCCTCGTGGCGGCGCAGCACCGGCGCCACGTGCTTAGCTGCGACCCAGTGGCCGAACAGTTCCTCGACCAGCGGCGCGATCGCCTGCGCGTCGAAGTCGCCGACGATCGCCAGTTCGGCCGGCGCGGCGCCGTAGAACTGGCGGTGGAAGGCCTTCAACTGCGCGAGCGTGGCCGCGCGCGTGTCGGCGATGTCTTCCTCGATGGTGGTCTCGGCGCGCACGTCACCGCGCGGATAGGTGTTGAAATGTTCGGCCAGCGCGCGCGCGGCGAGCGCTTGCGGCTCGCTGCGGCTGGCCTCGATGCCGACCAGCGTCTGCTGGCGCAGCTGCTCGAGTTCGGCCTCGGGAAAGGCCGGCTCCTTGAGTACGTGGGCGACCAGCCGCAGCGCCTCGGCCAGGTTGGCGCGGGTAGTCTCGAAGTGATGCGGGCTGCCCGATATCTTCAGGCGGTCGAACGCATCGGCGAGCGCGATGCGGCTGTATTGGGTCGAGCCGCGCATCAGCATGGCGCCGGTCAGCGCCGGCACCGCGCCCTGGCCAAACAGGTTCTGCTCGTCGCCGAAATGCTGGACGAATTCGACCGACACCGCTTCGCCGCGGTTCTTCTTCGGCAGCAGCGCCAGCTTGACGCCGCCCACCGTCAGCAAGGTGGTGCGCTGCATGATGTTCTGCTGACTCGGCTCGAAGTCCTCCGACACCAGCGACGCCGCCTTCGGCTTGAAGTCCTTCAGCAGGCTCGCCACGGTCGGCGCCGGCGGGATCTCGGCGCGCTGCGGCGCGTCGTCCGGCACGAAGTAGCCGGTGACCCGGTTGTCGCGCCGCAGGTACCTGGCCGACACGCGGGCGACATCGTCGGCGCTGATGGTGGCGATGCGTTCGCGGCCGACGAAGTACAGGCGCCAGTCGCCCAGCGCGATCGCCTCCGACAGCGCCACGCCGACCCGCTGCGGATCGTTCAGGCTCTTGTCGATCTCGTTGGTGAGGTTGCGGCGTACCCGCTCAAGCTCCTCGGCGGTGGCCGGATGGCGCGCGAACTCCTCGACCGCCGCGGTCATCGCCGCGCGCACCGGCTCGATCGGCGCGCCCTTCTTGACCACCGCGCCGAACAGCTGCAGGCCCGGCGCGTAGCCGGTCTGGCCGTAGGCGTACACCTCGCTCGCCATGCCGCTGTCGATGAGCAGCTTGTGCAGGCGCGCGGCCGGGCCATTGCCGAGGATGTCGGAGGCGAACGACAGCACGTCGCTGTCGTCGTGCAGCGCGGACGGCACCTTGTAGCCGAGCGCGACGAGTTGCACGTCGCCCTGGCGGCGCACGCTGAAACTGCGCTCGCCGTCCTGGGTCGGCTCGACCGTCCAGAACCTGGGCAAGCTGCGGCTCGGCCTGGGGATGGCGCCGAACTTTTGCGCGATGAAGCCGAGCGTGGCGGCCGGATCGAATTTGCCGGCCACCAGCAGCACCGCGTTGTCCGGCTGGTACCAGGTGCGGTAGAACGCCTGCAGATTGGCGATGCCGACGTTCTCGATATCGCTGCGGTTGCCGATGGTCGAGCGGCCGTAACTGTGCCAGTCGAAGGCGACGCTCTGCATGCGCTTCATCAGCACCGCGCTGGGCGAATTCTCGCCGCCCTCGTACTCGTTGCGCACCACCGTCATCTCGGCATCGAGGTCTTTTTTGGCGATGAAGGAATGGACCATGCGGTCCGCCTCCATCTGCAGCGCCCACTGCAAATTCGAGGCGCCGGCCTGGAACACCTCGTAGTAATTGGTGCGGTCGAGCGAGGTGGTGCCGTTGAACTGCATGCCGCGCGCGGCAAACTGTTCGGTGATGGCGCGGTTGTGCGCGGCGCCCTTGAACATCAGATGTTCGAGCAGGTGCGCCATGCCGGTCTCGCCGTAGTTCTCGTGGCGCGAGCCGACCAGGTAGGTGACGTTGACGGTGACGGTCGGCTTCGAGGCGTCCGGGAACAACAGCACCTTCAGCCCGTTCGGCAGGCGGTATTCGGTAATGCCTTCGACGGCCGGGCCTTGCGTCACGCCCTTGGGCAGCGGCGGCGGCAACGCCGCGGCGGCGCCGCTCATGAACAGCGCCACCGCGCCGGTCAGCAGGCGCGCGGTTGCGCCCTGCATGCAGATGTTCAGGTTCATGCGATCTCGCCGAAAGGGACAGGGCCGCGCACGGCCAGCGACTGTAGCGGCTGGCCGGCGGCATGGGTCCGATAGTAGCAGAGCGGCCGCGCCCGCGCGTTCGGCGGCGCGCCGCTCAATGGCGGGCGCGCTTCTCCTGCGACTGCTGGTGCGGCGCGATGCGTGCCAGTTCGCCGATTTCCTCGGCCAGGAAGCCGAGCAGGTCGTCGGCGCTGACGATGCCGGCCAGGCCGCCGTGCGCATCGACCACCGGCACCCTGCGGATGCCGCGCAGGCGCATCCGTTCGATGGTTTCGTAGACGTCGTCCGCGTCGGTGCAGGTGAGCAGGTCGTCGCTCATGATGTCGCCCACCAGCAGGCTGGTCGGGTCGAGTCCGAGGGCGATGACCGAGATGACGATGTCGCGGTCGGTGACGATGCCGACCGGCTGGCGCTCGCCGTTGGACTGGTCGATGACGATCAGGTCGCCGACGTGGTTCTTTCGCATGAGCAAGGCCGCACCCTGGACGGTCTCGTCGCGCTTGCACACGATGGTATGGGTGGTGCAGATTTCGCCAATGCGCATGGTCATTCTCCCGGGCCGCGTTTGCGCGCGAACAGGTGCGCGCACAGTAGGCACACGCTAACGCGCCCGCGCGCGCGCAGGCTTGATCTGGCTCAATGCGGCGGCGCCGCGCGATTGCTTACGGCTTGCCGGGCGGCGGGCCCGAAGGGGCCGGATCGGGCAGGATGCACGCCTGCAGCACCTGCAAGTCGTTGTCCTTGGCGAAGTCGACGACGAAATGGTAGGCCAGCGGCTCGATTTGTTGCAGAGCGGCATCGACGACGACCGCCCTCACGCCGTCCAGCATGGTCGGGCGCACGTAGGGGGAAAACTGCAGGTGCGAATTACGCCCGCCCGAGCCTTCCGGGCGGAAACACGACATCGCGCCGCACAGGCGTTCGGCCCAGTCGCTGGGACGAAACTGCCTGCCATCGCTGCTGATGCCAAGAATGAAAAACTCTTTCTTGATTTGCGGTGACTCGACCATTGGGAGGCGTGCTCGAACAGGAATGCTGCGTGGGTGGGCCCGGCGCTTGCACCGGGCGGTTGACGCAGTATTATATCTTATAGAAGACCCGAAGTCCCCATCCGACAGCCCGTTCCTGCGTCGGCCGAGCGGTCTAGCCCAGCCAGACAGCGCCGGACAGCAGCAACAATAGCATCATCCACAGCAACAAGGCGCGCCACACCAGGCCGACGGTGCTTTGCAGCGCGCGCACGTTCGGTTCTTCGCCGGGCAGCACTTCGGCGTCCGAATCGGACGAGTCGACGGTGGCGGCGTCGGGTGGCAGCACCAGGCCGGAGGCGTTCTCGTACGGTGTGCCCAGCCGCACGCCCATGGCGCCGCCGCCGGCGGTGAGGATGATGCCCTTGGCCTGGTCGGCCCAGCGATGGGCGAAATTGCGCCAGGCATAGATGGCATCCTCGAAGTTGCCGACCACGGCGAAGGCGACGGCGGTCAAGCGCACCGGCAGCCAGTCGATCCAGTAAAACGCCTTGGCGGCGAACTGGCCGAACGCCTCGCCGCGCATGTGGTCCGGCTCGTTCCAGGCGCGCGCCAGGTACTCGGCGACGCGGTACATCACGGCGCAGGCGGGGCCGAGCGGCATGAGGAACCAGAAGAACACGCCGAACACGTTGCGGTGGGTGGTCACGAGCGACTTCTCGACTGCCAGGCGGGCGATCTCGGTGCTCTCCATGCCGACGCTATCGACGCGCGTCCATTCGGCCAGCAAAGTGCGCGCGGTCGGCTCGTCGCCGGCGTTGAGGGCCATCTGGATCGACGTGAAGTAATGGCTGTAGTGGCGAAAGCCGAGCGTCAGGTAGACGATCAGCACGTTCCAGGCGAAGGCGGCGAACACCAGGTGAAAGTGCAGCAGGACCCAGTAGATCAGCGCGGTGGGCAGCATCAGCGCGGCCATCATCAGCAGCCAGCCGAGGCGGCCGTGGCTGGCGTCGCCGGCGTTGAACCAGCCCTCCATGCGCATGGCGAAGCTTTTGATCTCGGCATAAATCATGTTATCTGCGCGCAAAGGCTTCAATTGCTCGATGAGCAGCGCGCACAGAATAGAGAGAAAAGTCATCGAACTTCCTTTGTGAAATGGAGCAATGCGATACAGCCCCGCTACGATAGCGCAGAGCAGTAGCAGAATCAAACATATTGACCGAAATGCCCTATTCCGCCGGCGGGGTCAGGTCTGACATTCGGACATTTTTCTGGGGTCAGGTCTGACATTCGGACATTTGGCTGGG
>JARXKM010000103.1:0-5128 GCA_030272785.1 Pseudomonadota bacterium
GCCGAAATTGCATGCTTGAGCTCGGCAAAATGTCCGAATGTCAGACCTGACCCCACCAAAATGTCCGAATGTCAGACCTGACCCCTGAAAAATGTCCGAATGTCAGACCTGACCCCAGCATTTTTTGACCTGACCCCAGCATTTTGGGGCGCTGGCCGCGCTGTTGCCGAAACGTCGTTAGATGCGCACCAGCAGTTTGCCGAGGTTCTTGCCTTCGAACAGGCTGTTGAGCGCGGCCGGCAGTTGCTCGAAGCCGTCGACGTAGGTTTCTTGCGAAACGATCTCGCCGCGCCGCACCCACGGCGCCACCGTCTTGATCATCTCGTCCATCCGGTGCGTGTAGTCGCGCGCCAGGATGCCCTGGATGCTGGCGCGCTTGAACAGCATGTGCTGCAGGAAGCGCGGCGCCAGCTCCGGCGCATCGAGCCCGCCGTCGTACTGGGCGATGGCGCCGCAGATGATGATGCGCGCGCGCAGCTTGATCAGCGGGATCACCGCGTCGGTGATCATGCCGCCGACATTGTCGAAATAAATGTCGACGCCACCAGTGGCCGCTTCGATCGCCGCGCGCAGCCCGTCGAGCGTCGGGTGGGCGCGGTAGTCGACCGCGCCGTCGAGCCCCAGTGTCTCGGTCAGGAACGCGCACTTGGCCGCACCGCCCGCAATGCCGATCACGCGGCAGCCGGCACGCTTGCCGAACTGGGCGACCAGCGAGCCGACCGCACCGGCAGCGCCGGAGACGACCAGCGTGTCTCCCGGCCGCGGCCGGCCCGCTTCCATCAGGCCGAACCAGGCGGTGCGTCCAGGCATGCCGAGCACGCCGAGCGCGCTCGATACCGGCGCCTGGGCCGGGTCGAGCAGGGTCAGTTCGCTGTGGTGGCATTTGGCGTACAGCTGCCAGCCGCTGTAGGCGGCAACCGCGTCGCCGACCTTGAACAGCGCACTGGCCGAGGCGACCACTTCGCCCACCACGCCCGCACGCTGGACGATCCCGAGCGGATGCGGCACGTCGTAGGTGTTGCGCTCGGCCTGCTGGATGCGGATGTACGGGTCGACACTGATCAGGCGCGCGCGGATGATCACTTCGTTGGCCGACAGGCGCGCATCGAGCTCGCTGTCGCGTAGTTCGTAATGCTCGTCGCTGACCCGTCCCTCGGGCCGCTTGACGTAATACCACTGGCGATTTTGATAGCTCATGCGAGACCCGCTGCTGACGTTAAAGGCCGCCAGTCTATCAGCAACGGGCAATCGCAGGCGGGCCCCGCCCATCCGTCCGGCGCCGCCTGCGCCAGCCGCCGCTAGCCGGCAGTGTCGATGCGGCCGATGCGGCCGGTCTCGGCGGCGATCAGCTTGCGCAGGTTCTCCTTGTGCAGTTCGGCCGCCAGGCGGGCTCGGTGCAGCGCTTCGCCGCTCAGGTCGATTTGCATCGGCGTGGCGGCCGGGAACACCAGCGAGGGCGCCAGCAGCTGCAACAGGCGGCGCGTCGCGTCGGCATCGGCCAGGGTGGCCGCCAGGGTGGCCTCGGGTTGGCTCAGCGCTTGCAGTTGGTGGTATTTGGCGCGGTCGGCGACGACCTGGCTCATGTAGGTCGAGTGGGCGATCTGCGCGCCGACCCGCTCGACCTCGTCCATCGCTTCGGCCAGCGCGCCCAGCGGCTGCTCGAGGCGGGCCGCGGCCTGCAGATAGTGTGCGGCGTTCCGGCTCAATGCGTCGTCTGTGTCGTCCATGATCGATTCCTTTGTTTTCCTGGGAATTGCCATTGTGCGCCGTTCCGAATTCGTTCGCCGCACGCGACCGTGCGCGCGCCCGCTTTTATCCTGCGCGCATAGAGCGCCAGCGCGGTTCGCATACATGCGGCGGATATTTCAGCCGATTCATTGATCTAGAACAATCGCCCCATCGTTAGCGCTGGCAATTAGCGCTCAGTCTGCCTAGATTGAAAAAATATTAATATTTCAACCAGGGAGACAAGATGACCAGCAAGATGACCAGCACGATGACCAGCACGATGACCGGGGCGATCGACCTCAGCAATGTACCTGCGGACCTGTTCGACCCGGCGCTCGAACTGCGCGCCGCGGTGGTGTTCGGCGCCAGCGTGCTCGGCTCGACCGTCCTGAAGGCCGCCAACACCAAGGAGCCGCTGCGCTTCGCGGTGGCGTTCGAGCCGCCGTTCCTGCCGGGCGCCAAACTGCCTTGCCCGGTACGGCTGGTGATCGGGCCGAACATCGCCGACCTCGATTTGCTGAGCATCGACGCCGTCTCGATCGAGGTCGAACTGGCCGGCCGCCGCGCCAACGGCGATGCGCCGAAACGCAAGGCGCCGGCCGCCGAAGCCGGCCAGCAGAAGGAGATCCAGGTGGCGCTCGGCACCGTCAGGCTCGACGTCGAGATGTACCGCTGCTGGATCCTGTGCTGCCGCCTGTACACCATCCGCGGCCGCGTGGTATGCCGCAACTGGCAGTACGATCCGGCCAGCGGCCGCTACCATTTCTGCGACGCGCCGGTGCCTGGCGCCACCGTCGAGGCCTACGACGTCGACCACTGGTTCTTCTGGTACCACCGCGACCTGATCAAATCGGCCGTCACCGACGTCGCCGGCAATTTCGTCATTCAGTTCCGCTGGTGCTGCCTGAACTGGCGGCCTTGGCTGGTGCGCAACTGGGCGCTCGATCCCGCCCTGTTTACGCGCATCCAGCAACTGCTCGGCCAGGGCGGCCTGCGCCTGCCGCCGCTGCCGCCGGGGCCCGATCCCGATCCGCTCTACCTCGAGCAGATCCTGTCGGAGGCCAACCTGCTGCCCGGTTCGCGCCGGCTGGCCATCGCCGGCACCCTCGGCGAGCCGGTGTCGGCCGAGGCGCTGATGCAGGTCTTGCCCGCCTCGTCCGACCTGGCCGCGCTGCACGTGTGGCCATGGTGGGACGTGCAGGACTGCGCACCGGACGTGGTATTCCGCGTCACCCAGGTGTGCGGCAACAAGCTCGAGGTGATCCATGCCGAGACCAATGCCCAGACCCGCTGGAACATCCCGACCACGCTCGGCGTCACCCTGCTGGCGAACCGGCTGGCCTGCTGCCTGCCCACCTGCCGCGATCCGGAATGCCCGGAATGCCTGAAGGTGACCTTCGTCGGCTGCCGCACGACCGACCAGATCGGCGTCACCGCCGGCCCGCCCGACCTGCGCGGCTACGGCCTGGTGGCCAGCGCAGCCGACCAGCCATTCTACGGCGACCTGCGCATCCGCGGCGCGGTCGGCAGCGACGTCGACTACTTCAAGGTGCAGGTATCGCGCAACGGCGGCCCCTGGAGCGACCTGCCGGTGCCGGCCTTCGACGGCTTCACGCGCGCCTACTGGGACGGCTCGGCGGCGGTGATCGCGCCGGCGCCGGCGTTCACGCCCATCCTCAAGAGCGGCCAGACCGTGATGGTGACGCGGCGCCATTACGAGCAGCTGCATCCGGCCATCCCGCGCTTTGGCGGCAGCGTGATCTGGTTCGACTTCGACACGCTGTTTTTCTTCAATACGCTGGCCAATCCGGCACTGACCCCGGACGCGCTGTACGAACTGCGCTTCGTCGGCTATACGGCCGACGGCGCCGACAACCTGGTCGCCGGCAGCGAGCGGATCCTGCCCACCTGCGGCCAGGCGCGCACCGAATCGGTGTTTGTCCGGATCGACAATCAGGCCATGATCCATCCGGCGCCGACCGCGCTGCACCCGTGCGGCCCCGGCACCATCCATGCCTGCACCAGCGAGCCCGATTGCTTCATCCGCAAAATCTGCATCAACGAGGGCACCTCGGCCGAACACTGCATCGCCGCCTGCGACATCGTGCGCCTGTCGGCGACCGACACGCTGACCATCCACTTCAGCGCCACCTGTCCGATGACGCCGCAGGATGGCCACCTTGGCGGCTACTGGATGCGCGCCGAATTCGGCGTCTCCGAAGTGTTCTACATCGGCACCGGCGCGCACGGCACGTTCGCCGCCGATCCGACCTTTGAAGTAGGGCCGGACTATGCCAGCGCGCTGGCGCAGGGAGCGCCGCGGCCGCACTGGTACGGCGGCGACTACAAGGTGACGCTGCACGGCAGCGACTTCGAGAAATGCTGCGCCTACATCGTGCGACTGCGCGCCTGGAAGCGCACCACCGACGGCTGCAGCGATCCGCAATGGGTGCACGCCAACGAGTTCGAGGTCG
The DNA here is from genome assembly GCA_030272785.1 of Pseudomonadota bacterium. Classification (GTDB taxonomy): domain Bacteria; phylum Pseudomonadota; class Gammaproteobacteria; order Burkholderiales; family Burkholderiaceae_D; genus JAFCUW01. Next base: position 4,203 of record JARXKM010000103.1, read on the forward strand.
CCTTCACCATCCTGCGCAAGGAACTGTGCCCGGATGTCTGCAAGGAGATCGTGTAGGCGCGCGCGTGGACGCGGCGCTGTACCGGCTGCTGCTCGGCGTGCTCGCCGTGTGGCGCATCACCCACCTGCTGCAGGCCGAGGACGGCCCGTGGGACCTGGTGGTGCGCCTGCGCGCGCGCGCCGGCGACGGCGCCGCCGGCCGGCTGATGGACTGCTTTTATTGTCTCAGCCTGTGGATCGCGCTGCCGTTCGCGCTGCTGCTAGGCGCCGGCTGGCGCGACCAGCTGCTGTTATGGCCGGCCCTGTCGGCCGGCGCCATCCTGCTCGAGCGCGTCGGCGCCCGCCACAAGGAGAACTGAGATGTCCTGCTGCGGCAACCATCGGCAACAACTGACGCGCCGCGAGGCGGCCACCCCCGGCGGCGCGGCGCCGCCCGAGCCGGCCGCGCGCCCGCTCGCACCGGGCAATGGCGTGCTGTTCGCCTACTACGGCGCCAATGAACTGGTGCTGAACGGCGCCGTCAGCGGCCGCCGCTACCGCTTCGCCGAACGCGGTGCGCGCCTGGCCATCGACCCGCGCGACGCGCCGGCGCTGGCGGCGCACCCGCGCCTGCGCCGCATCACGCCGTAGGCCGTCTACCAGGCCAGCGGCGCTTGCCAGGCGCCGTTGATGCCGTCGTGGCGGCGTCGCTTGCGCGGCATGACGCCCGTCGCCGGCTGGCCGGGCGCCGCCACGCGCCGGTCGAACGGCGAGCGCGCCGTCTTGCCGTCCGCCGGCAGGGTGACGATGTCATTGAGAAAACGCTTGGGTGATCCGATCGTGAAATCCAACATGACAGCTCCCGAACGATTGCGCTGGATTCAGCATAGAACGCGGGCAGGGCAGGGTACTGAGCGAGCCCAAGGGTAGAGCTGCGCAGGCAGGTCA
>JARXKM010000103.1:5228-14990 GCA_030272785.1 Pseudomonadota bacterium
GCGGGCAGGGCAGGGTACTGAGCGAGCCCAAGGGTAGAGCTGCGCAGGCAGGTCATCCTGTCAAGGCGCCGGGTGCGCGCGATAGAAGTCTTTGCCGATGCGCGCGATGTGTTCGATCAAGGCGGGATTGTCGATCTGGTGGAACAGCGACAGGTCGACGGAGTGCAAACAGGGCAATTCGTCGATGTCATGTTCGATGTTCGCCAACTGTGCATCGCTTACCGCTTCGTCCATGATCGATAGATCGATGTCGGAGCCGCGGTGAAAGTTCCCCTTTGCCCGCGAGCCGTACAGGCGCACTTCAGTCACCGCCGGATACTTGGCAAACACGCCGCGCAGCATCGCGATGATCGAGGACGGCAACCCAAAATTGTCATCGATGACTGACATTATTCATCCAGCAAATGGCCTTCGAGCTTAGCTGACAGTTGCCGGAATAACTCCATATAAGCACCATGTATGTGCGCGACAATTGCGTCGGCGGTCGCCTCATTGTAGGTATGCGAACTCCGATTCCTGTCGCTCAACATCATGAGCCAACCTTGGTCGTCGGAAATCAGCTGGCGTCTGAACGCCTCGCGCGCAGTGTCTTTTGAACCAATCAAGTCCTGAATGCCAAGCGATGTCAAGAAATCCCTGAGCGTATTCCATGCCAACTCGAAAGTGAACTCGAACGCCTGGATCAAGCCCTGATTTTCCAACCGGGAAAGGGGGCGTTGCTTGCTCAATTGGTCGGCATCGCTCAGCTGCGCGAGCGCTTTCTTGAAATTGTCGAAGCGCTGTTTCCAACGAATATCCGGATCGCTCATGGTATCAATTTCCTTGTCGAGTACGCGTGCCTGTACCGGTGACTGCACCGACATGCTACGCCTGTCGGTGCAAACGCGAACTCGTCTCCGTTCAACCTTGCGCGATGCGCGCGGCGATATGCGCCAGCGCCGCGTCGACCTGGTCGATCAGGATCAGGCACAGGTCGCCTTCCGACAGGCGCGCCAGCGCGGTGTCGATGGCGACGAATTCGCCGTTGATTTCGTCGACATGGCTGGTGCGGACCGCGCCTGCCAGTCCCTGACGCAGCAGCGCGACGACTTCGCCGTCTGCGCGCCCGCGCTGGCACTGGTCCTGGTACAGCAGCACGTCGTCGAACGCGGCGCCGAGGATCTCGGTCTGCTGGCGGATATCCTGATCGCGCCGGTCGCCGGCGCCGCTGATGACCACCGAGCGGCGCTTGGCCGGCATGCTCTCGACCGCGTTGACCAGCGCCACGATGGCATCCGGATTGTGGCCGTAATCGGCGATCACGGTGGCACCGCGGTAGCTGAACACATTGAAGCGGCCCGGCGCGTTGTCGCTCTCGCTGGCGAACGACTGCAGGCCAGCGCAGATCGATTCCCACGGCAAGCCGACCGCCCATGCCGCCGCCACCGACGCCATCACGTTGTCGACCTGGAAGCCGATGGTGCCGTTGCGCGTGATCGGCACCGCCGACAGCGCCACCTTGTACACCGTCTTGCCCTGCGCGGCGACCAGCTGGCCGTTTTCGACGAACACCACGCGCTGGCCCTGCGCGCGGTGCATCGACATCACTTCATGCTGCGCGTCGGCGGCGAAGAAGGTGACCGCGCCGCGGCAGTTATTGGCCATCGTCACGACCACCGGATCGGTCGCGTTGAGCACCGCCATGCCGTGGTCGGCGACGTTTTGCACGATCACGCGTTTGAGCACCGCCAGGTCTTCCAGCGTGGTGATGTAGTTCAGGCCGAGGTGGTCGCCCGAGCCGATGTTGGTCACCACCGCGACCTGGCAGCGGTCGAATGCCAGCCCTTCGCGCAGCAGGCCGCCGCGGGCGGTCTCGAACACGGCCGCGTCGACGTCCGGGTGCAGCAGCACGTTGCGCGCGCTGCGCGGGCCGCTGCAGTCGCCGCTGTCGATGCGGCGACCTTCGATGTAGACGCCGTCGGTGTTGGTCATGCCGGTGCGCAGGCCGCCGGCGGTGAGCAGGTGGGCGATCAGGCGCACCGTGGTGGTCTTGCCGTTGGTGCCGGTGACGGCGACGACCGGAATGCGGCCGTCGTCGCCTTCCGCGAACATCGACGCGATGATCGCTTCGCCGACCGGCCGGCCCTTGCCGAACGACGGCGACAGGTGCATGCGCAGGCCCGGCGCGGCGTTCACCTCGACCACGCCGCCGTGCTGCTCTTCGATCGGTTTGAGCACGCTGTCGCACACCAGGTCGACGCCGCAGATGTCGAGGCCGACCATGTGGGCGGCGGCGATCGCGCGCGCGGCTACTTCCGGATGGACGTCGTCGGTGACGTCGGTGGCGGCGCCGCCGGTCGACAGGTTGGCGTTGTTGCGCAAGATGACGCGCTTGCCGCGCGGCGGCACCGATTCGGCCACGTAGCCTTGCGCGGCCAGGCTGGCGAGCGCGATGTCGTCGAAGCGGATCTTGGTGAGCGAAGTGGCGTGGCCGTTGCCGCGGCGCGGATCGAGGTTGACCTGGTCGACCAGCTGGCGCACCGACAGCAGGCCGTCGCCGACCACTTGCGGCGGATCGCGGCGCGCCGCGGCGATCAGCTTGTCGCCGACCACCAGCAGGCGGAAGTCGTTGCCGGGCAGGTAGCGCTCGACCAGGATGTCGTCGCGAAATTCGGAGGCGGCGGCGAAGCCGGCGCTCATCTGCTCGCGGGTGGTGATGTTGACGGTGACGCCCTTGCCCTGGTTGCCGTCCTTCGGCTTGATCACCACCGGCAGGCCGATTTCAAGCGCGGCGGCCCAGGCGTCGTCGGCGTCGAGCGCCACGCGGCCGTGCGGCACCGGCACGCCGGCCGCGTCGAGCAGCTTCTTGGTCAGCTCCTTGTCCTGCGCGATGGCTTCGGCGATCGCGCCGGTGCGGTCCATTTCGGCCGCCTGGATCTTGCGCTGGCGGCTGCCCCAGCCGAACGTCACCAGGCTGCCGTCGGTGAGACGGCGGAACGGGATGTTGCGCGCCACCGCGGCCTGCACGATGGCGCCGGTGGAAGGTCCGAGCCGGACGTCTTCGTCGAGCTCGCGCAACTGCGCCAGCGCGCCATCGAGGTCGAACGGGGTGTCGTCGGCCGCCGCGCGCACCAGCTGTTCGGCCAGTTCGAGCGCCAGCCGGCCGACCGCTTCTTCGGAGTATTCGACGACCACCTGGAAGATGCCCTGTTCGAGCGTGGCGGTGGTGCGGCTGAAGGTGACGGGGCAGCCGGCCTGCGCCTGCAGGTCGAGCGCCGCCAGTTCGAACACGTGGGCCATCGGAATGCGGTCGTCGTGGCCGGTCGGCTGCAGCGGCGACAGGGCCGGGAAGCGGGCCCGCAGGCGCACTTCGAAGCCGGCCAGGTTGGCGACGCATTCCTCGTCGACGCTGCAGGTGAGGATGGCCTCGACCGAGGTATGATGGCTCCAGAGGTTGGGGCCGCGCAGCGCCCGTACACGTGATACTTGCATAAACCGTTAATCCTGTCTGATGGGGGGCCGGCGCGAAGCACCGGGCCGGGACCCGCAACCTGGCGCCGAGCGCCAGGCCTGATTCATTAATTTGACTACTGCGTTGACTACTGCGTTGACCACTGCGCGGACTACTACGCTGCCTACTGCGCTGCCTACTGCGCTGCCTACTTCGCTGCCTACTTCGCTGCCTACTACGCTGCCTACTTCGCTGCCTACTGCGGCGCCGATGGTTTCGGCGTCGCGTCGAAGGTGCGCAGGCCGGCCGCCAGCAGCTCGGGCGAGACGTCGAGCGCCCAGGCCGCGGCCACCGCGGCGAGCAGGCTGGCCGGATACCTGGCGGTCGAGGCCTTCAGCGATGCCAGCGGCAGCAGGACGGTTTCGTCCGCGCCGTCGGCGATCACGATGGCACCACCGCGCACCACCACCGTGCGTTCGCCGGCGGCGCGATGGCGCGCGACGATGGCGTTGTCAGGGTCGATGGCGTAGAAGATCACCTTGCCGTCACATAGGTTGGACAACTCGGCGACCGCTTCGTTCTCGGCGTTGAGCACCGCCACGCCGTGCGGCAGGATCACGTCGACCTGGGTGCGGATCACGTTGGCCATGTCGTCGGCGTCGCGGATGTAGAACTCGGCCAGGTCGGCGATGCCTTCCATGTCGGTGACGATGCCGACCTGGCATTTGTCGTAGGCCAGGCCTTCGGACAGGATCATCCGCGCGTTGCTCTCGAAGACGGCGGCCTTGAGGGTGCGGTTGATCAGCAGGCGCTGGCCGGCTTCCCACTTGATGCAGTCGCCGCTGACGACCTGGCGGTGGTCGAGATACATGCCCTGGCCGCTGACCACGCCGACATGCTTGCCGGTCAGCTGCAGCAGGCAGCCGGTCAGCTTGGCGATCAGGCTGGTGCCGAGCGTGCCGGTGACGCCGACGATCGGGATGCGGCCGTCTTCCTCGGGCGCGAACAGGTGCGCGATGATGGCGGTGCCGACCGGGCGCGCCGGGCCGTTGGCGGGCTTCAGGTGCGCCAGCAGGCCCGGGCTGGCATTGACTTCGATGATGGCGCCGCGCTGCTCTTCGAGCGGGCGCGCGATGTCTTCGCAGACCAGGTCGACGCCGGCGATGTCGAGGCCGACCACGCGCGCGGCCAGCGCGGCGGCGAAGGCGATCGACGGATGGATGGTGTCGGTGACGTCGTAGGCGACGTTGCCGTTCGGCTGGATCAGCACCTTTTGGCCGGCCTGCGGGACCGACCAGGCGGTCATGCCCTGGCGTTCCAGTTCGAGGATGATCTCGGCGCCGTTTTCGGGCGCCAGCGCGTTCAGCGGCGCATCCTCGCCGCTGCCGCGGCGCGGGTCGGTGTTGATCTGGCTGTCGACCAGCGCGCTGACGGTGGCGACGCCGTCGCCGGTGACCCACAGCGATTCGCCCTTGGCGACGGCCACCACCTGCTTGCCGACCACCAGGATGCGGTGCTCGTCGCCGGTGATGTAGCGTTCGACGATCACGCTCTTGCTGTCGCCCTTGCGGCTGGCCAGGTGATAGGCGGCGACGACGTCGGCCTCGGTGACCAGGTTGAGCGAGACGCCGCGCCCGTGGTTGCCGTCGTACGGCTTGACCACCACCGGCAGGCCGATGTCCTGCGCCTCTTCCCACGCCTCTTCGGCGCTGCGCACCAGGCTGCCCTCGGGCACCGGTATGCCGCACGCGGCGAGCAGCGACTTGGTCAGGTCCTTGTCGCTGGCGATGCTTTCGGCGATCGCGCTGGTGCGGTCGGTTTCGGCGGTCCAGATGCGGCGCTGGGCGGCGCCATGGCCGAGCTGCACCAGGTTGCCGTCGGTGAGGCGCAGCGCCGGGATCTTGCGCTCGGTGGCCGCTTCGACGATGTGGGCGGTGGACGGGCCAAGACAATGGTCGTCGACCAGCTCCTTGAGGATCGCCACCTGGGCGGCCAGGTCGAAGGCGGTGTCGTCGATGGCCGCCAGCAGCAATGCGCGCCCGGCCGCCAGCGCGGCGCGCCCGACGTGCTCCTCGCGGGTGCGGAAGGCCATCTTGTAGACGCCGGCGTCGCCGGTCGAACGCGTCTTGCCGAAGCCGGTGCGCATGCCGGCCAGGTTTTGCAGTTCCAGCACCACGTGCTCGAGGATGTGGCCGGCCCAGGTGCCTTCGCGCAGGCGCTCGAGGAAGCCGCCGTGCGAACCGACGCCGCAGCGGTGCACCACCAGCCCCGGCAAGGACTCGACCAGCCGTTCGTACAGGCCGGGAATCAGGTTCGACGGCAGCTCTTCGAGTGCGCCGATATCGATTACCACCTCGATGACCGGGCGGTAGGTCCAGATGTTCGGTCCGCGCAGATGGGTCACACGGAGAAAAGCGAGGTCTTTCTTGTTTATCATGTAAATTATTTCTTGGTAACAGCCGCGCTGTTCATGGCAGGCATCGGCGGTCGAAGGCTGTGCCTGTGTTTGACTGCATCTCGCTGCGCTGGCGGAAAGCCGGGCTTTCCTCAAGCGCATCATGTTGTATACTTGCTGGAACGAAGCTTACCGCGCCGAACCGATTTCTGCCAGTCTGGCCCTCCGATAGGATACCGTAGATTGCCCCGTCGCCCCGGGGAGCCGGTCGCCGGCACAGCCCATTCTGCAACAGTTTCCTCGGTGAGCATCCTGCGGGCCACTGCGCCTATCCCCTTTTGCGAGCAACCTGGCCTGTAACGGGCGGCATCACGATGACATCTCAACAACTTGTTTCTCCGACGACGCCAGCGTCCACTGCCACGCTTGCTGCCAGTTTCCTGCCTGAGCGCTGGCAAGCTGACGTACAGAAAAAACTCTTACCCGGTGAGAACGTTTTAGGCAGCGTCGAGGTTGACCTCGATGCAAAATTGCGTTTCACGAAGGGCATCCTGGTCGTCACCGCCACGCGCCTGGTGGCGCGCGCGCCCGGCGAAGCGGACTGGCGCGAGTGGACCTACCGGCCCGGCCTGCAGCTGAAACACCACGACCACGCCGGCGTCGGCCATCTCGAACTGCTCGACCATCACGGCCGGCTGGCGGCCTGGCGCTTTACCCTGGGCCAGAACCTGCAGGCGATCCGCGTGCTCGACGCGTTCCGCGAACAGCAGCACAGCCACGTCAGCGGCGAGCCGGTCCAGCCGGCCGAGCAGAACGTCTGCCCGAGCTGCAAGGCGCCGCTCGAGCCGGACCAGGAAGAATGCCCGATCTGCACCAAGGTGCTGTACACGCCGCCGTCGACCTGGACCCTGTTCCGTCTGTGGCGCTTCGCCAAGCCGTACCGCGGCCAGCTGGGGCTGGGGTTTTTCCTGATGGTGGCGAGCACCGCGGCGCACATGATCCCGCCGTATCTGACGATGCCGCTGATGGACAAGGTGCTGATCCCGTTCCAGAACGGCCAGCCGGTCGACCAGCAGCTGGTGTGGCTGTACATGTCCGGCCTGCTCGGCTCGGCCGTGCTGGCCTGGCTGCTGGGCTGGGCCAAGACCTACATCCTGGCCATCGTGTCGGAGCGGATGGGCGCCGACCTGCGCTCGGCCACCTACGAACACCTGATGAAGCTCTCGCTCGAATTTTTCGGCGGCAAGCGCACCGGCGACCTGATGTCGCGCATCGGCAGCGGCAGCGACCGGATTTGCGTGTTCCTGTCGCTGCACCTGCTCGATTTCGCCTCGGACGTCCTGATGATCATCATGACGGGCGTGATCCTGTGCTCGATCAACCCGCTGCTGGCCGTCATCACGCTGGTGCCGCTGCCATTCATCGCCTGGATGATCCACATCGTGCGCGACCGCCTGCGCACCGGCTTCGAAAAGATCGACCGGGTCTGGGGCGAAGTGACCAACGTGCTGGCCGATACCATCCCCGGGATCCGGGTGGTGAAGGCGTTTGCCCAGGAAAAGCGCGAAGCGACGCGTTTTCGCGAGGCCAACCGGCACAACCTGGCGGTCAACGACAAATTGAATAAAGTGTGGTCGCTGTTCTCGCCGACGGTGTCGTTCCTGACCGAGCTGGGGCTGCTGGTGGTGTGGGTGTTCGGCATCTGGCAGGTGTCGAAGGGCGACATCACGGTCGGCGTGCTGACCTTGTTCATCACCTACAGCAGCCGCTTCTACGGCCGCCTCGACTCGATGAGCCGGATCGTCTCGGTGACGCAGAAGTCGGCCTCCGCGGCCAAGCGCATCTTCGACATCCTCGACCATGTCTCGAGCGTGCCGGAGCCGGCCAGCCCGGTCAAGCTGGACAAGATCGAAGGGCGCATCGACCTGCGCGAGGTCGGTTTCCGCTACGGCAACCGGGCGGTCAACCGCGGCATCACGCTCAACATCAAGGCCGGCGAATTCGTCGGCCTGGTCGGCCACAGCGGCTCCGGCAAGAGCACCCTGGTGAACCTGATCTGCCGCTTCTACGACGTGTCGGAGGGCGCGATTTTGCTCGACGGCGTCGACATCCGCTCGTTCGCCGTGTCCGACTACCGGCGCAACATCGGCCTGGTGCTGCAGGAGCCGTTCCTGTTCTTCGGCACCATCGCCGAGAACATCGCCTACGGCAAGCCGGGTGCCAGCCGCGCAGACATCATCGCCTCGGCGCGCGCGGCGCACGCCCACGAATTCATCCTGCGCCTGCCGCAGGGCTACGACTCGATGGTGGGCGAGCGCGGCCAGGGCCTGTCCGGCGGCGAGCGCCAGCGCATCTCGATCGCGCGCGCGCTGCTGATCGACCCGCGCATCCTGATCATGGACGAGGCCACCTCGTCGGTCGATTCGGAGACCGAGAAGGAAATCCAGAAGGCGCTCGACAACCTGGTGCAGGGCCGCACCACGATCGCCATCGCGCACCGGCTGTCGACGCTGCACCGGGCCGACCGGCTGGTGGTGCTCGATCGCGGCGTGGTGGTCGAGCAGGGCAGTCACGACGAACTGATGGCGCGCGAAGGCGCCTACTTCCGGCTCTACGAGGCGCAGGCGCGCAACGTCGACACCGACATGGACGATGGCGACAAGGATTAAGATGGCCACTACGAGCTTCCAACTGCGCCGCGACAGCTTCGGCGCGCTGCATCTCACTACCGACGACGGCGTGCTGCACCAGGGCGTCGCGCCGGTGCGCGCGTTCCCGATCCAGTCGCCCGACCAGGGCATCTCGCTGGTGCTGCACGACGGCCGCGAGGTGGCCTGGATCGACGACATCGCCGACCTGCCGGCGGACGTGCGCGCGCTGCTGCAGGAGGAGCTCGACGGGCGCGAGTTCATGCCCGAGATCAGCCACATCGTCGACGTCAGCAGCTACGCCACGCCGTGCACCTGGTTGGTCCGGACCGACCGCGGCGACACCGAGTTCGTGCTCAAGGACGAGGGCGACATCCGCCGCATCGGCGAGGCGTCGCTGCTGGTGGCGGACAACCACGGCATCCATTTCTTGGTGCGCAACATGTTTACTATCGATAAACACAGCCGGCGTATCCTCGACCGTTTCCTGTAGTTCCTGCCATGGAGTGCACATGCATTATTTACTCAGTTACCAGTTCGTTCCCGACTACCTGGCGCGGCGCGGCGAGTTCCGCGACGCGCACCTGACGCTGGCGTGGCAGGCGCAGGAACGCGGCGAGCTGGTGCTGGCCGGTACGCTGGCCGATCCGGTCGACTCGGCGCTGCTGGTGTTCCAGGGCGACTCGCCGGACGCCGCCGCGCGCTTCGCCCAGACCGACCCCTATGTGCTGCACGGCCTGGTGACCGGCTGGACTGTGCGGCAGTGGAACACGGTGGTCGGCGAGGCCGCCAGCGCGCCAGTCCGGCCGGCGTGACCTGCGGCGCGGCGGGGTTCGACTACCGCTGGTTCCCGGCGAAGGATTTCTGTATTACACTGGATTGAGACGTCCGACGTCGCCGGTGCGGACCTTTTCGAAAGAGAACGATGGACGACTGCGGCATGCCCCCACCGGATCACCAGCGCCTGGCGCTGGCCATGGAAGCGGCCAGGTTCGACCTGTGGGAAACCGATCCGGTGGCCGGCACGATCACGCGCCAGACCAGCAGGAACTTTGCCGAACTGGGCTATATCGAGCATCGGATCACTATTCCGATGGACGAATTTTTCGCCATCGTGCACCGCGACGATCTCGCCGCGCTCAAGGCCGCGCTCGATGCGCACGTGGCCGGCGCCTGCGAGCGCTTTTGCTGCGAATACCGGATGCGCACCAAGGACGGCGCATGGATCTGGTATGCCAGCCGCGGCAAGATCATCGACGGCGACGCGGCGCTGCCCGGGCGCCGCTTTG
>JARXKM010000498.1 GCA_030272785.1 Pseudomonadota bacterium
CCGATGGCGCACCCGGTGCGGCCCGACTCCTTCGTCGAGATCAACAATTTTTACACCGTCACCGTGTACGAAAAGGGCGCCGAAGTGGTGCGCATGATCCAGACGCTGGTCGGGCGCGAAGGCTTCCGCAAGGGCATGGACCTGTACTTCAAGCGGCATGACGGCCAGGCCGTCACGTGCGACGATTTCCGCGCCGCGATGGCCGACGCCAACGGGCGCGACCTGGCGCTGTTCGAGCGCTGGTACAGCCAGGCCGGCACGCCGGTGGTCAAGGCGGTCACCCGCTACGACGCCGAGGCGCGGACGTACGACCTGACCTTGTCGCAAAGCTGCCGGTCGACCCCGGGCCAGCCGAACAAGCTGCCGTTCCATATTCCGGTGGCGGTCGGCCTGCTGGGCGCCGACGGCAAGGACATGCAGCTCGGCCAGGGCAAATTGAACGGCGCCACCGCCGTGCTGGAACTGACCGAAGCGTCGCAGACGTTCACCTTCACCGGCGTGATGGAAGCGCCGATCCCGTCGATCCTGCGCGATTTTTCGGCGCCGGTGGTGCTCGACTACGCCTACACCGACGCCGAGCTGCTGCACCTGTTCAGCCACGACAGCGATCCGGTCAACCGCTGGGAAGCGGGGCAGCGGCTGGCCACCGAACGCCTGGTCCGCCTGACCGTGGCGGTGACGTCCGGCGCCAGGCTCGCGCTCGACGCCACCTTCATCGAGGCGATGCGCAAGATCCTCACCGATGACGCGCTCGACCCGGCGTTCCGCGAGCAGGCCTTGCTGCTGCCGTCGGAAACCATGATCGCCGAGCAGATGAAGGTGGTCAATCCGCAGGCGATCCACGCCGCGCGCCAGTTCGTGCGCAGCACCATCGGCGCCGCCTTGCGCGCCGAGCTGACGGCGCAATACCACGCCAACCAGACGCCCGGCGAGTACAGTCCCGACGCGCTGTCGGCCGGCCGGCGCGGGCTGAAGAACCTGGCGCTGTCGTACCTGGCGGCGGCATCCGACGCGGCTGGCATCTTGCTGGCGCAGGCGCAGTTCGACCAGGCCGGCAACATGACCGACCGGGTCGCCGCGCTGGTGGCGCTGATCCACGCCGGCGCGCCCGGCGCCAGCGCGGCGCTGCGCGACTTCTATCGCGACTTCGACAACGAAGCGCTGGTGATCGACAAGTGGTTCGCGATCCAGGCCGCGGCGCCCACCACCGACGTGAAAGCGGTGCGCGCGCTGATGCAGCACCGCGCCTTCAACCTGAAAAATCCGAACCGCGCGCGCAGCCTGGTGTTCAGTTTTTGCGCCGGCAATCCGTCGCAGTTCCATGCGCCGGACGGCAGCGGCTACGCCTTCTGGGCCGAGCAGGTGATCGCGCTCGACGCGCTCAATCCGCAGGTGGCGAGCCGGCTGGCGCGTTCGATGGACCGCTGGCGCCGGTACGCGCCGGCCTTGCAGGTGCACATGAAGAAGGCGCTGCAGCAGGTCGCCGGATTGAAAAAACTGTCGAGCGACGTGCGCGAAGTGGTCAGCAAGGCGCTCGCCAATTAAATCCGCACTACCGAATTCCCACGTACCCAAAGGATGTCAATGAAACGCGTCAGTCTCACGCAATACCTGGTTGAAGAACAACGGCTGCACAACTCCATTCCGGCCGAACTGCGCCTGCTGATCGAAGTGGTCGCGCGCGCCTGCAAGACGATCTCCCACTCGGTCGGCAAGGGCGCCCTCGGCGACATCCTCGGCAGCGCCGGCATCGAGAACGTCCAGGGCGAAGTGCAGAAGAAGCTGGACGTGATCTCGAACGAAATCCTGCTCGAGGCGAACGAATGGGGCGGCCACCTGGCGGCGATGGCGTCGGAAGAGATGGAATCGATCCACCCGATTCCGAACCGCTATCCGATGGGCGAGTACCTGCTGCTGTTCGACCCGCTCGACGGCTCGTCGAACATCGACGTCAACGTCTCGATCGGCACCATCTTCTCGGTGCTGAAGGCAGCCGATGGCCTGGGCGTGCCGACCGAAGCGGACTTCATGCAGCCGGGCAGCGTGCAGGTGGCCGCCGGCTACGCCGTGTACGGCCCGCAGACGATGCTGGTGCTCACGACAGGCAATGGCGTCAATTGCTTCACCCTGGATCGCGAAATGGGCTCGTGGGTGCTGACCCAGCGCCACATGATGATCCCCGAGCAGACCAAGGAGTTCGCGATCAACATGTCGAACGCGCGCCACTGGTTCCCGCCCGTCACGCGCTATGTCAACGAGCTGCTCGACGGCGCCGAAGGCCAGCGCCAGAAGGATTTCAACATGCGATGGGTCGCCTCGATGGTGGCCGACGTGCACCGCATCCTGAACCGCGGCGGCATCTTCATGTACCCGGCCGACACGCGCGACGCGTCGATGCCGGGCAAGCTGCGCCTGATGTACGAAGCGAACCCGATGGCGATGATCGTCGAGCAGGCCGGCGGCGCCGCCACCGACGGGCGCATGCGCATCCTCGACATCGCGCCGCACAAGCTGCATCAGCGCGTGCCGGTGTTCCTCGGTTCGAAACACGAGGTGGAACTGGTGACGCGTTACCACGCCGAGCAGGACTAGCCATTTTGCAAATAAAAGGGCAAAAGTGAATTCGCACTAGCAAGTTTGGGGTAATCCTTGCTAGAATACGCGTCGTCGCCGATGTAGCTCAGTTGGTAGAGCAGCACATTCGTAATGTGAAGGTCCCCAGTTCGATTCCGGGCATCGGCACCA
>JARXKM010000499.1 GCA_030272785.1 Pseudomonadota bacterium
GCGCTGAAGAACCGCAACAAGCTGCGCGAGCCGGCGCTGCGCCAGCGCATCCTGTCGGACGGTCACTCGCCGTCGAACTACCGCGCCGCCACCGCGCGCAACCTCGACGCCTGGTACCCGGCGTTCGACGTCAAGCCTGGCCAGGCGCTGTACCTGGCGCCGGCCGAGCGCGTGCGCGTCTGGTAGGGTAAGCTGTATTGCGCCGCGCCGCGCCGGCATCGGCCGGGCGGCGCAGTACCTTGACCCACACCGGCAACGCCATGACCGACAACATCGACGACATCACCCGCCGCACCCTCGACTACTACGACGGCCACGCCCAGCAGTTCTTTGCCGGCACCATCGACCATGACGTGTCGCAAAATATCGACGCGCTGCTCGGCGCGATCACCGCCGCGCCGCCGTTCACGATCCTCGACCTCGGCTGCGGCCCCGGACGCGACCTGAAAACCTTCAACGCGCTGGGCCACCGCGCGGTCGGCATCGACGGTTCGGCCCAGTTCGTCGAGATGGCGCGCGCCTACAGCGGCTGCGAGGTGTGGCGGCAGGATTTCGTCCACCTCGACCTGCCGGCGCAGCTGTTCGACGGCATCTTCGCCAATGCCGTGCTGTTCCACGTGCCCAGCATCGCCTTGCCGAATGTGCTCGGCGACCTGCATGCGGCGCTGAAACCGGGCGGCGTGCTGTTTACCTCGAACCCGCGCGGCCACAACGAGGAGGGCTGGAACGGCCCGCGTTACGGCAGCTACTATGATTTCGCGACGTGGCAGCAATTCATGGTCGCGGCGAAATTTTCGCCTGTGCATCACTATTACCGCCCGCCCAATCTGCCGCGCGATCAGCAGCCCTGGCTGGCCAGTGTGTGGCGTAAGCCCATATGTTAAATGGCGCACAGAACTAGGGACGGATCGGGCATATGGTGGACCCCTCCAACCACCAAGCGAGGTAATCCAGATGAACAAGGACCAAGTCAAGGGTAAGGCGAAAGACATCGGCGGCAAGATCCAGGAAGGGGTCGGCAAGGTTGTCGGCAGCAACAAGCAGCAAGCCGAAGGGTTGGAAAAGCAAGTCGAGGGCAAGCTGCAGCAAAAGGTTGGCGACGCCAAGGAAGTGGTCAAGGATCGCGGCAACCGCTGACGCTTTCACGCTTCGACGTTTCCACCATGACAGCCGCGCACATTCGCGGCTGTTTTTTTGCTGTTTTTTGCTGTATTTCCTTCTGCGGCGACCTCAGTAATTCTTGCCGGTAATGCTGGCGCCGTCGGGCCGGTTGAGGGTGAACTTGGCCCTGGTGCCGAGCGTGCCGGTGACCAGCGCTTCGATGCAGTCGACCTCGGTGCCGCTGTAGGCGCCGCTGGCGTCTTCCGAGCGCGACACCAGGCAGAACATGGTCAGCGCGGCGTCGCTTTCGATCGACCAGCTGAACGTGGTCGCACCGAGATGCTGGCCGGCGCTGGTGCAGCCGTCATAGCCGTTGAGCACGAACATGGCGCCGGTAGTGCCGACCCGGCTGGACGCGGGCAGCGCGGCCATCGCCGCGCGCGGCGCGCTGCAGGCGCCGTTGCTGGTGGCTACGCCGAGCAGTGTGTCTCCGTTCAGGTACAGCGTGCCGTCGCTGCTGGCGGTGGTCACCCCGTCGGTCGAAAAGCGCAGCGACTGCGCGCTGGTCTTGCCGCTCGCGCCGGTCAGCGGAAAGCGGGCGCTGGCGCCCGGCTGCATCGCCACCGACAGTTCGTAGGCATGCGCATCGGCACCTTTGCCCGGCATGCTCCAGCTGTGCGGCGCGCTGATGTAGTCGTGCCAGGCGGCGGCGACGTTGACGCTGATGGGCGCCGGCGCCGGCGGAATCACCGGCGGCGACTCGATCCCGCCGCCCCCGCCGCCGCTGCCGCCGCCGCACGCCGCCAGCAGCAACGCGAGCGCAACGCCGGGCAATACCCATCTGGCGAGCTTGGTCATGGCAGTGTCCTCCTTGATGATGTCGCTGGTTAGAGGCGCGCGCCGCGGCGATGATCGGGCCGATTGGCCGATGTTTGACGCCGCCCAAGAAGTCATCAACTGTTGAGGCAGCGTTCGCTTGCGCACGGACTGCCAGCCGTGCGCAAGGTATTCTGGCTTCACTGCATGGCCATCCGGGCATGTGCTTTTCCCACCAGGAGCTCATCATGAACAAAGACCAAGTCAACGGCAAACTGCAAGACATCGGCGGCAAAATCCAAGAAGAGACTGGCAAGCTGGTCGGCAATACTGACCAGGAAGTAAAAGGCCTGGCGAACCAGATCGAAGGCAAGACCCAGGAAAAAATCGGCGACCTGAAAGAAGCCGTCAAAGACGCGACCAACTAATCTGGTTCCGCAATAAAAAAACAGCCGCGAATGTCGCGGCTGTTTTTGTATGTGCTGCAAGGCGCGAACCTTACGGCGCCAGGTTCTTCTTGAAGAATGCCTCGATGGTGGCGTACACGTGGCGCTGGCCGGCGCGCGACGAGATGCCGTGCTTGGCGCCCGGATACGTCATCAGGTCGAAGCGGATGCCGCGGTTGACCAGGCCGTCGATCAGGCGCGTGCTGTTGCTGAACAAGACGTTGTCGTCGGCCATGCCGTGCACCAGCAGCAGCGGCGACTTCAGGCCGTCGAGGTGGGCGAACACGCCGCTCTGCTGGTACGCGGCCGGATCGCCCTTCGGCGTGGCGCCGACGAACTGCTCGGTGTAGTGGGTGTCGTACAGCGCCCAGTCGGTCACCGG
>JARXKM010000104.1 GCA_030272785.1 Pseudomonadota bacterium
AGCACGAACAGCACGCCGAGCCACAGCATCCAGCGGTCCGGATGCAGCGCCTGCGCCAGCAGCGGAATGCCGGACAACGCCCCGGCGCTGTCGGCCATCAGCGTCTTCAGGTAGTTCTGCGCCAAGATGAACAGGGTGGCGCCGATCACCGCGCCGTACATCGTGCCCATGCCGCCGATGACGACGATGAGCAGGATGTCGGTCATCACTTCGAAGCCGAGCATCGTCTTCGGCCCGACGTAGCGCAGCCACAGCGCCATCAGCGCGCCGGCCAGCGCGGCCACCAGCGCGGCGAGCACGTTGGCCCAGATCCGGTACAGCACCGTGCGGTAGCCGAGCGCCTCGGCGCGAAATTCGTTTTCGCGGATCGCCTGCAGCACCCGGCCGAACGGCGAATTGACCAGCCGCAGCAGGAACAGGAACAGCACCAGGCAGCCAAAGAAGACGATGTAGTAGGTGATCAGTTTGCCGTCGATGGCGCGCCCGGCGATGTCGCCTTCGATCAGCCGGAAACCGGGCGAGAGCAGCTCGGGCACGCTGAAGGTCTTGCCGTCCTCGCCGCCGGTGAAGTCGGACAGCTGCGAAGCGAGCACCGCGAACGAGGATGCGACCGCCAAGGTGATCATGGCGTAGAAGATGGCGCGCACGCGCAGCGCGAACAGGCCGACGATGAGCGCGAGCGCGATCGTCAGCAGCAGCGCCAGCACCAGTCCGACCAGCGCGCCGGACCAGCCCGGCCCCGCGCTCGACAGGCCAAGGCCGACACCGTACGCGCCGATCCCGAAGAACATGGTGTGGGCGAACGAGACGATGCCGGTGTACCCGAGCAGCAGGTCGTAGGAGGCGACCAGCACGATGTAGATGCAGATGGTGGCGGCGGTGTTGAGCGGGCGCGCGCCGGCGCTCAGGAACGGCGCGAACGCCAGCCCGAGGAACACCGCGACGAGCGCGGCGCCGAGCAGGCGGCTGCGCGGCAGGTCGCCCGAGAAGACGCGATGGAGCAGGGAAGTGGTCATGGAAAAATCCTAGCGCCGTGCGTTGGAAAACAGGCCGGCCGGACGCCACAGCAGCACGGCGATCATCAGGACGATGTTCGACACCAGCGCCACCTTCGGCGCCAGGAAGCCGGCGTAATTGCTCACCAGCGCCATCAAGAGGGCGCCGATGAAGCAGCCGCCGACCGAACCGAGCCCGCCGATGATGATGACGATGAACACCATCACCATGATCTCGCCGCCCATCGACGCCGTCAGCGTCTCCTTGTACAGCCCCCACATCACGCCGCCCAGCCCGGCCAGCGCCGAGCCGGCCGCGAACACGGCGACGAACAGGCGGCGAATCCGGTAGCCGAGCGCTTCGACCATCTCGCGGTTCTCGACGCCGGCGCGGATCAACAGGCCGATCTTGGTGCGGTTGAGCACCAGGAACATCGCGGCGAACACCAGCAGGCCGACCACCACCGCCACCAGGCGGTATTTTTCGATCGCCGCGTCGCCCAGCACGATGGCGCCGCGCAGGCTGGCCGGCAGCGGCAGCGCGATCTGGTCGGCGCCCCAGATCACGCTGATCAGCTGTTCGGCGACGATCATGCCGCCCATGGTGATCAGGATCTGTTTCAGGTGCTGGCCGTACACCGGCATGATGATGACGCGCTCGAACGCCCAACCGAGCAGGCCGGTGACGACCATCGCCACCAGCATCGCCAGGCCCAGCACACCGAGGTTGAGCAGCAGCGAATCGACTTCGAGCCAGCCGCGCATCGGCAGCAGCACCATGGTGGCGGCGTAGGCGCCGACCGCGACGAAGGCGCCGTGGCCGAAATTGAGCACGTCCATCAGGCCGAACACCAGGGTCAGCCCGCTCGACATGATGAAGATCATCATGCCCATCGCCAGGCCGGCGACGGTGAGCGTGACCCAGGTCGGGAAGCTGCCCACCAACGGCAGCATCGCCAGCATCAGCGCCGGCACCAGCAGCAGCGGCGCGATGTCGCGCCGGGCCGCCGGCAGCGTGCCGTCGGTGGCCGGCGCGGGCGCCAGCGCCTGCGGCAGGGGAGGGGGAACGAGGGAGGTCATGGTGCGGTCCTATTGATGGGAGTCGAGCGAGAGGCCGAGCAGGCGCTGTTGCAGGTCGAGGTCCTCGACCAGCTCGCGCATGGCGCCGGCGTGCACGATGGCGCCGTCGTCCATCACCGCCACCGCATCGCCGAGCGACTTGACGAAGCTGAAGTTCTGCTCGACCAGCAGGATGGTGGTGTCGGTGTCCTTCAGTTCGCGGAAGGCGGCGATCAGGCTCTGGATGATGGCCGGCGCCAGGCCCTTGGTCGGCTCATCCACCAGCAGCAGCTTGCGCGGCTCGACGATGGCGCGGGCGATCGCCACCATCTGCTTCTGGCCGCCCGACAGGTTGCCGGCCGGGTAGTGCCAGAATTTTTTCAGCGCCGGGAAGAAGCCGAAGATCCAGTCGACGCGGGCGTCGTCGAGCGGGCCGTTGCGCGCCGCCAGCAGCAGGTTTTCGCGCACCGTCAGTTCGGAAAACACCGCCATCGATTCGGGCACGTAGGCGATCCCCAACTGGGCGATGTCGGGCGTGGCCAGCTTGCTGATGTCGCGGCCGTCGAACGTCACGCTGCCGGCGCTGGCGCGCCACAGGCCCATGATGGTGCGCAAGGTGGTGGTCTTGCCGGCGCCGTTGCGACCCAACAGCACCGACAGGCCGCCGCGCGGCACCACCAGGTCGACGCCCTGCAGGATGTGGTATTCGCCGATGTGGGTGTGCACGCCGGTCAGCGTCAGCAAGGGTTCGGACGCGCTATGCTCAGACATGTTCGGGTGTTCCAAGATAGGCTTCCTGTACGATCTGCGAGGCCATCACGTCGGCCGGATTGCCGTCGGCGACCAGGGTGCCGTTGTGCAGCACGATGATGCGGTCGGCCAGCTTGCGCACCACGTCCATCTTGTGCTCGACGAGCAAAATGGTTTTGTTGCGCTCGGCCTTGACCTGGTGGATCAGGTCGAGCACCACCGGCACTTCGTCCACGCTCATGCCGGCGGTCGGCTCGTCGAACATCATCACCGCCGGCTCGAGCGCGAGCAGGATCGCCACTTCGAGCTTGCGCTTGTCGCCGTGCGACAGCGCCGCCACGCGCGCGTCGCGCTTGCCGGCGAGGGCGACGCGCTCGAGGTAGTGGCCGGCGCGCTCGATCAGTTCGGTGTGGCTGGACCAGATCGAGAACATGTTCATGCCGGTGCGTGCGTGGCTCTGCACCGCCAGTCGGACGTTTTCCAGCACCGTCAGGTGCGGGAACAGGTTGGTGAGCTGGAAGGCGCGGCCGATGCCGAGCCGGGTGCGGCGCGCCGCGCCGTGGCCGGTGATGTCGGCGCCGTCCAGGTGCACGCTGCCCGAAGTGGCCGGCAGCTGGCCCGACATCAGGTTGAAGTAAGTGGTCTTGCCGGCGCCGTTGGGGCCGACGATGACGGTCAGGGTGCCGGCGTAGAAGTCGGCCGTAACCTGGTTGACCGCGACGTGGCCGCCGAAGCGGATGGTCAGGTCGCGCGTCGACAGGGACGGCGCGGGCGTGCTGCTGGCGTCCATGTCAGCGCTTGTTACGAATCGGCAGCGGCATGTCGCTGGCCGGGATTTCGCGCACCAGTTCGAGCAGGTCCCACTCGTTCTTCTGCTCCTTCTTGATGCGGAAGTGGTACATCGGCTGCAGCGCCTGGTGGTCCTCCTTGCGGAAGCTCATCTTGCCCTTCGGGGTCTCGAACTCCATCCCTTCCATCGCCGCCACCAGCTTTTCGCTGTCGCCGGAGGCGGACTTGGCGAGCGCGGCGACGACCGCGCTGGCGGCCGCGAAGCCGCCGGCGGTGAACATGTCGGGCGGCGCCTTGAAGCGTTTCATATGCTCAGCCACCAGCCAGTCGTTCATCTTGTTTTTCGGGAAGGCGTAGTAGTAGTAGATGGTGCCTTCGGTGCCGGCGAAGCTTTTCCAGGTCTTCATCACCGGCAAGATGTTGCCGTTCGGCGCCAGCGTGATGCCGTAGCGTTCCGGCTTCATGTCGGCGATCTTGTTCATCGGGTGCGGGCCGGCCCAGATGATCGACAGCACGCGCGGCTGCGGCTTGTCCTTGAGGGCGTCGAAGATGCGCTGCGCCGAGGCGGTGAAGTCGGTCGCCGCGGCCGGCGCGTATTCTTCGTGCACCACCTTCACTTTGCTGCCGCTGACGGCCAGCGCTTCCTTGAACGCCTTGACGGCGTCGCGCCCGAAAGCATAGTCCTGCGCCAGGAAGGCGAAGCTGCCGCTGCGCGCGACGGTGGCCGCGGCCATCGCGTCCTGCATCGAGCTGCGCGCGGTGCGGAAGATGTAGCGGTTCCACTTGTCGCCGGTGATGGCGTCGGCCACCGCCGGCTCGACGATGAGTACTTTCTTGTATTCGAGCGCCACCGGCAGCATCGCAATGGCCGAGCCGGACGAGCTGGTGCCGACCGCGATGTCGACCTTGTCGTCGCCGTACGCTTCGGCCAACAGGGTGCGCCCGAGGTCGGGTTTGCTCTGGTCGTCCTTGACGATCACCTTCAGCTTGCGGCCGTTGATTTCCATCTTGCCGCCGGTGAGGTACTCGAGGCCCATCATGAAGCCGGTCTCGGTCTCCTTGGCATACGGCTCGAGCGCGCCGGTCTTGCCGGCGATCAGAGCCACTTTCAGGTCGGCGGCCTGGGCGATGGCGGGGGCGAAGGCGGCGGCGATCAGCAGGGGTAGCAGTTTTTTCATTGTGTGTCTCCGTCAGAGTGTCAGTCCGCCCGTCACTTCGAGCGTGGCACCGTTAATGTAGCTTGCTTCGGCCGACAGCAGGAAAACTGCCGCGGCGGCGATTTCGCGGGGCTGGCCCATGCGCTTTTGCGGGATCTGCGCGACCATCTCGTCGATCAGGCGCGGCGCCATCTTGGCCAGGATCGGCGTGTCGATGAAGCCGGGGCAGATCGCGTTGCTGCGCACGCCCTTGCGTCCGAGTTCGCGCGCCCACGTCTTGCTCATGCCGAGCACGCCGGCCTTGGCGGCGGCGTAATTGGTCTGGCCGACATTGCCCGACAGGCCGACGATCGACGAGATGTTGACGATCGCGCCGCTGCTGGCGAGCAGCGCGTCGACGCTGGCGCGGGTGCAGTTGAAGACGCCCTTGAGGTTGATGTCGATGACGCGGTCCCACTGCGCCTCGCTCATCTTGGTGAGCTGGGCGTCGGCCACCACGCCGGCGTTGTTGACCAGGCCGTCGATGCGGCCGAAGCGCGACAGCGTCGCCTTGACCGCATCGTGCACCGCGGCCAGGTCGGAGACGTCGACGATGAAGCCGGCCGACTGCGCGCGCGGGGCGCGGTCGGCGATCCGTTCGAGCGCGCCGGCGATGGCGTCGGCCTGGTAGTCCCAGACGGCGACGCTGGCGCCGCTTTCGGCGCAGCGCTCGGCGATGGCCAGGCCGATCCCTTGGGCGCCGCCGGTGACGACGATGACTTTACCCGCCAGGTTCATGCTGCTTCCTTGTCCGTTCAATCGACCCGCCCGAGGAACTCGCGCAGCGCGCCCTGGGCTTCGGTTTCCATCAGCATCGGCGCGTGGCCGACGTTGGGCACTTCGACGTACGCCATGGACGGCGCCGCCGCCCGCATGAAGGCCACCTGCGGTTGCTCGACCAGGTCGGACAAGGCGCCGCGCACCAGCAACGTCGGGCGCTTGCGGGCCAGCCGGCGAAAGGCGAAGCGCGCGATCCACGACGACGGCTTGATCTTGCCGGCGCGGATGGCGATGCCGATGCCTGGATCGTAGCGCATGGCCAGCTTGCCGGGGGTGGTTTCGGCAAACGAGCGGCGCGCCCAGTGGTCCCAGTCCTGCGCCGTGTTGGCCGGGAAAGCGAGCTCGTTGATGCCGCGCAGGTAGGCCGCCGCGTCGCTCCAGGAGCCCAGCACTTCGCCTTTGCCGGTGTAGCCGGCGATGCGCTGCAGGCCGCGCGGCGACAGCGCCGGACCGACGTCGTTGAGTACCGCCGCGGCGATCAGGCGCGAGTGGCGCAGCGCCAAGGTCATGGTGATCAGGCCGCCCATCGAGGTGCCGATGAAGACGGCGCGCGCGATGCCGAGGTCGTGCGCCAGCTTGACCACGTCGCCGGCGTACACGGCCAGGTTGTAATGGCTAGGATCGGGGTCGTAGGCGGAGTTGCCGCGCCCGCGCACATCGAGCGCCAGCACGCGCCGGCCCTGGCTGGCGATCCACGGCGCGAGTTCGTCGAAATCGGCCGAGTTGCGCGTCAGCCCGTGGATGCAGATGACGGGCAGGCGCGCTGGCCCGCCGTGCGGCGCATAGTCGCGCGCAAACAGGCGCAGGCCGTCGGTGCTGGTGAAACTGGTCTCGGTATAGTTGGACACATTCGCCCTGTTGTGTTGGGGTTCAGATTGCGTTGCAGTGTGCGCCAAAAGGCCTTTGTTCGAAAGGCAAGGGCGCGCCCACCCTTTGTGCAATTATGCACAGTGCGTCGCGCTGCACGGGCGTAGGCCCGGCACGATGGGCGCAAAGGAAGCGCGTGAATAAATTGCCATTCGGCTGTGCACTGATGCACAATAGCCCGCATGAAAACCTTGCCCGAATGGACGGACCTGCGCTATTTCCTCGAACTGGCGCGCAGCGGCACCTTGTCGGGCGCCTCGCGCGGGCTCGAAGTCGAACACACCACCGTGGCGCGCCGCATCGACCGGCTCGAGGCGCAGCTCGGCTCGACCTTGTTCGACCGCTCGCGCGAGGGCTACGAGCTGACCGAAATGGGCCAGGCGCTGCTGCCGCACGCCGAAGTGATGGAGAGCGCGGCGCTGGCCGCGCAGGACCAGTTGAGCGGCAACCAGGTCGAGGTGCGCGGCGTGGTGCGGCTCGGCGTGCCGGAGGTGCTGGGAGTGCGCGTCATCACGCCGCTGCTGGCGCGCTTTCTCACCGAGCATCCGGACCTGTCGATCGACCTGCTGGTGCAGCCGCGCTTTGCCAACCTGGCCAACCGCGAGGCCGACCTGGGCGTGACGCTCGATGCGCCCAACACCGGCCGTTACATGGTGACGCGGCTGGCGTCGTTCCGGCTGTATCTGTACGGCTCGCCCGACTACCTGGCGCGCCATCCGCCGATCCTGCGCCAGTCCGACCTGGCCGGGCATGATTTCGTCGACTACGTGCAGGACCGGCTGGCCAGCAACGAGCTCAATTTTCTCGACGCGCTCGGCTTCACGCCGCGCCGGCGCCTGTGCTGCACCGGCATGATGGCGCAGGCCGAAGCGGCGGCGGCCGGACTGGGGCTGATGATGGCGCCGCCGTACGTGATTCCGGACGACGGCCGGCTGGTGCCGATTTTGCAGGGCGAGGTGTTCGCCGAACGCGCCTACTGGATGGTGGCGCCGGTCGACCTGTACCGGCTGCCGCGTGTGCGCGCGGTATGGAATCTGCTGCGCGAGTATGCCGATGCGCAGCCCGACCTGTTCGTGCATGCCGACGGCACGCCGGCCATCGGCCGGCCGAAAGCGCGCCGCGCCTGAGAGGCTGAGAGTCTTTCGATCATGCCCGCTCATCACACCAGAATGCGCCCGCTCGTCGTTGCAAATGCTCGCCATAGCCCGAGCTATGGCTGTGCTTTGCGCCTCGATCGGCCACCTTCTGGCGCGCTGCTCTGGCACGCCCGAAAAACTCTCAGCCTCTGAGGTAACCGTCGCAGCGGTCGCACGGTGGCGACAACCGACAAAAAAAGGGCGCCTCGCGGGCGCCCTTCGATTTTCCTGCCTCGGTTACCTTAGAACTTCAGGCTCAGGGTCGCCTTCACCGTGCGCGGGTCGCCGTAGAATGCGGTGACGGTGTTGAAGAAGCCCGAGAAGTTATAGCCGGCGACCTTGTAGCGCTTGTCGGTCAGGTTGCGCCCGTGCAGGCCGACCTGAATCTTGCGATCCGAACTGGTCCACACCAGGCCGGCATCCCACAGCGTGAGCGCATCCTGCGCCAGCAGCAGGTTGCCAGGCACGGTGGCGTCGAGCCCCGCGGTGGCGCCGGTGCGGACAAACTCGGTCTGGTAGACCTTCGCCTTGTACGACACGTTGTTCATCAGCGACAAGGTGCCGGAACGTCCGCCCAGCGCCAGCGGCCAGTCGTAGGTGGCCGACAGGTTGGCCGCGTGCTTGGGCGTGTTCTGGAACTCGGCGGACTTGGCGACGTTGATCAGGGTGGCGCCGCTGGCGACCATCCACTCGTCGTACTTGGCGTCAATGTAGCTGTACATGCCGCTGATATTGAGCGACTCCGTCACGTGCGACACCGCCTCCAGTTCGAAGCCCTTGATCTTGGCCTTGCCGGCGTTGGTGAGCGAGCCGGCGAAGCCGTTCACGTTGCCGGCGGCGTCGTAGGTCGGAATCGAACCGGGGATCTGCACGTTCTTGTAGTTGGTGTAGAAGAGCGCTGCATTGGTCTGCAGGCGGCCGCCGTTCATGCTCGACTTCAGGCCCAGTTCGAACGCGGTGACTTCTTCCGGATTGACGCCCTTGCGCTTGAGCAGCGACGCCGGGGTGGTCGGCCCGCCCGAGCCGGTCAGGTCCATGCGCGGATCGTACATGCCGCCCTTGAAGCCTTGCGAGGCGGTGCCGTACACATTGTGCTCGGGCGCGAACTTCCAGCCGAAGCCGATTTTCGGGGTGAACTTGGTATCGGTGCGGTTCAGCGCATCCTTGCCCTGGTCGGTGTTCGGCGCGCCGCCGACGGCGGCCGGGTTGCCCATGGTCGGCGAACCGGTCAGCCCCAGATAGGTCTTCTTGAAGATGCGGGCGGCGTGTTCGTCGTCGGTGTAGCGGCCGCCGACGTTGATGTTGAAGGTGTCGGTGACGTTGTAGCTGACGTCGGCAAATGCGGCCCAGGTCTTGCTGTCGATGTCGTCGAGCGTGTACAGCGACAGGCCGCCGGCGGCGTTGTACAGCACATCGAATTCGTTGAACGCGTTCGCCTTCATCCAGTAAACGCCGGCCACGCCCTGGAATTTCGAGCCGGTGTAGGTGAGCTGGAATTCCTGGCTTTTCTGGTTGTCCGCATAGATGCTCGGCGCTTCGAACAACGGCGTACCCAGCGAATCGAAATCGATCGGCGCGTACGATTTCGACTTGCGGTAAGCGGTGATCGACTTGACCGACAGCTCCGGATTGATCTGGTACTCGGCCAGCAGCGCGGAGCCCTGGGTGATCACCTGCTGCGCATGGCCGGTCACGCTGTACAGGTTGGCACGGGTGTCGTACCGGCTGGCCAGCACCGGCAGGCTGTCGGGTGCCGGGCCCGGGGTCAGGCGGTAGCCTTGCTTGGCCTGCGAATCGTCGACCGTGCGGTCGGCCGACAGGCGGATGAACAGATCGCTGTTCGGGGTCAGCTCCATGCTGATGCGCCCGGCCAGCGCTTCCTTGTTGTAGTTCTGTTTGCCGTTGATGACGTTGTGGCCGAAACCGTCGCGGTTGAAGGTGGCGACCGAGCCGCCGACGCGCAGCATGTCCGACACCGGCACGCTGGCATTGAGCACCAGGTCTTTTTCGCCGTAGTTGCCGAGCGTCGCCTTGACGCCGAACGTCATCTTCGGCGCCAGCTTGCGGGTGACGTACTTGACGGCGCCGCCGATGGTGTTCTTGCCGTACAGCGTGCCTTGCGGGCCGCGCAGCACTTCGACCCGCTCGAGGTCGTAAATGTCGGTCAGCGCGCCTTGCGGGCGGGCCATGTAGACGTCGTCGAGGTAGATGCCGACGCCTGGCTCGTAGCCGGCGACCGGATCCTGCTGGCCGATGCCGCGGATGAAGGCGGTGAGGGTGGAGTTGGTGCCGCGCGAGCTTTTCAAGGTGGTGCTCGGCACCAGGTCGGCGATGGCGGTGATGTCGGGCACCGCCTGCTTTTCCAGTTCGGCGCCGGAGATGGCGCTGACCGCGCCCGGCACGTCCTGGATCAATTCGGCGCGGCGGCGCGCGGTGACGACGACCTTGTCGATTTCGCGGCCGGCGCTTTCGGTCGCGGGGGCAGTTTGCGCATACGCGCTGGTCCACGCTACGGCCGGAATGGCCATGATCACGGCCACGGAACGACGCAGTACCGCCTTTTGTTTGCTCGACATACGCATTACAGTCTCCTTCGGTTGTTTGTTCTTATTTGCGGGTTATATGCAATGCAACGGAGTGTGCACGTTTTACAAGTTGAGTGAAACCCATCAGCTTGCACTGCCAATGTGCAATTTTGCACAAGGATCGGGGCGGCGGGGTGGCGACGCAGAGGGGCGCCGGGCGTGCAGGGGCGCGACCGGGCGCCGCGGGGCGGAGAAGGGCTTTGCGCGCGCGCATGGCGGGCGTCGCGAGCTCGCAACATGTTGCTTTTTTGCACATCCCAGCGGCTGCGCCGGGATGGGGCGGCAATGGCCTGCCGGCTACGCGGTACGCTCGACGATGCGGTCGTGCACCGCGCCGAACCAGGCGCCCAACTGCGCAAGATCGCCGTCCACCCGCATTTCACCGGAGTCCTGGAAACGTGCGAGTGCGCCGTGGAAGGCCGGGTCGGCGCCATGCAAGGTGTTCAGTACATGCGAGGCCGCGGCCGTGATGTCGACCGTAATGGCTGCCCGCTCGCCGGGCCGGGCGCCGACCCGAAACGACGCGGTGCCGCCGGCGATGTCGAAGCGCAGGCCTTGCACCAGCCCCGCGGACAGGGCGGCGCCGTCGGTGTAGCGCTCCACCAGGCTGACACGCAAGTCGGGCGGCAGGCCGGCCCGCGCAGCCGCTTCGCACAGTTGCGCGCCGACCATGTCAAACCAGTCGGTCGTGCCATGCGCCAGCCTGATCGCCGGGTTCATGTGGTGCCACCCGAGTCCACCGTGAGCACGATCTTGCCGCGCAGGTGGCCACTGGCCGCGCGTTCGTGCGCCCTGCCCGCATCGGCCAGCGCAAACGTGCTGTCGATGGCGACGCGGATCGTTCCCGCATCGAGCAGGCGGCCGATTTCGGCGAGCTGGGCGCCGTTCGAGCGCACCTGGGTCGACGAGACGGTGACGCCGAGCCGCTCGGCTTCCTCGGCGCCCGAGTAACCGAGCGGGAAGACCGGGAACAGCGCGCCGCCGCGCTTGAGGGTGCGCAGGAAGCGGCCGGTGTGCGGGCCGCCGACCGCGTCGATGACGAGATCGACGTCGCGCACGACATCCTCGGCAGCGGTGGTGGTGTAGTCGATGAACTGGTCGGCGCCGAGTTCGCGCAGCAGCGCCTCGTGCCGGCCGGACGCGACGGCGATCACGCGCGCTCCTTGCCACTTGGCCAGTTGCAGCGCGAAGTGTCCGACGCCGCCGGCCGCGCCGTTGACCAGGACGGTCTTGCCGGCCAGCGGCACCGGCGCGTGCTGGTGCGGCTGAAGCGGGTTCGGTGCGTCGTGCCCCAGCGCGATCATGAACTGCCACGCCGTCAGCAGCGACATCGGCGCCGCGGCGGCATGCACGTGGTCGATGCCAGCCGGCTTGCGTGCCAGTTCCGACGCCGGCACGCTGACATACTCGGCATAGGCCTGGCTGTCGCCGGCCAGGCCGCTGGGAAAGCGCACCATCGCATACACGTCGTCGCCGACGGCGAAGTCGGCGACGTCATCGGCGAGCGCCTCGATCACGCCCGACACGTCGGTGCCCGGGATGACCGGAAAGGATACCCGCGGCTGCCATTCGGCCGGCAGCATCTTGTAGCCCTCGCGCAGATACCAGTCGGGCGGATTGATGCCGGCCGCACGCACCCGGACCAGCACCTCGCCGGGCTGCAGTTCGGGACGCGCGGCGTCCTCGTAGCGCAAGACCTCGGGGCCGCCAAATGCGTGCAGGCGCACCGCCTTCATCGTTTTTGTTGCCATTGCATTCTCCTCGCCGTGGATTGGCTGACATATTCGGAGCGACGCTCCGAATATGGATAAATATACGGAGCTACGATCCGCTTGTCAAGTGCTGGTCGGCGCGAACCCGTCGCACCGACCGATCCAACCACCGTATCGGCGCACCGTAGCAGCACGCACGGATTGCGCCATCGATCGGCTGGTGCGCCTGAGAGAACTGCAGGGCCGCCAAAACCATGCCAGAATGTCGATGCCAAGGGCGCTTCTTGAGCGCACACGACATTCGCGGTATGGAGAGCCATTTGGAAATAGCTGTAGAAGTACTCGAGTCGCTGCAGGCGATCGCGCCGGACGAATGGAATGCGCTCACTGACGGCAATCCGTTCGTCGGCCATCAGTTCTTGCACGGCCTGCACACCTCGGGCTGTGCTTCCCCCCGCACCGGATGGGCGCCGCGTTACCTGGTGATCCGGCGGCAGGGCAGGGTGGCCGGCGCGATGCTGCTGTACGCAAAATCCCATTCGCGCGGCGAATACGTGTTCGACCACGCTTGGGCCAACGCGTACCATCATCACGGCATGCCGTATTACCCGAAACTGGTGTCCGCGGTGCCGTTCAGCGCCGTGACCGGCCCGCGGCTTCTCGCCGCGAACGACGCCGACAAAGCCATCCTGGTCCAGGCTGCGCTGCAGGTCGCGCAGCAGATGGGCGTCTCGTCGCTGCATGTCCTGTTCCCCAGCGCGTCCGACGTCGACGTGTTGCGCAAGGCGGGGTTGATGCTGAGGGAAGGTGTCCAGTTCCATTGGATCAACGCCGGCTACGCCACGTTCGACCAGTTCCTCGCTGCGCTGACGCGCGAAAAGCGCAAGAAAATCCGCCAGGACCATCGCCGGGTAGCCGATGCGGGCGTGACGTTTCGGCGCGTCGCCGGCGATGCCATCACCCGGGCCGACCTCGACTTTTTTTATGCCTGCTACGCGCTGACGTACGAAAATCATGGCTCGTCGCCCTATCTGACGAAGGCCTTCTTCGCCCAGATCCAAGCGTCGATGGGCCAGAACCTGCTGCTGATCCTTGCCGAGCAGGACGGGCAGCCGATCGCCGCCGCGCTCAACTTCGTCGGTCCCGGCGCCATGTACGGCCGCTACTGGGGCACGACGACGTTCGTGTCGGGCCTGCACTTCGAGCTGTGCTACATGCAGGCGATCGCCTACTGCATCGAAACGTCGATCGCGGTGTTCGAAGGCGGCGCCCAGGGCGAGCACAAGCTGTCGCGCGGCCTGCAGGCGACGCCGACCTGGTCGGCGCACTGGGTTGCCGACCGGCGCTTCGAACACGCCATCAAGGAGTTCCTCGGCCAGGAGACCGCCCAGATGGACGACTACATCGATGAATTGGCCGAACGGGCGCCGTTCAAGCGGGTGGCGGAGTAGCCGGCGACCCCGGATAGGGCAGAAACGATATGCGTGCGATAATTCATGGTCTAAAATTTTCCGAAGATCTGCTGTCACGCGACGCAACACGGTGCGCACCGTCGGCTGGCCGAGCGCGCATCCGGCCGGCGCCCGGCGCATGCGCGCGGCAGCGGTCGAGCGATCACCGATGAAAAAGCTGTTCTCCAACCTGTACTCGCACGATTTCGCCCGCGTCGCCGTCGCCACGCCGCGCTGCCGCGTCGCCGACCCCGCCTTCAACGCGGCGCAGACGATCGCGCTGGCGCGCCAGGCGCAGGCACAGGGAGCGGTGCTGGTCGCGTTCCCCGAACTGGGCCTGTCGGCCTACACCTGCGACGACCTGTTCCACCAGCGCGCCCTGCTCGACGCCTGCGAGGGCGCGCTGCAGCAGGTGCTCGACGCCTCCGAACAACTCGACATCGTGATGGTGCTCGGCATGCCGGTGCGTGCCGAACACCTGCTGTTCAACTGCGCGGTGGTGGTGGCGAAGGGGCGCATCCACGGCGTCGTGCCCAAGAGCTACCTGCCGAACTACGGCGAATTCTACGAAGCGCGCCAGTTCAGCGCGGCCGACTGCGGCCACGCCGACAGCGTCACCTTGTGCGGACGCCAGGTGCGTTTCGGCGCCGCGCTGCTGTTCGAACTGACGGCGCTGGCGCTGCTGCGCTTCCACGTCGAGCTGTGCGAAGACGTCTGGGTGCCGATTCCGCCGTCGTCGTTCGCCGCGCTGGCCGGCGCCACCGTGCTGGTGAACCTGTCGGCCTCGAACGCGCTGGTCGGCAAGGCCGGCTACCGGCACCAGCTGGTCGCGCAGCAATCGGCGCGCTGCGTGGCGGCCTACCTGTACACTTCGGCCGGGGCGGGCGAATCGTCGACCGACATGGCGTGGGACGGCCAGGCGCTGGTCTACGAAAACGGCGAGCTGCTGGCGCAGGCGGAGCGCTTCCAGGACGACTCGCACCTGCTGATGGCCGACATCGACCTCGAACGGCTCTCGCGCGAGCGCATGCGCCAGACCACCTACGGGCAGTCGGTGCGGCGCCACGCCGGCGAAGTGGCGAAATTCGACGTCGTCGCCATCGACCTGGCGCTGCCGCTGGAGCGCCCGCTGCCGCTGGCGCGCCATGTCGAGCGCTTCCCGTACGTGCCGTCCGATACGGCGCGGCGCGACGAGCGCTGCACCGAGGTCTACAACATCCAGGTACAGGCGCTGGCGCAGCGGCTGGCCGCCAGCGGCATGCAACGGGTCGTCATCGGCATCTCGGGCGGGCTCGACTCGACCCATGCCTTGCTGGTGTGCGCGCGCGCGCTCGACAAGCTGGGGCTGCCGCGCACCAGCATCCTGGCCTACACGATGCCCGGCTTCGCGACCAGCGAGCGCACCATCGCGCAGGCGCGCCAGCTGATGGCGGTGATCGGCTGCAGCGCGGCCGAGATCGACATCCGGCCCAGCTGCATCCAGATGCTGAACGACATCGGCCATCCGTACGCCGGCGGCGACGAAGTCTACGACGTCACGTTCGAAAACGTCCAGGCGGGCGAGCGCACCAGCCACCTGTTCCGGCTGGC
>JARXKM010000004.1:0-29151 GCA_030272785.1 Pseudomonadota bacterium
TTCGAGCTGGAACACGACTACCGCCTGAAACTGGCCGAGCTGGCCAAGTTCCTCAAGCAGCCGGCGCGCTATTTTTTCCAGCGCCGGCTCGGCGTCTGGTTCGCCGACGCCGCCGCGCTCGGCCAGGACGAGGAACCGTTCGCACTCGACGCGCTGGAACGCTACTTCCTCGAGGACAGCCTGCTCGACGACGGCGGCCCGCCCGAAGCGATCGCCGAGGTGCGCGCCGGCCTGGCCGTGCGCGCCGAGCGGCTCGGGCGTGAAGGCGTGCTGCCGATCGGCCTGATCGGCCGCCAGTGGCAGCAGCAGCTGATCGAAGGGCTGGTGCCGGTGCGCAGCGCCTGGCTGACCTTGTGCGCGCGCTTTCAGGCGCCGGCGCCCAAGCTGCCGATCGCGCTGCGCTTCGGCGACATCGAGCTCGATGACTGGATCGACCGCCTGCGCACCGCCGGCGACGAAACGGCGTGGCTGATGCAGATTTCGTCGAAGGTGCTCGACAAAAAGGGCGGCGCGCGCGGCGACAAGCTGATCGCGCCGTGGCTGCGCCAGCTGGCGGTCGCCGCGGCCGGCCAGCGCGTCAGCGGCTACCTGGTCGCGCGCGACGCCATCGTCGCGTTCGCGCCGCTCGACGCCGACGCCGCGCGCGCGACCCTGGCCGGCCTGGTGGCGCTGTGGCGCCAGAACCTCGACCAGCCGCTGCCGGTCGCCTGCAAGACCGCGCTGGCGCTGCTGCGCGGCGGCGACCCGCGCGCCACCTACGACGGCGGCTTCGAGCTGTCCGGCGAAGTCGACGACCTGTGCCTGGCGCGCCTGTGGCCCGATTTCGCCGCGCTCACCGCCGGCGGCGCATGGCTTGCCAGCGCCGAGGCGCTGTATGGCCCGCTGGCCGCCTGGCTCGACCAGCACGTCGCCATCGCACCGCTCGACAAGGAACCTGAATGAGCCAGCAGCTGGAACCGTTGACCTTTCCGCTGCACGGCTCGCGCCTGATCGAGGCGAGCGCCGGCACCGGCAAGACCTGGACCATCGCCGCGCTGTACGTGCGGCTGGTGCTCGGCCACGGCGGCGCCGACGGCTTCGGCCGCGCGCTGCTGCCGAGCGAGATCCTGGTGATGACCTTTACCCGCGCCGCCACGCGCGAACTGTCGAACCGGGTGCGCGAACGGCTGGTCGAGGCGGCGGCCTATTTCCGCGGCGCGGTGGACCGGGACGACCCGTACCTGGCGGCGCTGGCGGCGTCGTATCCGGATCACGCCGCGCGCCAGCAGGCGGCCTACCGCCTGATCATGGCCGCCGAGACGATGGACGAGGCGGCGATCTTCACCATCGACGCCTGGTGCCAGCGCATGCTGCGCGAGCACGCGTTCGACAGCGGCAGCCTGTTCGACGAGGAGCTGGTCAGCGACGAGCATGCGCTGTTCGAGGACGCCGCCCACGATTACTGGCGCCAGAATGTCTATCCGCTCAACAGCAATGCGCTGGCTGCGCTGATGGACTGCTGGCGCGACGTCGGCGTGCTGAAACAGTCGGTGCGCGACCTGGTGCGGCGCGTCCACCTGCTCGGCGCGGTGCCCGACGAGGCGCTGGCGGCGCTGATCGCGCGGGTCGAACGCGCGCAGCTGGCCGAACTGGCGCGTCTGAAGGACGGCTGGACCGAGCGCGCCAACCAGATGGAACAGTGGATCGCCGCCCAGCGCGAAATCGCGCCCAAGTGCTTCAACGGGAACAAGCTGCGCGCCGAGTCGCTCGTCAAGTGGTTCGACGCGCTGCGCGCCTGGGCCAATGATCCGGCCCAGCTGATGCCGGCGTTTTCCTCCGACACCGCCTGGCATCGGCTGACGACGGACGGTATCCTTGATGCCTGCAGCAAGGGCTATGTCGCCGACGTGCCCGACTGCTTCGCCCACACCACCGACTTGTGGGACGCGCTCAAGGCGATCGAGCCGCTGTCGCACGCCTTGTACCGGCACGCCGCCGCCAGCATCGCGCGGCGCATGGCCGAACTGAAGCTGCGCAGCCGCCAGTTCGGTTTCGCCGACATGCTCGACCGCCTCAAAGCGGCGCTCGAAGGGCCGAACGGCGCAGCGCTGCGCGAGCGCATCGCCACCCAGTTCCCGGTGGCGATGGTCGACGAGTTCCAGGATACTTCGCCCGACCAGTACGCCATCTTCGACCTGCTGTACCAGGTCGAGGCGAACGATGCCGCCCACGGCTTGTTCCTGATTGGCGATCCGAAGCAGTCGATTTACGGCTTTCGCGGCGCCGACATCAACAGCTACCTCGCCGCGCGCAGGTCGACGGCGGGGCGCCACTACCAGCTCGGCACCAACTACCGTTCCACCGCGGCGGTGGTGGCGGCGGTCAACCAGCTGTTCCTGCATGCCGAGGGCTGCGGCGGCCATCCCGGTTTTGCCGCCGGCGCCTTCAGGTTCCGCAAGGGCGCCGACAATCCGCTGCCGTTCGACGCGGTCGGCGCGCAGGGCCGCAAGGAGCAGCTGGTCGGGGTCGCCGGGCCGCTGCAGGCGCTGGCGGTCTGCAGCTCGGCGCGCGACGACATGCGCGCCGACGACTATCGCGAGTTCTTCGCCCATCACTGCGCCGAACACATCGTCGGCATGCTGAACGATCCGCAAGCCGGCTTCCAGAAGGGCGATGAATTCACCCGCCTGGTGCCGGCCGACGTCGCCATCCTGGTGCGCGACCGGCGCGAGGCGGCGGCGGTGCGGCGCGCGCTGGCGCAGCGCAAGGTGCTGAGCGTCTACCTGTCCGACAAGGATTCGGTGGTCGACAGCGACGAGGCGGCCGACGTGCTGCGCTGGCTGCACGCGGTCGCCAATCCGCTCGACGGCGCGCTGGCGCGGGCGGCCTTCGCAACCGGCACCGCCGGCCTGTCGCTGGCG
The DNA here is from genome assembly GCA_030272785.1 of Pseudomonadota bacterium. Taxonomy (GTDB): domain Bacteria; phylum Pseudomonadota; class Gammaproteobacteria; order Burkholderiales; family Burkholderiaceae_D; genus JAFCUW01. The sequence continues at coordinate 2,901 of JARXKM010000004.1, forward strand.
GCGCTGGCGCGCATCTCGTCGGACGAACTGGCGTGGGAGGAGCGCGTCGAGCAGCTCAAGGCGCTCCATGTGGTGTGGCAGCGCCAGGGCGTGCTGGCAATGCTGCGCCGCTTCGTGCATGAACTGAACCTGCCGTCGACCTTGCTGCGCCAGGCCGGCGGCGAACGGCGCCTGACCAACCTGCTGCACCTGGCCGAGCTGCTGCAGTCGGCCAGCGGCGGGCTCGATGGCGAGCAGGCGCTGATCCGATGGTTCGCCGAGCAGGTGGCCGGCATCGGCGAGGGCGGCGACGAACGCGTGCTGCGCCTCGAGAGCGACGCCGAACTGGTGAAAGTGGTCACGGTCCACAAGTCGAAGGGGCTCGAGTACCCGCTGGTGTACCTGCCGTTTGCGGTGACCGCGCGCACCACCGACCGGCGCAACCGCAGCTTCTTCGAGCACGCCGGCGCCGACGGCAAACCGCGGCTCGACCTGGCGCTGTCGGATGCGGCGATGGCCGCGGTCGAACAGGCGCGCATCGAAGAGGACCTGCGCCTGCTGTACGTGGCGCTGACGCGCGCGCGCCACTTCCTGTGGCTCGGCGTGGCGGCGGTGGCGGCCCGCAAGGCCGGCGAAAACAAGCTGCACGCGTCGGCCCTCGGCTACCTGCTGGGCGGTGGCGCGGCGATCGCGGCGGCCGACTTGCACGCGCACTGGGAGCGCCTGCGCGGCGACTCGGACGCGATCGAGCTGACCGCGCTCGAAGCGCCCGAGGGCGTGACGATGCTGGCGCGCGTCGAGGCGCGCCCGGCGCTGGTCGACGCCGCGGTGTTCCGCGCCAGCTTCGAGCGCAACTGGACGGTCGGTTCGTTTACCTCGCTGGCGCGCCAGACCGGGCCGGCGCCGATGCGCGCGCAGGAAGAAACGCTGCTCGAAGAGGCGCCCAAGCAGCCGGCCGCGCGCACCGACGAAGCGCCGTGGCACCGCTTCCCGCGCGGCTCGGTGCCGGGCAATTTCCTGCACGAGCAGCTTGAATGGATGGCGCAGGAAGGCTTCGGCGCGGTGCACGACGCCGGCTTCGATGCGCGCCTGGGCGCGCGCTGCGAGCGGGCCGGCTGGGGCAACCGCAAGGAAGACGCCGTCGCCTGGCTGCGCGCGGTGGCCGTCACGCCGTTGCCGCAACTGGGCGCGCCGCTGGCCGACTTGGGCGCGCTGCTGCCGGAGATGGAATTCTGGTTCCCCAGCCGGCACCTCGACAGCGCCGCGCTCGACCGGCTGTGTGCGGCCAGCCTGCTCGACGGCGTGGCGCGGCCGCAGCTGCCGGCGCGCCAGCTGCACGGCATGCTGAAAGGCTTTGCCGACCTGGTGTTCGAACACGAAGGGCGCTATTGGGTGCTGGACTACAAATCGAACGCGCTCGGCGCCGGCGACGCCGCCTACAGCCGCGCCGCGATGGCCGCCGGGATGGCGGCGCACCGCTACGACATCCAGGGCGCGATCTACCTGCTGGCGCTGCACCGCCTGCTGCGCAGCCGGCTGGGCGACGCCTACGATCCGGCGCGCCAGCTGGGCGGCGCGCTGTTCCTGTTCCTGCGCGGGATCGCCAACGAGGCCACGCGCGGCTGCTACCTGCTGGAGCCGGATATCGCGCTGCTCGACGGCCTCGCGCGGCTGCTCGACAACGACACCACTGCGGGAATGACGGATGAATGACATCGATGCCCTGTGGCGCGAGGTGGATGCACTGACCGAGGCGGGCGAACTGCGCCGCCTGTCCGGCGCCTTCGCGCGCTTTATCGGCTCGCTCGGCGAGGGCGCGCCGGCGCCGGCGCTGATGCTCGCCTGCGTGCTGCTGTCCGAACTGGAAGGGCGCGGCCACAGCTGCCTGATGCTCGACGAACTGGTCGACGACCCGCTCGCGCTGATGGGCTGGAACGACGAGCAGTGGCGCGCGCTGGCCGGCGCCTGCGGCCCGCTGCCAAAAAGCGTCAAGGCCTGGAACGCGCTGCTGGCCGGCGCGGGCCAGGTCTGGCAGGCCGGCGAATTCAGTTTCGACCAGCCGCTGGTGCTCGACGCCGAGCGCCTGTACCTGCGCCGCTACTGGCGCGACGAGACGCTGGTCGCCGCCAGCATCGGCGCGCGCGCGCGCCAGCTGCGCGCGGTCGATGCCGGCCAGGCGCGCTACTGGCTCGACATCCTGTTCGCCTCGGCGCGCCAGGCCGACTCGCCCGACTGGCAAAAGCTGGCCTGCGCGATCGCGCTGCGCGGCTCGGTGGCGATCATCACCGGCGGCCCGGGCACCGGCAAGACCTACACCGTGGCGCGCCTGCTGGCCTTGCTGTTCGCGATGGCGCCGGACGCCGGCGGCCAGCGCATCGCCCTGGCCGCGCCGACCGGCAAGGCGGCCGCGCGCCTGAAGCAGTCGATCGACAAGGCGCTCGGCGAGCTGGCCGAAAAAGTCGGCGACCAGCTGCCGCTGCGCGAACTGGCCGGCCGCATGGGCGCCGCGCGCACCCTCCACAGCCTGCTCGGCGCGCGTCCCGACACCCGCGCCTTCGCCCACAACCGCGGCAATCCGCTCGACGTCGACGTACTGATCGTCGACGAGGCGTCGATGGTGCACCTCGAGATGATGGCCGCGCTGCTCGACGCGCTGCCGGCGCACGCGACCCTGGTGCTGTTGGGCGACAAGGACCAGCTGGCGTCGGTCGAGGCGGGCGCGGTGCTGGGCGACTTGTGCCACGACGCCCAGGCCGGCGGCTACGACGCGGCTACCCAGGCTTACGCGCTGGCGGCCAGCGGCGAGTCCATCCCGCCCGACTTTACCGGTGGCGCCGGCGCGCTGGCGCAGCAGACCGTGATGCTGCGCCACAGCCGGCGCTTCGGCGGGCCGATCGGCCAGCTGGCGCTGGCGGTCAACGCCGGCGACGTCACCCGCGCCGAGCAGGTGCTGCGCAGCGGCGACGCGGCGGTGCGCTGGATCGAGCACGCGCAGCCGGAACACGTGCTGCAGCTGGCGCTCGACGGCTACCGGCCGTACCTGCAGCTGATCGGCGCGGGCGAGGGCGCCGGCCACGACGACTGGGCGCGCGCGGTGCTGCAAAGTTTCGAGTCGTTCCGCCTGCTGTGCGCGGTGCGCGAAGGCGAGTGGGGCGTCGGCGGCCTGAACGCGGCGATCGAGCAGCGGCTAGAGGCGGCGCGCCTGATCCGCCGCCGCGGCGAGTGGTACGTGGGGCGGCCGGTGATGGTCACGCGCAATGACTACGGCACCCGCGTCTTCAACGGCGACATCGGCCTGACCCTGGCCGATCCGGCGCGGCCGGAGTCGCTGCGGGTCTATTTCCTCGAGGGCGACCAAGTGCGCAGCGTGCTGGCGACGCGCCTGCGCCACGTCGAGACGGCGTTTGCCATGACGGTGCATAAATCGCAGGGCTCGGAGTTTGCGCACACGGCGCTGGTGCTGCCCAAGTCGGGCGGATCGATGCTGGCGCGCGAGCTGGTCTACACCGGCATCACGCGCGCCAGCCGCCAATTCACGCTGGTGTCGCCGGCCAGCGCGGTGCTGGCCGAGGCGATCGGCCGCCAGACCTTGCGTGCCAGCGGCTTGCGCCAGATGCTTGGCAACTGAGTCTGAACTAAGGCCGGCCGTTACGCGCGGCGGTGGCGCAGCTTGACGTGCTTGGCGAGGCGCGTGCGCAGCGACGCCTTGACGATGTGCGAATCGGCGCGCGGGTGGGCGCGGGCGACCTGCGGCTCGTCGCCGGCGATGAAGCGGCGGATCGACAGCGCGTCGAACGCGCGCACCGACGAAGCGCGCGCATTGAGCAGCACCAGGGTGGCGTTCTTGCCGGCCGATTTGATGCGCATGATCAGGCAGCGGCCCGCTTCCTCGGTGTAGCCGGTCTTCGACAGGCCGATGTCCCAGCCCTTGGCGCCGACGAAGCGGTTGGTGTTGTGGTACTCGACGCCGCGGCCGTTGATGTTGATGATGTCTTTCGAATCGGTGGTGATACGGGTGATTTCCGGATAATGGGACGCGGCCACCGCCATCTTGACCAGGTCGGAGGCGGTCGACTTGTTGTTTGGCGACAGGCCGGTCGGCTCTTCGATCGCGGTCTGGGTCATGCCGAGCGCGGCGATCTTGGCCTTGACGGCGGCCTTGAACGCTTCGGTGCCGCCCGGGTAGGTGCGGCCGAGCGAGGCGGCGGCGCGGTTATCCGACGACATCAGCGCCAGCTGCAGCACGTCGCGGCGGGCGATGGTGGCGCCGACCGGCACGCGCGAGGTGCTGTGCTTGAGCATGTCGACGTCGACCTTGTCGATGGCGATCGGCGCATCCATGTCCTGCTTGGCGTCGAGCACGACCATCGCCGTCATCAGCTTGGTGAGCGAAGCGATCGGCACGATCGCGTTGGCGTTCTTCTCGATCAGGACCTTGCCGGTGTCGTCTTCGACGACGAGGACCGATTGCGATCCGTACGCGCCGGCAAAGGCGGACGCGGCGGAGATCGACAACACGGCGGTGGCGAACATTTTTTTCATCTGGGCGTTTTCGTGGGGTGCTGCGGTTCGGTATCGGGCGCCGGGGACGAGGGCGCTGCGCGAAATGTGAATTATTCTGGCTATGAAGCAACTAACTTATGTCGGAAGATATCATCAAGCTTGGGGCGTGTCTATGGCACGCAGGTGAAAGCTGTCTCAACTTGTAAGATTCTTTGTAAGTTTCATTGAAAAAGGCCCTGCGTTGCGGCAGAGCCTTTCGAAATTGGCAATCCAGCGTGAAAATTACTTAGGCTGATAAATCTTGTCGAACTCGGCGCCGTCGTCGAAGTGCTTCTTTTGCGCCTGTTTCCAGCCGCCGAACAGCTCGTCGACCGTAAACAGCGTGATTGGCTTGTAATTGGCGGCGTACTTCTTCGCCACGGCGGCCGAACGCACGCGCATGAAGTGCTTGGCGCCGATTTCCTGACCTGCTTCAGAGTACAGGAAATTGAGATACGCTGTCGCCTCCTTGCGCACGCCGCGCCGGTCGACCACCTTGTCGACGACGGCGACGGGCGATTCGGCCAGGATCGAGGTGGGCGGATAGACCACTTCGAAGTTGTCGCCGAACTCGCTGCGCACCAGTTGCACCTCGTTTTCGAACGTCACCAGCGCATCGCCGATTTCGCGCTGCGTGAAGGTGGTGGTGGCGGCGCGCCCGCCGGCGTCGAGCACCGGCACGTTCTTGAAGATGCGCGTGACCAGGTCGCGCGCCTGCGCCTCGGTGCCGCCTTTTTTCAGCACCGAGCCCCACGCGGCCAGGTAGGTGTAGCGGCCGTTGCCGGCGGTCTTGGGATTCGGGATCACCACCTTCACGCCCGGCTTGGCCAGGTCGTCCCAGTTCTTGATCTGCTTCGGATTGCCCTTGCGGACAAGGAATACCATGGTCGAGTAAAACGGCGCGGCGCCGTTCGGGAACTTCTTGGCCCAGTCGGGCGCGACCAGGCCGCGGTCGGCCAGCATGTCGATGTCGTTGGCCTGGTTCATCGTCACCACCGACGCTTCGAGCCCGTCGGCCACCGAGCGCGCCTGCTTGCTCGAGCCGCCGTGCGACTGCTTGACGACGACCGTCTCGCCGGTCTTCTGCTTGTAGTCGGCGATGAAGACTGGATTGATGTCCTTGTACAGCTCGCGCGCGACGTCGTACGAAACGTTGAGCAGTTCAACATCGGCGGCGCGCGCGGCGAGCGGCAGCGCCAGCGCGCCGATCAGCAGGGCGAGGGTCCAGCGGCGGGACTGCAGGGGCGTGGTGCTTGTCATGGTGGGCTCGCGTGTGCGGTGTTGTGGAAACAGAAGATCATGGTCTAGAATTCGCCCGCAAAACGGAAGTACTGTTTCGTCATATGCTTAGATAGCAACGTTGCGGCGCCGGCGCGGCTTGCCGGGCAGGGCGGCCTCGGCCGGCAACGCTGGCCGCTTCGGTGTATAGTCAAATTGTATGATCTTTGGATGGTAGCAATACCTTTTTCCCCCAATCATTGCTTTATTGTTTACGACCATGGGTATATACATCCGCACCGCGGCACCTGATGACGCGTTGGCCGCCTGTGGCGTGCTGCGCCGCTCGATCACCGAATGCTGCCGCCAGGATCACCGCGACGACCAGGCCATCCTCGACGCCTGGCTGGGCAACAAGACACCGCAGAATGTCGCCGCCTGGCTGGCCTCGGCCACCAACCACATGCTGGTGGCCGAGCGCGACGGCGAACTGGTCGGCGTCGCCTTGCTGACCCAGGCCGGCAAACTGTCCTTGTGCTACGTACTACCGGAAGCGCAACACAGCGGCGTCGGCAAGGCCCTGCTGGCAGGCGCCGAAGCGCAGGCGCGTGCCTGGGGCATCGGCGTGCTGCGCCTGCACAGCACCACCGCGGGCAGCGGTTTCTACGCCCGCAACGGCTACATCAACGCCGGCAAGGACAAGACCTGCTACGGCCTCGACTGCGACCTGTTCTGGAAGAAGCTCGACGCCGCGCCCGGCGAGGCGGGTGTCGCCGGCAAACGCTTCTGCAACTGCGGCGGCGCCTGACGACACCGCCGTTGCGCTATTTCGCTATTTCGATATTGCGCGCAGGCTGCGTGCGTTATAGTGTGCGCCTTTAATCGATGAGTACGATATGGCTACGCGCAGAGATTTTCTACACCACGGCTTATGCCTGTCCACGCTGGGCGTGCTGGCAACCCCGCTGATCGGCTGCGCGCACGCCAGCACCGCCGCCGCCAAAACTGCCGCGCTCGGCAAGGGCGGCGCCGGCCGCGCTTCGAACGTGCCGGCACGCACCCATATCCTGGCCGAGCCGACCGAGATGGCGCCGCCGCCCGACATTTTCGACGCCCAGGCGCTCGACATGGATTTCTGGCTCAAGCCGCGCACCTTGACGGTGATCCGCCCGCAAAGCGGCGAAAAGGCCAAGGTGCTGTACTGGCGCGACGGCGAGGTGATCGACGCCGCCTACCAGGAACTGTGCCACCTGATGCGCGACGTCAACGGCAAGGAAACCGCGCCGATCGACCCGAAATTGTTCGAAACGCTGTGGGGCACCCAGGCCTTCGTGGCCCGTTACGGCATCGAACAGCCGCTCGAAATCCTGTCGGGCTACCGCACCGCCAAGTCGAACACCAAGCTGATCGAGCAGGGAGTGCCGGCGGCACGTCAGTCGCTGCACATCGAAGGCAAGGCGGCCGACATCCGCATCGCCAACCTCAATTCGGAAGTGCTAGGCAGCCTGGTGCGCAGCTTCCGCCAGGGCGGCGTCGGCTTCTATTACCGCGAAGGGCCGCGCGGCGGCTGGATCCACGCCGACACCGGCCTCAAGCGTACCTGGAAAGGCTAGCCGCGCCGCCAGCCATCCCCGATCCGGCGAAACTTGCCGGCGTTTTTGCTGTCTGAATCACTGTCCGTGCGCGCGGGACGACGCTGTTGCGTCGTCCTGGTGCCCGGGCAAACCGCACAAACAGCAGAGACAAGGAGGTAAACCATGGCAACCATGAACATGCCCGGCACCGATCGGCGCCATATTCCCGAGCGGCGCACCACGTCCAGCGGCGACCGTCTGGGCCTGAAAATGTCGGTGGTCGATTACATCGCGATGGCGCTGCTCATCATCGGCGGGTTGAACTGGGCAATGGTCGCCCTGTTCAGCATCGACGTGGTGGCGACCCTGTTCGGCGTCATGAGCCCGGCGACGCGCCTGGTCTACCTGCTGGTCGGCATCGCATCGCTGTACGGCATCTACCTGGCCAGCCGCTGGTCGGCGCGGCCGCGACTGTAACGGTACGTCAGCCAAATGCCCGCGCGCGGGCACGTCGGTTACACACCGGGCGCCCGATGCCGGCAGCGGTTTCAGCCGATGTGGCGCCGCTCGGCCGCTCCTTGCAACGCATGGCCGGCGCGGCATGGGTCGCCGGAGCCTGTCGCCGGCTCCGCGGGCGCGAGCTGCAAGGTGAGGCGAAGCGCGGCGGCGAGGCGCAGCAACAGCCGCTGGCTGATTTCGCTATGCCCCGACAGGCAGGCGTTGAGGGTCCGGCCGCTCACGCCGGACAGGCGCGCCAAGGCGGCGTGCGTCATGTCCAGTTCGTGCATGCGCGCTTCGAGCGGGCCAATGATGCGGCGCTCGATGGGGGGGATGAAGAGGCGTTCATGACGAATTTTTACCCTGCGTCAATTGTGTATTTTGCGCGGTATGGCTGAAAGCCCAGACGCAGTTTGAAGTTGCGCAGGCCGGGCCGCGCGCCAAATAGCGTGTCGTACATCCACCAGGTAAATCCGTGTAAAGCAGCGCCGGCCGGTCTGCGCCCGGGGCGCGCCGGTGGCCGTCGTTGCAGCCCGACGCGCTGTTTGCGCCAGGAGGCAGCGACGCCGACTACGTTGGCTTCACGCGCAGTGTCGCAGACATCAAACGCATCGAGATCGTGGCTGGAAGTCGATCCGGCGTATCGGATGGCATCTGGATCGACAACCTGGCGTTTGTCTCTGTATCAACGCCGGTGCCGTCGCCGGGGTCACTTGGATTGACATTGACCGCGCTGTTGTTTGGCACGGCGCTTCGACGTCGCAAAACCTAAGACAACGCGCCGCCAGCACCGTCGAAGGACGAAGCGGCCGCCGCCTTTGCATCAGGCGCGCCGCAGCATGGCGACTACGGCGTCTTCACGAAGTCGAGCGCATCGTAGGCATAGCCGGGGCTCAGGTAGCCGGTGCCGGCGGTGCCGCTGGCGGGAGTGAGGACCAGGATATTCTGGCCGAGCACGAGTGCGCTGACCGGAACCGTGTACGTAAAAGTCGCATTGTTGCCGCGGTAGGTGCCGGTGGTGAGGCTGCGGCTGGCCGGTTGCGATGAGTTGGCCGGCACCGTCGACGTCCAGCTGTTGAGCTTGATCTGTGGCCGCGCGCCGTTGTAGGCGGCCGTGATGCCGACCCGCAGCTTGTAGACGGAAGCGGCGACAATCTGCGAGGCCTTCAAGTTGAAGCGCACGGTGACGTTGCCGTTCACGTCTTTCCACTGATAGGCCGGAAAGTTGGTGGCCGGCGCCGATGAACCGACCAGGAAGTCGGGCGGCGTCCAGTAGGCCATGCGGGTATCGGACGGGTGCATGGCGTTGACCTTGTCGGCGTTGAGGAACTCCTTGGGCGAACCATCCCAGTCGCCGATGCGCCACAGCGCCACCGTGGCGCTCGGATCGGCCGTGATGGCAATGTTGCCGGGCGCGCTGGTGGCGCCGGCGGCCACGCTTACGGTGCTGGTGGCGACCGCGAGTTCGTTCTTGTACACTGTCATGGCATAGGTGCCGGGCAGCATGCCGGTGCTGGTGGCGTGGCCGTCGACAGGATTGGCGGCGGCCCAGTACTGGGCGGTGGCGTTGGCAAAGCCGACCGTGTAGGCGAAACGGGTGTCGCGCCCGGTCACGCCGCCCACGGCCACGCTGCCGCGCCCGGCCGCGCCGACATAGCCGGTCAGCCCCAGGCCGTCGAACCAGCTCATGTCCGGCCTGACCGGCGCCGGCCCGTTGGTAAACAGCAGCGCGTACGGGCCATGGAAGCCCATGCGGAATGGTTCGGTCTGGTTGTGGCCCGAATTCATGTAGTTGTACAGCTCGGTGTCGCCGCTGGTGGTGCTGCTGCTCTGGTTCTGGATGTCGCGGTAAAACGGCCCGCCGGAGGCGCCTTCGCGGCTGTCGTATGCCATGTAGATGCCGATGTTGTTGCCGGTGACACCGCGCAGGCCGTATTCGAGACTGCGCTGGTTGCCGTAGTACTTCGAGCGCGTCTGGCCGTTGGCGAAGCCGAAGACGTCGGTGCTCTCGACCGTCAGCGTGGTGCCAGTGAGGTTCGATTCGTTCGGCACGCCGGTGATCAGCGCGGAGTTGAGCCGGGTGATCCAGCGGAACTCGCCGACCGACGGCTCATCGGTGATGTAGGTGCCCATGTAGATGTGCGGGGTATTCTTTTTCACCAGGTAGTAATGCACCAGATTGCCGGTCTGGACCGTGACCTTGATGATGTCGGTGCCGACCAGCGCGGCGGCCACGCTGACCGCCGGCACGCCGGTGTAGAGCGCGCTGAAGCCGCTGGCAATATGCGATCCCTTCGTTTGCCCCTGCACGTCGACACCGTTGTAGACCAGGCTGGAAATGTCGCCAATACCGGCCTTGCTGTTCTTGACGCGCTGCACCTTGAACACCAGCCCGCCGCCGGTATCGACGGTGTAGTCGTTGGTGGTGGTGGTCAGGCCGAACGCGGCCTGGGCGTCCAGCGACAGGCCCGCCAGCGCGCTGAACAGGAAGCAGCCGGCGGCCATCGCTTTCATTGAAAATTTGTGCATTTCGTCTCCAGGATTTTTTTATTGATGCGCCGGACCGGCGCGCATTGCATTAATCTTATGGTGCAATGCCGACAAGATCGAATCAACTTGCTGATCGTTGGAGAGGGGGCGGACGGTCGTGGGCATGGCCCGCGGGCGCGCCGGGTTGCGGCGCGCCGCAGCCCGCTGTCAGCGGCGCATCAGTTCAGGTCCCACGGCGGGGTATCGCGAAATTGCGCGGCAAGGAAATCGATCATGACGCGCACCTTCGCGCTCAGGTGCCGCCGGCTCGGATAGATCGCCAGCACGTCGATGTCGGGCAGGTGAAACAGCGGCAGCAGCGGCACCAGGCGGCCAGCGTGCAGATCGGCGCCGATCAGGAAGGTCGGCTGCCAGATGATGCCGGCGCCGGCCAGCGCCGCCGCGCGCGCAGTGTCGCCGTTGTTCACGTGCAGGGCGCAGCGCACGGTGACCGGGTGCGGCTGGCCGGCGGCGTCGGCGAAGCGCCATTCGTCGGTCGAATAGCTGTAGCCGATGCACCGATGGCGCGCCAGGTCGGCTGGCACTTGCGGGGCGCCGAATTGCGCGATATAGGAGGGCGCCGCGCAGCAGATGTTATGCGACGTCGCCAGCTTGCGCGCCGCGTGCGACGCCGTGCCGCTGCGCGAAATACGGACCGCCAGGTCGTATCCTTCCTCCACGATGTCGACAATGCGGTCGACCAGCGCCACTTCCAGTTCGACCTCGGGGTACAGCGTCATGAACTTCGGCCACAACGGCGCCAGGTGCAGCACGCCGAAGGTCAGAGGTGCGTTGATGCGCAACAGGCCGCGCGGCTGCATCGACGACGACGAGGCGATGGCCTCGATTTCGGCCATGTCTTCGACGATCACCTTGGCGCGTTCGTACAGGCCATCACCGCTTTCGGTCAGCGACATCTTGCGCGAACTGCGGTTGAGCAGGCGCGTGCCGAGGTGGGACTCGAGGTCCGCAATGATGCGGGTGATGTTGGCTGGCGACGTTTCCAGCGCGTCGGCAGCGCGCGCGAAGCCGTTTTTTCGCACCACCTCGACGAACACTTCGAGAGCCCGCAGACGGTCCATGTTCACCTCCATTGATTCATTAATGCTGAATATATCATCAATATTCAAGGCTTTGATTCATTAAGAGTTAGATCCTATAGTGGATTTACTGCATCTTGTACGAGACCTGGGCATGCAGCAGCGCGTACTTCATGCGGCATCACTTGCGCAAAGTGTATCGCCAGGCCGACGAGGCGGCGCTGCCAGGGCTGCTGTCGGCGCCGCGCAGCATCGACTTCCTCAATCCGATTCGTACCATCGACAGCACTACCTAACCGGCATCAGGAGATTCAGCATGAAACGCTACGCAAACAAAACCGTCCTCGTCACCGGCGGCAACAGTGGCATTGGCTTGGCCACAGCGGTCCAATTTGCCAAAGAGGGCGCCCGCGTCGTCATTACCGGCCGCGACCAGGCCACTCTCGACGGCGCCGTGCACATCATCGGCGGCCAGACCATCGCATTGAAAAACGACCAGGCAAGCATCCAGGACGGCAGGCTGCTGGCGCAAACGCTGGCCGACCAAGGGATCACGCTCGATGCGGTGTTCGTGAACGCCGGCGTCGCCAAGTTCGCGCCGTTCGCCGATATCGACGAGGCGCTGTGGGACCAGACCTTCGACGTCAACGTCAAGGGAGCGTATTTTCTGATCCAAGCGCTCGCGCCACTGCTCAACCGAGGCGCGGCCATTGTCCTGAACGGCTCGATCAACGCGCATATCGGCATGCCATCTTCGTCGGTGTACGCAGCGAGCAAGGCGGCGTTGATCTCGCTCGCCAGGACGCTGTCGACGGAGTTGCTGGGGCAGGGCGCAAGGGTCAACGTGGTTAGCCCCGGTCCGGTGACCACGCCCCTGTACGACCGCCTTGGACTGGAACCGGACCAACTGGGCGAGATGGCCGCAGCCATCCAGGGCCAGATTCCGCTCAAACGGTTTGGCACGCCGGATGAAATTGCCAGCGCAGTGCTGTTTCTTGCCTCGCCGGAGGCCGCGTACATCGTCGGCGCGGAACTGGTTGCCGATGGCGGGATGATCGCGCTGTAAGCGCCTTGGAGATCGTGGCGGTATGGCGCCACGATCGCATGAAAATCGGCGCATGCGTGCCTGCCTGGCCGGCATGATTGCAAAAAACAGGTTGCCGGTTGGCGGTTTTCGCAATTGCGGCGCGATGGCATTGTCATCAAAATGGCCCCAGGCCGCTACCTCGACGGCTCTGCAATCCTACAGGAGACATATGCCATCTACCGCCTCACGTTCGCTGCGCCATCGCTTGCCGATGCCGCGCCTGGCGCACCTGGCGCTGGCCATCCTCGTGGTCTGTACGCTGGCGCTGGCAGCTGGCGACAGCATGGCCGCGACGACGCCGCTGTTCCGTGATGCGTCACAGACGCCGCAAGCGCGCGCCGCGGACCTGGTGTCGCGCATGACGCTGGCCGAAAAGGCCGAACAGATGCGCGATACCGCCCCCGCCATCGAACGCCTCGGACTGCCGCGGTACGGCTGGTGGAACGAAGTGCTGCACGGCGTGGCGCGCGCCGGCAACGCCACGGTGTTCCCGCAGGCGATCGGCCTGGCGGCGAGCTGGGATACGGCGCTGATGGATCAGGTCGGCGATGCCATCGCGCTCGAGGGCCGGGCCAATTTCAATGCCGCCTTGCGGCGCGATGCGAAGGGCACCGGCCGCTATTTCGGCATCAACTACTGGACGCCCAACATCAACATCTTTCGCGATCCACGCTGGGGCCGCGGCCAGGAAACCTATGGCGAAGACCCGACCCTGACCGGACAGCTGGCGATGGCCTTCATCCATGGCATCCAGGGCGACGACCCGAAGCTGTTCAAGGGCATCGCCACGCCCAAGCATTTCGTCGTCCATTCCGGCCCCGAGCCCTTGCGTCACAGCTTCAACGTCGACGTCTCGCCGTTCGATCTGGAAGATACCTATCTGCCGGCGTTTCGCAACGCCATCGTCGACGCCAAGGCGTATTCGTTGATGTGTGCTTATAACGCGGTCGACGGCGCGCCGATGTGCGCCAGCCCGCTGATGAAAGGCCGCTTGCGTGGCGACTGGGGCTTCAAGGGCTTCGTCGTGTCGGACTGCGATTCGGTCGGCGACCTGGTCACTGGCCACAAGAGCGCGCCCGACGCCGCGCATGCGTCGGCGCTGGCGGTCAGGGCCGGCACCGACCTTGACTGCGGCGCCACCTATCTGGCGCTGCCGGCAGCGGTGGCAAAAGGGCTGATCAGCGAGGGCGAGATTGACACCGCGCTGACGCGCCTGATGGTCGCGCGCATCCGCATGGGCCTGATCGATGGCAGCGCCCTCGACGCCATTCCCGCCAGCGCGATCGATTCCGTCGCGCACCGCGCGCTGGCGCTGAAGGCGGCCGAAGAAGCCATGGTTCTGCTGAAAAACACGGGCAATCTGCTGCCGCTCAGCGACAAGGCGCGCATCGCCGTGATCGGACCGAATGCGGCGCTGCTGCAAAGCCTCGAGGGCAACTACAACGGTACCATCGTCGATCCGTCGCTGCCGCTCGACGGCCTGCGCGCTGCCTTCGGCGCGCAGCGCGTCCGCTATGCTGCCGGCGCGCCGTTGACCGACGGCATGCGCATGCCGATCCCCGAAACCTACCTGAAGGTCGCCGCCGGCAGCATGCAGCACGGCCTGAAAGGGGAGTATTTCGACAACCTGAACTTTGCCGGCACGCCGCGCATGACGCGCACCGATCCGGTCATCAATTTCAATTTCCAGCACAGCGCGCCGGCCGGCTTTTCGCCAGGAAAATTTTCGGTGCGCTGGACCGGCGTGATCATGCCACCCACGCCGGGCGTCTATGAAATCGGTTTCCGCATGAGCGCCCGCAAGGACAAGCCGATCCCCGACATCAAGGTGTGGATCGACGATGCGCTGGTCGTCACGCCCGCGCTCGCTGGCATCAACGCCGGCAACACCGCGGTCTGCTCGGCGGGCAACTGCGACCAGCTGACGAAGAAGATCGAATTCACCTTCGCCGACACCGCCGCGCACGCCGTGCGGATCGAGTATGTGCGCTCGATGGATGACCGCGCCAGCGCGCTCGAATGGGTCACGCCGCGCGATGGCCTGATCGACGCCGCGGTCGCGGCGGCGCAGGACAGCGATGCCGTCATCGCGCTCGTTGGCCTGTCGCCCGACTTGGAGGGCGAGTCGATGAAGGTCGATTATCCGGGCTTTCGTGGCGGCGACCGCACCAGCCTGGCCTTGCCAGACGCCCAGCGCCGCCTGCTCGTCGCGGTCAAGGCAACCGGCAAGCCGCTGGTGGTGGTCTACGTCACCGGCGGCGCCATTTCCGATCCGTGGGTGGCGGCCAACGCCGACGCCATCGTCCAGGCCTGGTATCCGGGCGAGGCGGCCGGCACGGCGCTGGCGCGCGTGCTGACCGGCAGGGTCAGTCCGGCTGGCCGGCTGCCGTACACGATCTACCGTTCGCTGGCCGACCTGCCGCCGTTCGACGACTATACGATGACGGCCCGGACCTACCGGTATTTCAAGGGGGCGGTGCAATTTCCGTTCGGTCATGGCTTGAGCTACACCAGCTTCGCCTATGACAAGCCGGCGCTGGCGGCCAGCCGGATCAATGCGGGCGAAGCGCTCAAGGCCACCGTCACGGTGCGCAATACCGGTTCGCGCGACGGCGATGAAGTGGTCCAGCTCTATCTGACCAAGCCGGGCGACACGGCCAATCCGGTGCTGGCGGGCTTCCGCCGGATCCACCTGAAGGCAGGCAGCAGCGCGCCGGTGACGATCGAGCTCGATGCCCGCGCGCAGTCGCAAGTCGACGCGCAGGGCACGCGCAAGGTGATGCCGGGCGCCTACACGCTGCACTTCGGCGGCGGCCAGCCGGGCCATGCCGATACGGTATCGGCACGCATCGACGTCGCCGGCCAGTTGGCCCTGCCCAAATAGGCCGCGGTGCGATCTTTGGCCCTACAATACGGCGGTGCAATGCACGCGCTTACCAGCCTGGCCAGGGAGAATGTATCAATGAAGTTGCCGAAGTCGCACCGCATCGCCTTGCTGTTCAACGCCAACAAGATCTTCGACCGCGAGGTGATTGCCGGCATCGCGGCCCACCTGTCGAGCACGCGTGCAACGTGGGACTTGTTTCTGGAAGAGGATTTCCGGCTGCGCCTGTCCGGCATCGAACACTGGCAGGGCGACGGCATCATCGCCGATTTCGATGACCCGGCCGTGGCGGCGGCGCTCGAACGCAGCAGCATCCCGGTGGTGGCGGTGGGTGGTTCGTATGAAGACGAGCGCGCCTACCCGTCCGGCGTGCCGTATGTGGCGACCGACAATTTCAAGATGATCAAGCTGGCCTACGATCACCTGATCGAGGCCGGGCTGCGCCGCTTCGCCATGTTCAGCCTGCCCGAGGCGACCCAGAACCGCTGGGCCCAGGAGCGCGAGAACGCCTTTTGTGCCCTGATGCGGCGCGACCACATGGACGCTGCCGTCTACCGCGGCCAGGACACCAGCGCGCCGTCGTGGGACGAGGCGGTCGGGCAGCAGATCGAGTGGCTGCGCGGCCTGCCCAAGCCGGTCGGCATCATCGCCGTCACCGACGCCCGTGCGCGCCAGTTGCTGCAGGCCTGCATCATCGCCGGCATTGAAGTGCCGGAACAGGTGGCGCTGATCGGCATCGACAACGATCCGCTGGCGCGCATGCTCACCCGCATCCCCTTGAGTTCGGTGATCCAGGGCGCCCAGGAGATGGGGCGCGCAGCGGCCCATCTGCTCGACCAGATGCTGAACGGCGCGCGCCTGGGCGCCATGCGTATCCTGGTGCCACCGGCGGGCATCAACGTGCTCGCCTCCAGCCGCCACCAGCCGGCCAAGCATCCGCACGTGATGCGGGCGCGTCATTTCATTCGCCAGTACGCCTGTCAGGGCATCAAGACCGGCCAGGTGGCCGATTACGTCGGCATCTCGCGCTCCTCGCTCGAGTCCTATTTTCGCCAGCAACTGAACTGCAGCGTGCACGAAGAGATCCTGCGTTTCAAGCTCGACGCGGCCACCACCTTGCTGTCGGGCGCCAAGGCCAACATCGCCGACGTCGCGCTGCGCTGCGGCTTCACGTCGGTACAGTACATGCACGCGGTGTTCAAGCGCGAACTCGGCTGCACGCCGCGGGCCTGGCAGGACCGCGCCGCGGTGGCCGCCGGCGTGCCGACCGCCCCCCCTTTTCGCGACGTAGCCGGGCTTCACGATGACCACTAGACTTTCCCCGTTCGACCAGCCGCCGCATGGCGCCGGCCTGCTGCACACGCTACGCAATGCCAACGACATGGTGCTGACGATCAGCGAGCGCGGCGCCGCGATGGTGTCGTGGTGGGCGCCTGATCGCTACGGGCGTCTCGCCGACGTGCTGCTCGGCTATCGCGACGCCCTCGGGTATGCCGACAACCAGGCCTATTTCGGCGCCGTGATCGGGCGCTGGGCGAACCGCATCGCGGGCGGCCGCTTCGCCGTCGGCGGCGCGCTGCTGCAAGCGGACGTCAACGACCGCGGCCAGCATCTGCATGGCGGCGTCGACGGCTTTCACCGTGCGCGCTGGCAAGCCGAGACGGAGGACGGCGGCCTGACGCTCAGGCTGGCGTCGCCGGACGGCGAGGGCGGCTTTCCCGGTAACCTCGAGGTCCAGGTGCACTATCGGCTGGCCGACGACGGCAGCCTGAGCGTCGATTACGAGGCGGTGGCCGACGCACCGACCCCGGTCAACCTGACGGTGCATCCGTATTTCAACCTGAACGGCGGCAGCGCCGACGTCGGCGACCACATGCTGCAGATCGACGCCGACTACTACCTGGCGACCGACGTGGCCGGCATTCCCGTCGGTCGGGTGCCCGTGGGCGGCACGCCGTTCGATTTTCGCCAGCCGGCGGCGATCGGGCCGCGCCTGGCCTGGCCCGATCCGCAACTGGGCCTGGGCGGCGGCTTCGACCACTGTTATTGCATCCATCAGGAGGGCGGCAAGGGCCGGCCGGGCCCCCTGCGCGAGGTGGCACGGGTCTACGATCCGGGTTCCGGGCGCCAGTTGCAGGTCGCCACCACCGAGGTCGGCCTGCAACTATATACAGGCAACAAGCTCGGCGGCGTGGCTGGCCGCGGCGCCGGACCGTACGCGCGGCACGCTGGCTTCTGCCTCGAAGCGCACGCCTTTCCTGACCAGCTCAACGGCCCGCACGCGGCGGCGGTGATCCTGCTGCCCGGCCAGGTGTACCGGCAGAGCACCATTTACCGGCTCGGCCTGCAACGCCAGTGTGCGTAATCATGACTCGCCTTGGTGAGTTTCGTAATTGCGCATAGTCAAGACTACGCGCACCATTCGGACCATGAATCCCGCGCCCCGCCAACTGCGCGGGCAGCCGGGGTCGATCAACATTTTGGAGACAAGAACATGAAAAAAAGCGTGTGCACCGCCATCGCGGCGGCAATGATGGGGCTGGCCTGCGGCGCGGCCAGTGCCGACGCCCTGCACCCGAAGATCGGCTTTTCGATCGACGACCTGCGGGTCGAACGCTGGGCGCGCGACCGCGACTACTTCACCGCCGCCGCCGAACAGCTTGGCGCCAAGGTGTTCGTGCAGTCGGCCGACGCCAGCGAGCAACGCCAGATCGCCCAGATCGAGAACCTGATTGCGCGCGGCGTCGACGTGCTGGTGATCGTGCCGTTCAATGCCACCGTGCTCAACAACGCAATCCGCGAAGCGAAGAAATCGCATATCAAGGTCATTTCGTACGACCGGCTGGTGCTGGGCGCCGACATCGACGCCTACATCTCGTTCGACAACAAGCAGGTCGGCGAGATGCAGGCGCAGGCGCTGGTCGGGCTCAAGCCGACCGGCAACTACTACCTGCTGGGCGGCGCGCCGACCGACAACAACGCCAAGCTGCTGCGCGAGGGCCAGATGCAGGTGCTGCAGCCGCTGGTCGACAAGGGCGCCATCAAGATCGTCGGCAAGCAATGGGTCAAGGACTGGAGCGCGTCGCAGGCGATGGCAATCGTCGAGAATGCGCTCACGGCCAACGGCAACAAGATCGATGCGATCGTCGCCTCCAACGACGGCACCGCCGGCGGCGCGATCCAGGCGCTGAATGCGCAGAAGCTGAGCGGCAAAGTGCCGGTGTCCGGCCAGGATGCCGACCTGGCGGCGGTCAAGCGCGTGCTGGCAGGTTCGCAGTCGATGACCGTCTACAAGCCGCTCAAGCTGCTGGCGACCGAGGCGGCCAGGATGTCGGTGCAACTGGTGCGCAATGAAAAGCCCGCCTACAACGCCCAGTACGACAATGGCTTCAAGCAGGTCAACACGCTGTTGCTCAAGCCGATTTCATTGACCCGGTCCAATCTTGGCCTGCTGGTGACGGACGGCTTCTATACCCAGGCCCAACTGGCCGGCAAGTAAGCCCGCCGTCTCGCGAGAAACAGCATGTCCGACTATTTGCTCGAAATGAAGGGGATCGTCAAGCGATTCGACGGCGTGCCCGCGCTCAACGGGATCGATATCGCGATCCGGCCGGGCGAGTGCATCGGCCTGTGCGGCGAAAACGGCGCCGGCAAGTCGACCTTGATGAAGGTGCTGTCGGCAGTCTATCCGCACGGCAGCTGGGAAGGCGAAATCCTGTGGCAGGGCCAGCCGCTCGAAGCGCGCTCCATCCGCGACACCGAGGCGGCCGGCATCATCATCATCCACCAGGAGCTGATGCTGGTGCCGGAATTGTCGGTGACCGAAAATCTGTTTCTCGGCAATGAGCTGACCTTGCCGGGCGGGCGCATGAACTACCCGGCGATGAACCGCCGCGCCGAACAGCTGCTGGCCGAACTGCAGCTGTCGGACGTCAACGTGGTGCTGCCGGTGATGAACTACGGCGGCGGCCACCAGCAACTGATCGAAATCGCCAAGGCCCTCAACAAGCAGGCCAAATTGCTGATCCTCGACGAGCCGTCGTCCTCGCTGACGGCCGCCGAGATCGCGGTGCTGCTCGAGATCATCCGCGCCCTGAAGGCCAAGGGCGTCGCCTGCGTCTACATTTCGCACAAGCTCGACGAGGTGGCGGCGATCTGCGACACCATCGTCGTCATCCGCGACGGCGCCCATATCGCCACCACGCCGATGGCGCAGCTCGATGTCAACCGCATCATCACGCAGATGGTCGGACGCGACATGCAGCAGCTCTATCCGAAGCAGGAGCGCACGCTCGGCGAGGTGGTGTTCGAGGCGCGCCACGTCACCTGTTTCGACGTCGACAAGCCGCAACGCAAGCGCGTCGACGACGTCTCGTTTGCGCTGCGCAAGGGCGAGATCCTCGGCATTGCAGGGCTGGTCGGCGCCGGCCGCACCGAGCTGGTCTCGGCGCTGTTCGGCGCCTATCCGGGCCGCAGCCAGGCCGAGGTCTGGCTGCACGGCGCGCGCATCGACAGCAGCACACCGCTGAAGGCAATCCGCGCCGGCTTGGCGCTGGTGCCGGAAGACCGCAAGCAACATGGCATCGTGCGCGACCTCGACGTCGGCCAGAACATCACGCTGTCGGTGCTGGCCCGCTTCGCGCGTTTTTCGCGGCTCGACCGCGAGGCCGAACTGGCCACCGTGCGCGATCAAATCGGCCGGCTGGCGCTGAAAACGGCCAGCCCGTTCCTGCCGATTACCAGTTTGTCCGGCGGCAACCAGCAAAAGGCCGTGCTGGCAAAAATGCTGCTGACCCGGCCGGATGTGCTGATCCTCGACGAGCCGACCCGCGGCGTCGATGTCGGCGCTAAGTATGAAATCTATAAGCTGATGTTCGAACTGGCCAGCGAAGGCATGGCCATCATCATGGTGTCGTCCGAGCTGGCCGAGGTGCTCGGCATTGCCGACCGCGTGCTGGTGATGGGCGAAGGCCGGCTGCGCGGCGATTTTCCCAACCGCGACCTGACCCAGGAAATGCTGCTGTCGGCGGCGCTCGAGCATTGACATCCCCACCCACGCGACCAGAAACCCGTTCATGAAACACCTCAAAATAAAGCACCTGTTCTCGCAGTACAAAATACTGGCGCTGCTGATCGCGATCGGCGTGATCTGGGCCTTTTTCAGCTGGAAAACCGAGGGCGGTTTCATCTCGCCGCGCAACCTGTCGAACCTGATGCGCCAGATGGCCGTGACCGGCATCCTCGCCTGCGCCATGGCCTTCGTCATCATCGCCGGTGAAATCGACCTGTCGGTCGGTTCGCTGCTCGGCCTGCTGGGCGGCGTGGCGGCGGTGCTCGACGTCAGCCACCACCTGCCGCTGCCGCTCACCGTGCTGGTGGTGCTTGGCTGCGGCCTGTTGCTCGGCATGGTCAACGGCTACCTGGTGGCCTACGCTGGCATTCCGTCCTTCATCGTCGGGCTGGGCGGCATGCTGGCCTACCGCGGCATCGTGCTCGGCGTGACCGATGGCGCCACCGTCGCGCCGGTCTCGGCCGAGATGGTGGTGCTGGGGCAGGGTTATCTGTCGGCGCCGCTCGGCGTGGGGCTCGGCGTGCTGCTGTTCATCGTCGCCGGCCTGCTCAGCTGGCGCAATCGCGCCAGCCTGGCCCGCCACGGCCTGCCGCTGCCGCCGCCATGGCGCGACGGCCTGCGCCTGTTGGTGATCGGCGTGGTGCTGGCCGCGTTCGTGCGCACCCTCAACGGCTACGAGGGCATTCCGCTGCCGGTGCTGCTGGTGCTCGTGCTGCTGGGCATATTCAGCTACCTGGCGACCCAGACCGTGTTCGGGCGCCGCGTGTATGCGGTCGGCAGCAATATGGAAGCGACCCGGCTGTCCGGCGTCAACGTGCGCGCCGTCAAGCTGTGGATCTTCGGCCTGATGGGGCTGATGTGCGCGCTGGCCGGGCTGATCAATACCGCACGGCTGGCGGCCGGTTCGCCGTCGGCCGGCACCGCGGGCGAACTGGACGTGATCGCCGCCTGCTTCATCGGCGGCACGTCGATGCGGGGCGGCTCCGGCACGGTGTACGGCGCGCTGATCGGCGCGCTCGTCATGGCCAGCCTGGACAACGGCATGTCGATGCTCGACGTCGACGCCTACTGGCAGATGATCGTCAAGGGCGCCATCCTGACGCTGGCCGTGTGGGTCGACGTCGCCACCCGCGCCGGCCGCCGATAGCCGGCTGCGCGTAATCATGAGCCGCGTTGGTGAGTTTCGCAATTGCGGCGGTGCATTGCAACCGCCACCATGGGCAATTTGGAGAGAACGATGAATGATCTTGCTGTATCGCTGTTGCCCGCCGACCTGGAACAAGCGCTGTTAATCGGCCGCGTCTGGCGCTACGGCGACGTCGACGGGCCGGCGCTGGTGGCGGTGCGCCAGGGCGAGGTGTTTGATATTTCCGCCCACGCCAGCACGGTGGCCGACCTGTTCGAGCGCGCCGACCTGCTGGCGGTCGCGCGCAGCGGCGCCGGCGAGTCGCTCGGCACGGCCGCCGACCTGATGGCCAACGCGCTCGCGACCGCGCCCGATCCGGCGGCGCCACGTCTGCTGGCGCCGTGCGACATCCAGCCGATCAAGGCCTCTGGCGTGACCTTCGCCGTCAGCCTGCTCGAACGCGTCATTGAAGAGCAGGCCGGTGGCGACGCCTCGCGCGCCGATGCCTTGCGCGCATCGATGCAGGAATGCATCGGCGCCGACCTGTCGGCGATACGGCCCGGCTCGCCCGGCGCCGCCAAGCTCAAGGACGACCTGATTGCGCGCGGCCTGTGGTCGCAATACATGGAGGTGGGCATCGGCCCGGACGCCGAAGTGTTTACCAAGTCGCAGCCGATGTCGGCGCTCGGCTTCGGCTTTGATATCGGCCTGCATCGCGACTCGACCTGGAACAATCCGGAGCCGGAAATCGTCCTGGCCGTCAACAGCCGCGGGCAGGTGGTCGGCGCCACGCTCGGCAACGACGTCAACCTGCGCGACATCGAGGGACGCAGCGCATTGTTGCTCGGCAAGTGCAAGGACAACAATGGCTCCTGCGCGATCGGCCCGTTCATTCGGCTGTTCGACGATCGCTTCACGCTCGACACGGTGCGCAACGCCGACGTCAGCATGCTCATCGAAGGCGCCGACGATGGCTTCGAGCTCGCCGGCGTGAGCCACATGCGCGAGATCAGCCGCGATCCGCTCGACCTGGTGGGCCAGACCATCGGCGCCCACCACCAGTACCCTGACGGTTTCGTGCTTTTCCTGGGGACCATGTTCTCGCCCATCAAGGACAGAGCGGCCGCCGGCGCCGGCTTTACCCATCATCTGGGCGACCGGGTCAGCATTTCGAGCCCGTCGCTGGGCGCGCTGGTCAATCACGTGCAGCGCTCGGATGCGATCGCGCCGTGGACGTTCGGCGTGCGCGCGCTGTACCGAAACCTGGCGCGACGCGGTCTGCTGGCGAGTGATCCCGCATGAGCGCGGTGGCATACGCCCACTACCCGAGCCTGGCCGGCAAGCGGGTACTGATCACCGGCGGCGGCAGCGGCATCGGCGCCGGGCTGGTCGACGCGTTTGCCCGCCAGGGCGCCCGGGTATTTTTTCTCGACATCGCCGAAGCGCCGTCGCGCCAGCTCGAGCAGGCGCTGGCCGGCGCCGCGCACGCGCCGCGGTTTTTCCTGTGCGACTTGACCGACCTCGATGCGCTCAGTGCCGCCACGGCCGCGGTCACGGCGATCGCCGGCGGCATCGATGTGCTGATCAACAATGCGGCCAGCGACGACCGCCATCAGGTCGGGCAAGTGACGCCGCAGTATTGGGACGAGCGGATGGCGGTCAACCTGCGCCACCAGTTTTTTTGTGCGCAGGCGGTGGCGCCCGGCATGGCGGCGGCCGGCGGTGGCGTCATCCTCAATTTCGGCTCGATCTCCTGGCATCTCGCCTTGCCGCAGCTGAGCCTGTACCTGACGGCCAAGGCCGCCATCGAAGGCATGACGCGCGGCCTGGCGCGCGACCTGGGTCCGGAGCGGATCCGCGTCAATTGCGTGATTCCCGGCTCGGTCATGACGCCACGCCAGGAACAATGGCATTCGCCCGAGGGGGAGGCCAAGATACTGGCTGCGCAATGCCTCAACGAGCGGGTGCTGGTCGAGGACGTCGCGTCGATGGCGCTGTTCCTGGCGTCCGACAATGCGGCCCGCTGTACCGGCCGCGATTACTACGTCGATGCCGGCTGGTACGGCGCATGAGCGCCGCTGAGCCGGTTTGCGTGTGGGCCGTCGGCGCCGAACTCGGCGAAGGTCCGCTCTGGGATGCCGCTACGCGTTCGGTGTACTTCGTCGACATCAAGGGCCGCCAAGTGCACCGCTACGGTGAACAGGGCGAGCGGCGCAGCTGGCCGGCGCCGCAACAAGTGGGCTTTATCGTGCCGCTGGCAGCCGGCGGCTTCGCCTGCGGGCTGCAGGACGGCCTGTACCGGTTCTGCCAGGCCAGTGGCGACTTCACGCTGCTGCGCCACGTCGAACAGGAGCTGCCGTCGAACCGCTTCAATGATGGCTTCGTCGATGCCGAAGGCTGCCTGTGGTTCGGCTCGATGGACGACGCCGAGCGCAGGCCCAGCGGAGCGCTGTATCGCCTGTCGCGCGACGGCCAGCTGAGCATTGCCGACCGTGATTATGTGATCACCAACGGCCCGGCCATGAGCCCGGACGGGCGCACCCTGTATCACACCGACACGCTGGAAAAAACGGTGTTCCGGTTCGACGTGCTGGCCGACGGCAGCCTCGGCGGCAAGCGCCCGTTTGCCCGCATCGCCGGCAGTGGCCACCCCGACGGCATGGCGGTCGACGCCGAAGGCTGCGTCTGGATCGCGCTGTTCGGCGGCGGGCGCATCGAGCGCTATGCGGCGTGCGGCGACTATCTCGGCAGCGTCGCCTTCCCCTGTTCGAACGTCACCAAGCTGGCGTTCGGCGGCGCCGACCTGCGCACCGTCTACGCCACCACCGCCTGGAAGGGCCTGACGGCGGCGCAGCGCGCGCGCGAGCCGCTCGCCGGCGCCCTGTTTTCATTCCGTACCGCGGCGCCCGGACTGGCGCCACACCCACTTTCAGCAGGAGCCTCGGCGTGAGCAGCAATCCAACAGCGGTTCGCCGCTTCCGGTCGCAGGACTGGTTCGACAATCCCGACCATATCGACATGACGGCGCTGTACCTGGAGCGCTTCATGAATTACGGCATCACCGCCGACGAACTGCGCTCGGGCCGGCCGATCATCGGCATCGCCCAGAGCGGCAGCGACCTCAGTCCCTGCAACCGCATCCACCTCGAGCTGGCCAAGCGCGTGCGCGACGGCATCCGCGACGCCGGCGGCATCCCGATGGAATTTCCGCTGCACCCGATTTTCGAGAACTGCCGCCGGCCCACCGCGGCGATCGACCGCAACCTGGCCTACCTGGGACTGGTCGAGATCCTGCACGGCTATCCGATCGACGCGGTGGTGCTCACCACCGGTTGCGACAAGACCACGCCGGCGCAGATCATGGCCGCCTCCACCGTCGATATCCCGGCCATCGTGCTGTCGGGCGGGCCGATGCTCGACGGCTGGTTCGAGGGCGAACTGGCCGGCTCCGGCGCGGCCATCTGGAAAGGCCGGCGCCAGCTGGCCGCCGGCGACATCGACGAAGACAAGTTCCTGCAGATCGCCGCCGCCTCGGCGCCGTCGGCAGGACACTGCAACACGATGGGCACGGCGTCGACCATGAACGCGCTGGCCGAGGCGCTCGGCATGTCGCTCACCGGCTGCGCGGCGATTCCCGCGCCCTACCGCGAACGCGGCCAGATGGCCTACCAGACGGGACGGCGCATCGTCGAGATGGCGCGCGAAGACCTGCGCCCCTCGGCGATCCTGACGCGCGACGCCTTCCTCGACGCCATCGTGGTCAATGCCGCCATCGGCGGCTCGACCAACGCCCAGCCGCATATCATGGCGATGGCGCGCCACGCCGGCGTCGCGCTGCACTCGTCCGACTGGATGGAATACGGCCATGCGGTGCCGCTGCTGCTGAACATGCAGCCGGCCGGCAAATACCTCGGCGAGCGCTTTCACCGCGCCGGCGGGGTGCCGGCCATCATGTGGGAATTGCAGCAGGCGGGCAAGCTGCGCACCGAACGGCGCAGCGTCACCGGCGCCAGCATGACGGCCAACCTGGCCGGGCGCGAGACGAGCGACCGCGAGGTGATCTATCCGTATGCGGCGCCGCTGAAAGAGCATGCCGGCTTCTTCGTCCTCAAGGGCAACCTGTTCGACTTCGCCATCATGAAGACCAGCGTGATCTCGCCCCAGTTCCGCGAACGCTACCTGAGCGCGCCAGGCGCCGAAAACGTCTTCGAATGCCGCGCCATCGTGTTCGAAGGCTCGGGCGACTACCATGCCCGCATCAATGATCCGGCGCTGGGAATCGACGAGCACTGCATGCTGGTCATCCGCGGCGCCGGCCCGGTCGGCTGGCCCGGCTCGGCCGAAGTGGTCAACATGCAGCCGCCGGACGCGCTGATCCGGCGCGGCATCCTGGCGCTGCCGACGCTTGGCGACGGCCGCCAGTCGGGCACCTCGGACAGCCCGTCGATCCTCAACGCCTCGCCCGAAAGCGCGGTCGGCGGCGGCCTGGCCTACCTGCGCACCGGCGACACGATTCGCGTCGACCTGAACCTGGGAAGCTGCGACATGCTGGTCAGCGACGCCGAACTGGCCGCCCGCAAGACGCTGCCGCTGCCGCCGGTGCCGGCCAGCCAGACGCCGTGGCAAGAGCTGTATCGCGCCACGGTGGGCCAGCTCGAAACGGGCGCCTGCATGGAACTGGCCGTGCCTTACCGCGGCATCGC
>JARXKM010000004.1:29251-29340 GCA_030272785.1 Pseudomonadota bacterium
GCCAGCTCGAAACGGGCGCCTGCATGGAACTGGCCGTGCCTTACCGCGGCATCGCAGGGCAGCTGCCGCGCCACAACCATTGAGACCAC
>JARXKM010000004.1:29440-58484 GCA_030272785.1 Pseudomonadota bacterium
CCGAAAACCGGGTCTGACCCGGTTTTTCAGAAAACCGGGACAGACCCGGTTTTTCCAACCATTGAGACCACCCGAAAACCGGGTCTGACCCGGTTTTTCAGAAAACCGGGACAGACCCGGTTTTTCACGGCTTTCAGCTCGAGAGCGTCTGGTTGAACAGTTTCCCGGCGATTTTGACGTTCTTGAGCACCAGCCCCTTGACGTTGTAGAGGTAGACCGGCTGCGCGGCGTTCACCGGCGTGCCGAAGTCGCACTCGCTGATCGTCACGTTGCTCACCGGTTCAATCCGCGGCGCGCCTTCACCATTGTAATTGGCCGCAACCGGCCCGAGGATCACGATCGGCTGGTAGCACGAGAAGCGTCCGTCCTTCGTTTGCGCGTCGCCCACCGTGACGCGCGCGATGTGCACATCGCTGACCATGGGCGGACGAGTGCGGATGTTGTCGTTGACCGCGTCGTAATCGCAGTCGAAGGTGATGATGGCGCCAGCGCCGGCGGCGACCGTTTTGGCCGGGATGCGTGAGCCGGGCGGCGGCGCGTAGAACGCCGGCGTGGTGCGGATGCCGTTCGGGATGCTGATGTCGCGTACGTAAAAGTGGCGCAGGAAGCCGCCGCGGTTCATGCTGGTCTTGAGGCGGATGGCGATGTTGAGCGGATCGGTTTTCCAGTTGACGTTTTCGAACACCAGGTGTTGGGCGTACACATTCTGGATCCCGCCCGACATGATGCTGCCCAGGGTGAGCGCGCCGTGACCGCTCTGCATGCGGCAGTGCTGGATCACGATGTTCTCGGCCGGGCCATATTGAATGTCGCTGCCCTTGCCGGAGTCGATCGCGATGCAGTCGTCGCCGGTGTTGAACTGGCAGCCCTCGATCAGCACCTGGCTGCACGATTCCGGATCGAAGCCGTCGCTGTTCGGGCCCATGCTGTTGGCGTAGATGCCCTTGACGTGCAGGTTGCGGCAGTTGACCGGGTTGTGCTGCCAGAATGCCGTGTTGGTGCTCTGGTAGCCGGCCAGCAGCACGTTGGTGCAGCTGATGAACTGGACCATGTGCGGGCGCAGGTAGTGGCCGATGCCGAAAATGCGCTGCGCCGCCGGCACGCGCGCTTCGGACAGCGAACGCAGGTAGTGCGAGTCGGCTTGCAGCCAGCCGTCCTCGCCGGCGATGCGGCGCGCTTCGGCCGGCGACAGGTGCGGCGCGATTGCCGTCAGCGAGACCGGGTTGAGCTGATTGCGCGCCAGTTCGCTCTGGCCCGCGCTGTGCGGCACGTGGTCGACGCCCTTGCGGACCCGGCCCTTCCACGACCACCAGCAATCCGGGCTGCCTTCGAACGGCACGCCGGCCTGGCCGTCGAGGACCGCGGTCCAGTCCTCGCCCGTCAGCGCTATGTTGTCCTGGCCGTAAGCGTAGACCATCGAGGAATAGTTCAGGCAGTCGTTGCCTTCCCAGCGGGTCAGCGACAGCTTGCCGTTCTTGCCGCAGTCGTATTCGCCGTACCTGGCATAGTCGAGCGGATTGTTGCCGAAGTAGACGTGCGCGCCGGCGGCCAGGTGCACGTTGACGTTGGAGCGCAGCACGATCGGTCCGGCGCACAGCCAGTTGCCGGCCGGGATCAGCACGCGCCCGCCGCCCGCCTGGTGGCAGGCGGCGATGGCGGCGGCAATCGCCAGGTAGCAGTCCGCCGCGCCAGGCGCCGGGGTGCCAATGCGCGCCTTGTCGGTAAATGAGACCCAGGCTTCCACCATGCTGACTTCGCACGGCCTGGCGCCAAACGCGGTGATGACGAAATCCTCTTTGCGAAACGCCAGCGGCCGCGCAAATCGGTCGATGATGGCCTGCGCCTGGCGCCACGGATCCGGCGTGGCCGCGAGGAGATCGGCCGGCAAGCCGCCGGCCAAGGCAAGGCTGGCGCCGCTGGCGGTCTGGATGAAGCGGCGCCTGCTGGTGCCGCCTTCGAGGTTCTCTGGTGTGATGCGCATGGTGGCTCTTTCGTCAGGCGGAGAGGGTGGCCGACACGGTCTTGCCGCCGATGCGCACGTTCTTCAGCGCCAGGCGCTGCACGTTGTGGATGAACCAGTGCGATGCGCCGTTGCGCGGCGTGCCGAAGTCGCAATCGGTGATCGAGATGTCGATCAGCGGCAGGACCGGCGTGCCGGCAGGGCCATTAAAGCTGGTGGCCACCGGGCCGAGCAGGACCATCGCCTGGTAACACGAAAATTCGCCGTCCGCGGTCTTGACGTTGCCCACCCGCAGGTTCGAAATATGCACGTCCGACACCGACGGCGGGCGGGTGCGCACGGCGTCCTGCGCCACCGCGTAGTCGCAGTCGATGGTGATCACGGCGCCGCCGCCGGTCGACGCGCTCTTCGGCGCGACGGCCGAGCCAGGCAGCGGCGTGTAGAAGCCCGCGCTCGTCGTCACGCCGTTCGGCACGGCGACGTCGCGCACATAGAAATGGCGCAGGAAGCCGCCGCGGTTCATGTTGGTCTTCATGCGGATCGCCGTGCCGAGCGCATTGGTGGCCCAGTGGACGTTGCGGAACTCGACGTGCTGCGCGTACACGTGCTCGATGCCGGCGGCCATTTCGCTGCCGAGCGTGATGCCGCCATGCCCGCTGTTCATGATGCAGTTCTGGATCACCACGTTGCGTGTCGGTCCCTCGCGCGTGTCGCGGTTCTTGCCCGACTTGATGGCAATGCAGTCGTCGCCGGTATTGAATTCGCAGCCGTCGACCAGCACGGTATCGCACGACTCGGGATCGAAGCCGTCGCTGTTCGGGCCCATGCTGTCCATTTTCACGTTGCGGATGTGGACGTTGCGGCAGTTGACCGGATGGTGTTGCCAGAACGGCGTGTCGACCACCTGGTAACCCTGCATCAGCACATCGGTACAGCCGATGAACTCGATCATGCACGGGCGCAGGTAGTGGCCGATGCCAAACTGGCGCCGTGCCACCGGCACGCCGGCTTCCGACAGCGCCGGCAGAAAGCGCGCATCGCTGCGCCAGTCGGGCTCTACGCCTTCGATCAGCGCGCGCTGGCTGGCCGACAACTGCGGCGCGACCGTCGCCAGCGAGGCCGGGTTGAGCGGGTTGGCCTTGCCGGCCGTCTGCAGCGCCTGCTTGTTCTTGCCGGCCCAGTCGTGCCAGCAGCCGCCGCCCTGTTCAAACGGCACGCTGCCCTGGCCATTCAGGACGCTGGTCCAGTCGGCGCCGGTGAGCGCGATGTTCGACTGGTTGCAGGCGTACACCATCGGCGAGTAGTTCAGCACATCGTTGCCCTGCCAGCGCGACAGCACCAGCTTGCCGCGCTCGCCGCAATCGATGTCGCCGTACTTGGCGTAGTGCGCCGGGTTGGCGCTGAAGTAAATCTGGGCGCCGGCGGCCAGGTGCACGTGGACGTTCGAGCGCAGTACCATCGGTCCGGCGCAGTACCAGGTGCCCGCCGGGATCAGGACACGTCCGCCGCCGGCCTGGTTGCAGGCGGCGATGGCGGCGGCGATGGCGCCGTAGCAGTCCGGCGATTGCGGCGCCGGCGTCATGCGCGCCGCGCCGGCCGCAATGAGCTGGCAGGGCAGGGCGCCGAACGCGCCGATGGCAAAGTCTTCGTCGCGAAAGGCGCGCGGTGTGGCGAAGCGGTCGATGATCTGCTGGGCGCGCGCCCACGGATCGGCCGGCGTTGCGGCGACGGCCAGCGGGCCCGCGCCCGCGCCAGCTGCCAGCCAGACGCTGGCGGCGGAGGCGCCGCGCAGCAAGGTGCGGCGATGTTGATTGATCATGGCGGTCATGGCGTTCCGGGGTCAGGGGGCGGTGATGCGGAAATAATCGACATCCAGGCTGGAGGCCGGCGCGCCAGCCTTGTCGCCGACACTGAACAGGCCGACCTGGGCGCCGACCCAGCGGCCCTTGCTCACGGCCAGCGGCAGGCCGGCCGGCGTGAAGGTCAGGTTGTCGGTGCTGTACGAAAAGCTGGCGACGGCGCCCTCGGCCATGCTCATGCGCAGATACAGCATGGAGGGCGCGGCCGCCAGCACCACGCTGGAGGCTTCCTTGCAGCGCACCACGGCCGGGGTGCAGGTGGTAAACACCAGTGAGGTCACGCCGGCCGTCTTGCGCAGGCCCAGCCAGGCGTATTGCATCGCGTTGAGGATCAGGCCGGCGCGGTCGCCGTCTTGCGCATTGTTCAGCGTCACCTGCGTGTTGACGACGAACACCGACGCCGGCAGCTTTTGCGCGATGATCGACGGCGCGCCGCGCACATAGCCGGCCGCCTCCGGCGCCGCCTGGGTGTGCAGGCGCAGCACGCCGGCCCGCTCGGACAGCGAATACCAGCGCGGGTCGGGGTTGGCGTTCCACTGCCATTGCAAGCCGAGTGCCGGGCCGCTGAATTCGTCGGAGGTCGGCGGCGTCTTGACCGGCGCACCGGCGACCGGCTTGGCATGCGTGAGCACCGGCTGGCCGGTGCCTGGACGCGGGCCGTCCTCGCCGATGATGGGCCAGCCGTCGACCCAGCGCATCGGCTGCAAATGCACCACCCTCCCATACGCTGCGCGATCCTGGAAATGCAGGAACCAGTCCTTGCCGTCCTGCGCGCGCACCCAGGCGCCCTGGTGCGGGCCGTTGACCCGGGTGTTCCCCTGGTCCATCACGGTGCGCACTTCGTACGGTCCGTTGATGCTGCGCGCGCGAAATACCGCCTGCCAGCCTTCTTCCACGCCGCCCGCCGGCGCGAACACATAATAGTAGCCGTTCGCCTTGTAGAACTTCGGTCCTTCGAGGGTCCGGTAGCCGGGCAGCTTGTTGCCGTCGATCAGGGGCTGGCCCTTGTCGTCGAGCAGGTGGCTGGCGTCCGGCGCCATGCTGCGCAGGGTCAGCAGGTTGTTGATGCCGGCGCGGCTCTTGGCCCAGCCGTGCAGCAGATAGGCCTTGCCGTCGTCGTCCCACAGCGGGGCCGGGTCGATGATGCCCTTGCCGCCGAGGAGCAGTTGCGGCGCGCTCCACGGGCCGGTGAAATGCTCGGCCGTGATGACGAAAATGCCGAGGTCCGGATCCGGATAGAAAATCCAGAATTTGCCGTCGTGATAGCGCAGGCATGGCGCCCAGACGCCTTCGCCGAAGCGCGCCGTCGCGTAGCGTTCGGCAGGCACCAGCTTCGGCAGTGCATGGCCGACCAGTTCCCAATTGACCATGTCGCGCGAGGTGAGCAAGGGCAGGCCGGGCGCGCTGTTGAAGCTCGACGACGTCATGTAATACGTCTCGCCGACGCGGATCGCGTCCGGGTCGGAATAGTCGGCGTTCAACACCGGATTCTGGTAGCGGCCGTCACCGAGGTCGGCCACCCAGGGCGCGGCCGGTGCGGCCGGTGCGGCCGGTGCGGCCGGTGCGGCCGGCGGCGCCGCCTGGCACCCGCACAGCGCACATTGCAGCGCGAGCGCGCCGGCGACGCGGGATTTCCAGTTCATCGTTTTCATCGTTTTCATCGTTTTCATTGCGTCTTTGTTCTGAAGTTGGATGGTTGCGCCCGCAAGCGCGCCCAGGGAATGGTAGGTTCAAGGTAACCGGTCTCTGCTAATTTTTCACACCGCGTCACCGGTCCCGGCTGGAGAATGACGATAGCAATATTATCGGGTCGCACATACTCAAATCAGGCCGGTTTGTCATTGTTGTGAGCGGGTTGGTGATTTTCTTAAGTGCTGGCGACTACAGCCCATTCCACTGCAGCGATTGCCCCTTGCCTAGCGTCACCGCACGCGTCGCGTTGGCGTAGCGCAGGGTGCCTGGCGTGCCGAGCAACGAACGCAGCGTCGCCGCGGTCAGCTTGCCATCCTTCCACGCGATATCCACTTCGTAGCCGCCGCGGGCGCGCAATCCCTTGACGCTGCCGCTCGGCCACGCCGCGGGCAGGGCAGGCAGCAGGTGGATGAAGCCGCGATGCGATTGCACCAGCATTTCCGCGACCGCCGAGGTGGCGGCGAAGTTGCCGTCGATCTGAAACGCCCCCGGGTGGGCATCGAACATGTTGGGGTAGGTGCCGCCGTCGCTATTCTTGGGCGAAGCCATTTGCGTGCTGAGCAGGGCGTAGGCCTTGTCGCCGTCGCCGACCCGCGCCCACAGGTTTTCTTTCCAGGCAAGCGACCAGCCGGTCCCGCCCATGCCCCGTTTGAGCAACGATTGTTTCGCGGCCGCGTAAATCTTCGGGTCGGTCTCCGGGGTGAATAGCGCGCCAGGGAACAGCCCGTACAGGTGCGAATTGTGTTTGTGCCGGTCGTTTTCGCCGTCGATGTCTTGCAGCCATTCCTGCAACTGGCCGAACTTGCCTACCTGGAACGGCGCCAGGCGCTCGCGCGTCGCCAGCACGCGCCGGCCGAACTCGGCGTCCCGTCCCAGGATCGCGCCGGCCTTCGCCGTTTGCGTGAACAGGTCGTGCAGGATCGAGATGTCCATCGTCGACCCGGCCACCAGGCCGCCGTGCTCGGGCGATATCGAGGGCGAAGTGACCAGCCATCTGTGGGTCGGCTCTTCCACCAACACATCCATGAAATATTGCGCCGCACCCTTCATGATCGGGTAGGCGCCCTCGAGAAATGTGCGATCGCCCGAGAATTGATAGTGCTCCCACATGTGCGTGGTCAGCCATGCGCCGCCGACCGGCCACATGCCGACGGCGGCATCGATCGGCGCGCTGGCACGCCAGATGTCGGTGTTGTGGTGGGTCACCCAGCCCTTTGCCTTGTACATCACCGAAGCGGTCCGTTGGCCGGTCACGGCGATGTCGCGGATCAGCTGGAACAAGGGTTCGGCGCATTCGGCCAGGTTGGTCGATTCCGCCGGCCAGTAATTTTCCTGGGTGTTGATGTTGATCGTGTATTTTCCACCCCACGCCGCCGTGAGCGCATCGTTCCACAGGCCCTGCAGGTTGGCCGGCTGCGAGCCGGGACGCGAGGAAGAGATCAGCAGGTAGCGGCCGAACTGGAAATACAGCGCTGCTAGGGACGGATCGGCGCCATCGGACTGACGGATGCGCTGGTCGGTCGGCAACTGGGCGCCGGGCCCGCTTTCCACATCGAGGGAGACCCGCCGGAACAGCGACTGGTAGTCCGCCAGATGTCGGCTGCGCAACTGGGGATAGGCTTGCTTGCTGGCGCGATCGAGGTCGCGCAGGGCGCGCGCATCGGCATCGCCGCTGAGGTCCTGGTAGTTGACGAAGTTGGTGCCGGCGGAAACGAGCAGGGTCACGGCATCCGCCTTCGACACCTCCAGCGCGTCGCCGTCCTCGGCCACGGCGCCCCCCTCGTTTTGCACCCGCACCAAGGAGGCGAATTTCACCGCGCCTGGCTTGTCATTGAACGCACTGCCGCTGCCCGCCATGGTCAGCAGCCGGTTTGCCACCTTGATCCTGGCGTCCTTGAACGGCGTCATGATGCTGGTGCGAAAGCTGATGCTGCCCGGCTGGTCGGCGCTCAGCCTGACCACCACGACCTGGTCCGTCGCGGTGGCGAACACTTCGCGGGTGTAGGTGACGCCGCCGCGTTTGAAGCGCGTCGTGGCGATGGCCGTATCGATGTCGAGCGAACGGCGATAGTCGGTGATCGGCGTGCCATCGTTGGGGAAGTCGAGCACCAGGCTGCCCAGCGTCTGGAAATTGGCCATCTTCAGCGGCTTGCCCATGGCCGACTTCAGCGTCAGTGCTTCTGCTTCCTTCTGCTTTCCGGCGAACAGCAGTTGCTGGATTTCCCGCATGGCGCCCGCTGCATCGGGGTTGGCCGGATCATACGGACTGCCCGACCAGATCGTGTTTTCATTGAGCTGGATGCGTTCGCGATCGACACCGCCAAATACCGTCGCGCCGAGCCGTCCATTGCCGATCGGAAGCGATTCGAGCCATTCGCGCGCTGGCCGCGGATACCACAGCGTGAGCGCATTGGCAGGAGCGGCGGGGTCGGCGCGGATGGCCGAGGGCACGGCCAGCGCAGCGCCACCGGTCAGCGAGGCGATGGGTGGCCCGCCATGCGCTGTGAGGCGCCACGCCTGGACCAGTCCGGATGCCCTGGCGGCGCCGCCAGGCAGTTTCGCTACCTCGTCCTGTTTCAACGCATGGTCATGCACCGCCACGTAGCTGATGGCGCCGATGAAGCGGTGCGCGCCGGTCGAATCGGCGCCAATCCGCAACGGCGCCTGCGCACCGGTCGAGGCGATTCTCAGCTTCGGATCGTCGGCCACGCTGGCGGCCAGTGCGCCGTTCACATAGATCGCGATGACCTTGTCGCGCGCGTTGAACGTGGCCACGACATGGCTAGGCCGGTCGGTGGCAAGCGCGGTGCCGGTCTGGATCGGCGAGCGCGTGCTGCTTTGCAGGCGCAAGGTGCCGCCGGCGCCTGTCTCGAGGCGGATTCCCTGATGGGTGCCGGGTGCGAGTCGGTCGACAATGACCGCGCCTTCCGGACAAGCCGCGCTCGGCTGCAGCCATAGTTCGACGCTGATGTTGTCCGCAATGTTGGCCGCGCTCAGATCCGCCTCGTAGATCGGCGACGCAGCATCGAAGGACATGCCGGGACCGGGTGCGGCGGCGTCCGCCGGGGCCTGGGAAAGCAGCAGCGCGATCGTCACATGACAGAGCGCCAGGCAGCGGGCGGGCGTCATTTTGGTGCCCATTGATCCGTTCCGCCCAAAATCGCCTTGACCGTCAATGCGCGTGCCTCCGGCTCGCCGAGCTGTTTCGACCAGGCCACGCGGCGCGCCGGATTGGCGCCCGGACCGCTGCTGTTGTATTCGGCGTAGCGGGCAGTCTGCTCGTTCTCCGGCTTGCCCCAGTTATTCCAGCCATCCGGCTTGATGTGATCGCCCATCTCGCAGTCGATGAAGGTGACGCTGCCGGCCGCGCGCCACGGGCGGCCGAGCTGGGCCATCGGGACGCGGGTCACCGGCTTGGTGACGATTTTGCCGGTCGGATCGATCCAGGGCGCCGGATCGCCGGTCAGCTTGCTGTTCATGAACACGAAGCCGTGGGCGCGTTCCGGCGGCGTGCTGGCCGCGGTCACGTAGCCGCCGTTCTTGCTTTTGATTTCGCAGTGGTCGAACACCGCCGTTGCGCTGCCGTAGATGAAATCGACCCGGCCTTCGATATGGCTGTCGCGGAAGTAATTGCGGCCGTTGTTGAGCATGAGCGTATCCTGCCAGCCGAGCAGGCGGCTGTTGGTGACGACGGCGCGGTCGCCGTCGATGCGCAGCGCAAGCGCCTGACCGTGGTCGCCCGAGGTGTTCTGGAACGTGATCTGGTCGGCCCTGAAATCGTCCGCCAGGATGACCACGCCGGTGCCTTTGTACGCCGGGTCGGTGCCGGCAGGCTGCTCCTCGTTGGTATTGATGTTCCAGGTGAGGATGGTGGTGCTGGCGGCCTCGCCTTGCAAGCTGACCTTGTTCTTGCCCTTGGCGAGTATCTTCTGGCCGTCGTAGATGCCCGGCTTGATCAGGATGATGGTGCGCTCGGCGCTGTAAGCCGGCACCGCGGCGAAGGCTGCCTGGACGGTGCTGAAGTCGCCGCTGCCGTCGGCGGCGACAATGATGCGCTTGCCTTCGGCGTGGACAGCGCAGGCCGCCAGGAGGAAACCGGCACAGGCGACATAGCGCAGGCATTGAGCAATGAGTGGCATGAGATCCCGATGGCGCAGATAAAAATGCGGCGCCGCGAGGGCGCCGCCAAAAACAGCGGAGACAACTTCGCTGAAACCGTTAGAAACTGTATTTGCCCATGAAGCTGAAGGTGCGGCCGATCGGTTTGGAGACGTTTTGCGCAAAAGCGACGCGCGAACCGATGCGCTGGTTCGACAGCGGCGGGTCGACATTGAACAGGTTGCTGATGCCGCCGCTCAGCTTGAGGTTCTTGAAGCCTGTATAACCGGCCGTCAGGTTGAACATCTTTTGCGAGTCGATGATATGGTTATACGGCTGACCCGGCTGCTGGCTCGCCAGACCGTTGATGTCGACATAGTGCGGTACATACGCCTGCGTGAGCTGGGTCGCAAAGTCGCCGTTACTCCAGCCGACCCGCGCACTATGGCGCCAGCGGTAGACGAACGTGTTGGCCGAGGTCGAACTCGAGCCGAGCGCGCCGGGCTGGCCGACCGCGTCGAACCACTTGCCGCCGGCTTCGTCCTGGGTCTGGTACTGCATCAGGTAGGTGCCGTCGATCGCGGCCGAAAACTTGCCCCATGACGCCGTCTTGTACGCATAGTCGGCGTGCAGGTCGAGGCCGCGTGTCTTCAGGCCACCCATGTTCAGGCGTGTCTTGATGAGGTAGTCGAGGCTGCCGTCCGGATTGCGCACGAACAGGCTGTTGTACTTGGCGATATTGTCGAAGATGGTCTCTTCGGAGATCTGGTTGATCGTGTCCTTCATCCGGATGCGCCAGAAGTCGAGCGACACGAACAGGTTCGGCAGCGGGACGAGGCCGCCGCCGAAGATGAAGGTGCGCGACGTTTCCGGCCGCAGCTTCGGGTTGGCGCCGGACAGGATGGTGAGCTGGGTGCCGCACACGGTCGCCCGGTCCAGCGCCAGGGCGGCGTATTTCGGATCGGTGGTGAGGTTGCCGGTGCCGCTGACGTTCGGCGTGGCGCTCGGGCACAGCAGCGGATCGTCCCACTTCGACACCGACGGTCCCTTGGTTGGCGGCGTGCCGTACATCTCGGGTATCGACGGCGCGCGAAAGCCGGTGCTGTAGGCGGTGCGGAACATCATGTTCTTCTGCGGCTCGAAGCGGAAGCTCAGCTTGGGATTGACGGTACGGCCGAAATCGCTGAAATGGTCGCCCCGGATCGAGAAGTTGCCGGTGAATTTCTTGCTGAGCGGCGCATCGAATTCGGCGTAGATCGCCTTGACCGTGCGCTCGCCATAGTTTTTCGAACCCGGTGTCGCCGAGGTCTTGTAGACGACGTCGTTGCCGATCTCCGGCCCGACGTCGTCCCACGTCTCGCGGTGCGCTTCGGCGCCGACGGCCAGCTGCAGCGGGCCGCCGGCCAGGCTCATCAGCTCGCGCGTGGCCGACACGTCCGGGCCGAAATAGCGCACCTTCGAGATGCGGTTGGCCTGGCCGCTGACGCTGATGCTGTCGAGGTAGGCCCTGCCGGCCTCGTCTTGCGCGCCGAACGGATTGAGCACGCCGCTCTGGATCCCCTTGTAGGCGCCGGGGACCAGCACAAAACCGCTCAGGTAGCTGGTCTCGCGCTTGCTGGTGGCGTACACCGCGCCCAGCTTGTAGTCCCAGCCCAGCACGGAGCCTTCCTCGGTGAGCAGCAGGCGGCTGGTTTTCTGGCGATCGTCGGTGGTGGCCGCGCCCAGTTCGTCGAGCTGCCAGGTGATCGCCAGGTCCTCGCCCTTCAGGCCGGTCACGGCGGGCACGCCGCCGCTGTTGCCCGGATACCATTTGCTCGCCTTGGTGATGAACAGCGGCACCTTGACGTTGGCGCGCTTGTCAAAGCCGACCTGGCCGCCGATCGGCTGCGGCGCGTTCTCGGCCTGGATGGTCGAATCGCTCAGGCCCAGTTCGACCGACAGCACCTTGTTGTCGCCGTGATTGAGGGTGGCCTTGGTGAAAATCGTGTTTTGCTGGTTGGCCGGCAACAACTGCGGATACAGGTTGCCGTCGGCCACGCAGGTCTTGCTGCCTGTGGTCGAGGTGCGGGTCGACGGGATGGTGTACTGGCCGGCATACGGCGCCTGGCAGCCGGCGGCGAAGTACGGATTGCCGGTGACCGCGGTGGCCTTGCCGTTGCTGTACACGGTGTAGTTGGCGGGCGATGCCGACGAGCCCGAGGTGTTGCTGCTAAACACAGATCCGCCCAGCGCGAGCAGATAGTCCGGGTTGGTGATGTTGGGCCGGTCGCGCTGCAGCAAGGTCTTGCGGCGGGCAACGTCGATTGCGCTCCAGATGGCCCAGCCGTCTTTGTCGAGGTCGCCTTTGCCTAGCACCAGACCGATGCGCGCCTGCTGGCCGCCGCCCTGGCGCTCCGGCATGACCGTGTTGACGGTGACGGTATTTTCCTTCACTTGTCGTTTGGTAATGAAGTTGACGACACCGGCGATCGCGTCGGTGCCGTAGATCGACGAGGCGCCGTCGCGCAGTATTTCGACGCGGTCGATCGCCCCGATCGGGATCACGTCGACGTTGATCGACGAATCGCCGGTCGCTTCGTTGGCCAGCCGGCGGCCGTTGAGCAGTACCAGGGTGCGGCCGGCGTTCAGGCCGCGCATGTTGATCTGCGTGCCGGTGCCGCCACCGCCGACCGGCTCGTTGGTGAAGCCGACCGTCAGCGAGGTGGCGATTTCAGACATCGTGGTCAGGCCGCGCGCTGCCAGCTCGTCGGCCTTGATGACCGTGACCGGCAGCGCGTTTTCGCTGGCCAGCTGCTTGATCGACGAGCCGGTGACGGTAACGCGCTGCAGCGGCGCGTCGGCCTGGGACTGGGCCTGGGCCTGGGCATGGTCGACCAGCGCGCAAACAGCGAGTGCGACCGCGGTCATGGCCAGGCGCGGTGCGCGCGGCGGATGGGTGTGCTTCATCTTGTCTCCTGAGTAGTTATTCGCATTAATTCGTCGCAATTTGTTTTCCGATCGAACTAATTCGTCCATACTATCTTGGTCTGACCAATTTTCCAACTGGACTAACCATATTTTTTTCATCGGCGGGCCGAATGTGTAGTTTTTCGGCTATTTGACGGGCCCGGCGGCAAGCGCCGTGCCGGCCGCCATTTCCCGCATTAGAATCAAGCGCACCCACAATGAATGGAACACGAGACGATGACTTCACCTGCTAACTTGCCGCTGCGCGCCCTGGTGCGCAGCGCCGCCGCCGGCCTCGCCGCCACGGTTTTCTGCTTCGGCACGAGCGTGCGGGCGGCCGCGCCGGGCGCCGCAATGCGCTTCGATTTTTCGCGCCAGCCGGCCGCAGGCGCCATCGCCGTCCAGTGGGACGAGCGCAGCGGCGTTCCACTGTTCGACGCGGCGCGCGGCTATGGTTTCGTCGGCGCGACCGGGGCATGGCCGGCGCGCCCGGTCCATACGGCGCAGATCCGCAGCGTAGGCAGCGGCTTCGTCATCAGTGAACCGGTGTTCGAGGCGGAGAAAAATTTCGAGAGCGTCAACTACAATAATTTCGGCATGGCGTTCCGCGTCAAGGCCGCGCCCGGCGCGTATGCGATCAGCGTGCGCACCACTTCGCAAGCTGCCGATACCACCGTTGCCGTCGGCGGCATGCAGGCGAGCCGCCTGGTGCCCGGCGTGTTCTGGGACGCCGCCGGCCTGCTGCCGAACCTGACCACCATGGCGGCGCGGCAGCAGCAATGGTCGTACCGGTACGTCAACGGCCAGGACTTCATCGATATCGAGATCGAACCGAAAAAGCCGGGTACGCCGGTTGGCGTGGAAGAAATCGTCATCACGCCGATCGCCCCGCAAGCGCGCCCCGCCAACACGCTACCGGCGCTCTACACACTGGGCGACTCCACCATGAAGTCGTACACCTTCGACGAGGCGCCGATGAGCGGGTGGGGCCAGGTCTTCGACCAGTTGTTCGATCCGACAAAAGTGAGGGTCATCAACTACGCGATGGGCGGGCGGTCGTTTCGCAATGCCTACGCCGAGGGCCGCCTCAACGACCTGCTGATGGCGGGCCATGTCGGCGACATCGTGCTGATCCAGTTTGGCCACAACGACGAGAGCGGCGACGAAGCGCGCCGTTTCGGACGCGGCGCCAGCGAAGCGACGTATGCGACGATGATGCGCAACGTTTACCTGCCGGCGATCCGCGCGCGCGGCATGCGGGCGGTGCTGGTCACGCCGATGTCGCGCGTCGATGGCGCGGCCACGCCCGGCCAGCAGTACGTCAACTCGTTCAGGACGCGCCGCTTTCCCGACGTGATGAAGCACATCGGCGCCGAACTCGGCGTGACCGTGGTCGACCTCAATGAGCGCAGTGTCGCGTACTACAACCAGAACGGCGTCGCCGCCACCACCGCGATGGTGATGTCGATCGAGGCCGGCGAAACGCCCGGCAAGACCAATGATGGCAGCTACGCCAACGGCCATCCGTCCAACAAGATCGACGGTACCCATTTCAAGGAATCGATGGCGAAGCAACATGCGCGCATCGTGGCGACCGAACTGGCGCGGCTGGGCAAACAGGGCGACCCGGTTGCGGCCGGCATTGCGGCCTTGCTCAGGCGCGATGTGCAGGCGGCGATTGCGAACAGCGACTGGCGCGCGATTCATCCGGAAATCGCCGCCGACATCGTCAGCGGCGAGGGCGCGTACTATCGGAACCAGATCGAGAAACTGCTGCAACTGGGCGTGCTGCGCAAGGATGCGCAGGGTCGTTTCAACCCGGCGGCGACCATGCAGACACGTGAGTTCGTCGTGGCGCTGTGCAGGCTGATGCAGGTGCCGGATGCGCCATTCGCCGCCTATGCCGAAGGCGCGTTGACGCGTGAAGTGATGGGCGCCATTGTTGCAGACGCCTACCACACCAGATTTACCGAGAAGCCGAAGTACCTGACCGCGTATAACGGCAAGACCGTGTTGCCGGGCATGCCGGGCTATGATCCCAACCTGGACAGCGGTGCCCAAGGCGCGATGTATTATCCGCTGGTGCAATGGGCCCAACTGACGGACGCTGGCGAGGCGTCGCCGGCCTACGCCGACAAGCTCAAGGACGCCTATGAACTCGGCCTGGTCCGTGCCGAAGCGGGCATCGCGCGCGGCCGGATGGTGAACGGGCGGGCACTGCAGCCGGCGGCGCTGGTCAGCCGCGCCAAGGCGGCCAAGGCGCTGTATTTCATGTGGGTGCTCGCCCAGCCGCCCCAGGCCGAGAACGACGTGGTGACAGTGCCGCGGTGAGATGGCGGTCACGCCGTTTTGACTTCGGCCGGTCGTCGCCGTATATTGTGCTGCGTATCAACTATATAAGGCGACCATGGTGACGACCGGCGACCAAAGCGTGCTCAAGCGGATGAACAGCGTCGCCTTGATCCGCCTGCTGAAAAGCGAGACCGGCCTGTCGCGTGCCGACCTGGCCAAGCGCAGCGGCCTGACCAAGTCGACCATCGGCCTGCTGGTGCAGGAATTGATCGATGACGGCTGGCTGCGCGAAGCCGACATCACCGCCTCCGGTTCGCTTGGACGCCGCCCCACGCCGCTGCAGCTCGACCCGACGCGGCTGGCGCTGCTCGGTGCCGAGATCGGCGTCGACTACCTCAACGTGGTCGCCTGCAATCTGCAGGGCCAGTTGATCGATTCGCGCATGCAGCGCTTCGAACACCGCCAGCGCGACGCCACGCTGGAGGCGCTGGCGGCCATGATCGCCGGCTTGCACCGGCAATTGCAGCGCGACGGGCGCCGTTCGCTCGGCATCGGGATCGGCATCCCCGGCACCATCGACGTGCACGGCCAACGCATCTGCGCGCTGCCCAACCTGGCCTGGGACGACCTCGATCTGCGCCAGCCGCTGCTGGCCGCGCTGGCCCGGCGCAAGGTGCGCGCGCTGCCGCTGGTGATCCTCAACGAAGCGAACGCGGGCGCGCTGTCGGAGTACGTGTTCGGCGCCAGCCAGCACACCGAGCCGCTGGTCTACCTCAGTATCGGTATCGGCCTGGGGGGCGGCATCGTGCTCGACGACCAGTTGTACCGCGGCCATGACGGCGCCGCCGGCGAATTCGGCCATACCATCCTGCAGCTCGACGGCCCGCTGTGCAGCTGCGGCCGGCATGGCTGCGCCGAAGCGTTCATCTCGCAACGCGCCGTCAGTTTCGGCGTCGATGGACCCGACCGCCCGATCTTGACCATCGACGAGCTGGCCAGTCGCCTGCGCGCGCGCGATCCGGCGGTGGTTGGCGCCGTCGAGCGCGCCGGCCGCTATCTCGGGATGCTGATGCAAAACGTCTGCAACAGCATCGATCCGGCGGTGATCGTGCTGGGCGGCCCGCTGTGCCAGCTGGGCGAACCGTTGATCGCCACCGCCCGCGCCAGCCTGGCTGCGCTGGCAGGGCGCTTCGACGCCCACACGACCGTCGTGCGCGAGTGCCAGTTCGGCCTGAATGCGGGCGCCATGGGCGCCGCCGGCGCCGTATTGCATGCCGCCTTGCGCGATAAGGTCGCCCTGGCCGATTGAACGGAATCTGGTTGACAGGCGCGGCTGCCGGCAATATAGTTCGATCATCAAACTATTGTATGGTTTGACCCACCGGCCGACCCCGGCCGCAGCGACGCTGCGTCCTTCGTCTCACCGGCACCGGGCACGCGAGGTGCTCTTGCCCTCCTTGCGCCCAGCCGTGGTGGCAAGGTCCGACCTCTCGCGCGAGCACTCATGCCAAAACTGAACCTGCTGTTCCTGCCGTTCCTGCCGTTTCTGCTCGTTGCACCGTCCGGCACGGCCTTCGCCCAAGACAGCCGCAACGTCACCGAACCGGTGATCGCGCCCGCCTGCGCCATCCTCATCGCCAGCAGGACCAGCGCCGACGCTTCCGGCAAGGACGACAGCGCCCAGATCCAGGCGGCGATCGACCACTGCCCGGCGGGCCAGTCGGTGCGGCTGGCGGCCAGCAATGAAAAGCGCGCTTTTGTGTCCGGGCCCCTGCAGCTTCGCAGCGGCGTGAGCCTCGAGATCGCCGCCAACACGACGCTGTATGCCAGCCGCGATCCGACCGCATACGATCGCGGCGGCAAGACCTGCGGCACCATCGATGCCGCCGGCAACGGCTGCCGGCCGTTCATCACGGCGACCGATACCAACGGCAGCGGCATCGTCGGTGCCGGTGTGATCGATGGCCAGGGCGGCGAACTGATCGCCGGCAAGAACGAAAGCTGGTGGCAGCTGTCGCGCCGTGTGGTCAAGGGCGAGCGCCAGAGCGTCCCGCGGCTGATCGAAGTCACCAAGTCGCGCGACTTCACCCTGTACCAGGTCACCTTGCGCAATTCGCCCAACTTCCATGTGGCGATGAGCCAGGTCGACGGCTTCACCGCCTGGGGCATCCGGATCGATACCCCGGCGACCGCGCGCAATACCGACGGCATCGATCCTGGCGCCTCGCGCAACGTTACCATCGCCCACAGCTTCATTCGCACCGGCGACGACAACGTGGCGATCAAGGCAGGCAAGGCCGGCGCCACCGAAAACGTGTCCATCCTGCATAACCATTTCTACAGCGGCCACGGCATGTCGATCGGCAGCGAGACCATCGGCGGCGTGCGGCGCGTGCTGGTCGACGACTTGACCATGGACGGCACCACGTCCGGCCTGCGCATCAAGAGCGACGTTTCGCGCGGCGGGCTGGTGAGCGACGTCACCTACCGCAATGTCTGCATCCGCGGCGTGAAATGGCCGATCTACATGGATACGGTCTACGCCGCCGGCGCCACCGGCAGCGCGGTGCCGCGCTACGAAAACGTGGCGCTCGAGCGGGTGCATGTCACCACGCCCGGCCGGGTGCTGCTGCAGGGGAACGATGCCGGCCACCCGATCATCGCCAGCCTCGCCGATGTCGTCGTCGACGGCAATCCCGAGGTGAAGATCGAACACGCGCGACTCGGCAAGGACGGCCGGATCAATCTGCCCGGCGCCAAGGGCATCGACTGCACGCAGCGCTTCGTGCCTTTCCCGCAGGTTTCCACCGCTGCCGGCCGGCCGCAACTGACGGCGGCCCAGGCCAAGGGCTTTGCGTATGCCGAAGTGCTCAAGTACGTCGGCGCGGCTGGTGACGAAACGGTCGATCCGTGGGACCCGCTGGCCGATCCGCTCGCCACCGGCGGCGCCTACCGGCCCGATTACACGGTCGATCCGGCGACGGCGAATGGCGCCACCGTGTTCGCCACCGTGCAGGCGGCGATCGACCGCGCGGTGCGCGATGCCAAGGGGCGCCGGGTGGCGATCCTG
Organism: Pseudomonadota bacterium; assembly: GCA_030272785.1. Lineage (GTDB taxonomy): Bacteria > Pseudomonadota > Gammaproteobacteria > Burkholderiales > Burkholderiaceae_D > JAFCUW01. Next base: position 47,358 of record JARXKM010000004.1, read on the forward strand.
GTCAAGCCGGGCCTTTACCGTGAACTGTTGTACGTTCCCGAGATGGCGAGCCCGATCACGCTGTATTCGGATGACCCGGATGCCAGCCGCACCCGGATCACCGCCGTGCTGCATGCGGCCATCAGCGGCGCCGGCTACAGCGCGCAATTCGGCGCCCAGTTTGGCGGCAGCGGCGCCGGCGTTGCGGCGATGTTCGATTCACTCAAGGGCGCGGCCAGCGTCGGCACGCCGGGCTCGGCGGTGGTCTGGATCAAGAACAGCGGCTTCCAGGCGCGCAACATGACGTTTGAAAATGGCTTCAACAAGGACACCGGCGACATCAATCCGCGCCACCAGGCGCTCGCCGTGCTGGTCGATGGCGCCGACAAGGTGCAGTTCGAAAACGTTCGCTTCCTCGGTTTCCAGGACACGCTGTTTGTGAAGTCGCGTACCCCCGGCACGACGGTGCGCAGCTTCTTTCACAAGGCGTATATCGAAGGCGATGTCGATTTCATTTTTGGCGACACCACCGCGTATTTCTACCAGAGCGAAATCAAGTCGCTGGGCGACCGCACGGGCTCCTACGTGGCCGCGCCGAATACCCACCTCGACACGCGCTACGGTTTCGTGTTCGACAGCTGCCATTTCAGCCATGACGGCAGCGCCAATGCGCTGGCCGGCAAATTCTATCTGGCCCGCCAATGGTTTCACGGTGCGCGCTGCACCCCGTATGCCAGCCTGGCGCTGCCCGGCTACCGCTGCACGGTCGGCGCGCAGAGCCAGTATGCCGAACCAGTCGGCGCGATCGCAAAAGAACAGCTCGAATCGGTGGGCAAAATGGTGGTGCTCAATTCGCGCATCGACGCCCACATCCAGCCCATGCACCCATGGTCGGACTGGAACCGCAACGGGCAGATCGCGTATCGCCCGGCCCAATTCACGTCGGACGACTACTGGGCCAATCTGCGCGCGGCTGGTATCGATCCGGTGCGCGCGCTTGCTTATTCCGCGCCGCCTTCGCCGCCGGTGATTTTCCTCGGCGAATTTAATACCACACCCAATTCGGCACGGGAATCTCGGTAAAACAGAGGCCCCTGCCTACCGACGCGCTTCGTCTTGCGCTCCTGGAGCGGATGGCGCGGATGGTTGCGCTCGGGTCTGGGCGACGGGCTGCCGAGTGGCGGATGATTGCTTCCAGGGGGGCAATGAATACCCGGGGGAGTATGCCAATTCGGCGAGATTTTGGCGAAAACAGCGACGTTGCGGGACACTTGCAGACCGCCAAAAATTCGAACCTTTTGATTTCATGAGGTCGGTGGCGGTCTGCAGCGGTCTGAAATGGTGCGTGGTCCAGGAATCGAACCTGGTTATCAGTCTTAGGTATGAAACCGACTTCGACTGGGCTTTACCAATAAGCGAACCCCGCAAATGCATACTACCGCAGAATTCCTTACTGGCAATTAAGATTCGCCAAATCCAATATAAATTCTTTCACGCAATTTACTCGTACTGATAGGATTTTACCGGCACGGCATCTTCGCGCTGTTTCTTCCAGTCGGCCAGGTCGACCTGGCGATCCCACCAGATGGTCCAGCCGCGCCGCTGGTCACGCTCGGCGTCGGGGTGGCCGGCCATGTAAGCATTGTGGAATTGATCATACTCCGACACGTAGCCGCTGTGGCGCGGACGGTAGTCGGCAGGCTTCGGGTTCATGGTTGCTCCTTCCGTGCGTTTGACCTGGCGCCGGCGCGTCAGTTCGCAATGTACTGCGGCGCGGAAATGCCGTACGATACGCGCCGTCACCCGCCTATTTTAGAGCCGCAATGAATCAACCGTCACCCCTCGACACACCCGCAGCCGACGCCGTGCCGCCGCGCTTTCGGCCCGTCCCCTGGACCGCGCTGGAAACGCCGCAAGATGTCGAATTGTGGATCGATGAACACAACCAGAGCCTGCAGGAACACATCGGCCCGCAGGAGACCGGCTACGGCGTCTGTTTCACCCTGGCGGCGGGCGGCAACATCTACATGCAGACCAGCGGCGACGCCGTGATGCTCGACGTCGACGCCGACGCGCAATGGGTGGCGCCGCTGATCATGGCCGCCACCGGCGCCGCCGCGCCGGCCGGCCAGTTGTGGGTGCTGCCGGAGGAAAAGCTGATCCAGTTGATCGTCGGGCTGTCCAGCCTGGTCGCGACCACGACCCTGGTGAGCGGCCACAAGTTCGGCTCGCGCAATCGCAAGATGGCGGCCTAGCGCTGCCGCCCGGCGCATGCCGACAATATTCCTTTTATTAATTTTTTGATCCGGATCGGTGACCTTCATGCCCAAGTACGCCAAGGACGTCCAGCCTGCGTTTCGTCGTCGTGCCCTGACACTGGCGGCCGTGCTGCTGGCGGCCGGCCTGGCCTTGCCGGTCAAAGCAGCCGACCTGCTGGCCACCGCCAAGGCACGCGGCACCTTGCGCATCGCCATGGAAGGCACCTATCCGCCGTTCAATTTCAAGGACCCCAAGACCGGCCAGCTGACCGGCTACGATGTCGACGTCGCGCGCCTGCTGGCGGCCAGGCTCGGCCTGAAGCCCGAATTCGTCAGCACCGAGTGGGCGGCGATCCTGGCCGGCCTCGGCGCCAACCGCTACGATGTGATCATCAGCCAGGTCGGCATCACGCCGAAGCGGCTCGAGGCGTTCGACTTTTCGGCGCCGTACACCTACTCGAGCCCGCAGCTGATCGTGCGCAAAGACGAGCGCGCGCACTACGCCAGCCTGGCCGACCTGAAGGGCAAGAAGCTCGGCGTGGGGCAGGGCAGCGTGTTCGAGCAACAGGCCAAGGCGGCCACCGGCATCGACGTCAAGAGCTACCCGGCGGCGCCGGAAAACCTGCAGGACCTGGCGGTCGGGCGGATTGACGCGGCGCTCAACGACAGCCTGATGGTGGCCTACCTGCTGAGCAATTCGCGCCTGCCGATCAAGGCCGGCGCGCGGGTCGGCAACATCGAGCGCATGGGCATCCCATTCCAGAAAGGCAATCCGCAGTTCAAGGCGGCGCTCGACAAGGCGCTCGCCGAGGCCGGCGCCGACGGCAGCCTGAAGCAGGTGTCGCTGAAATGGTTCGGCACCGACGTCAGCCGGCCGGCGCCATGATCGCGACGCCCGCCTGATGGAGCTGCTCGCCTTGCTGCGCGAGGCGGCGCCGGTGATGCTGACCGGCGCCGGCTACACCTTGCTGTTCGCGCTCGCGGCGATGGTGGGCGGACTGGCGCTCGGCTTTCCGGCCGCCGTGCTGCGCATGTCGCCGTGGGCGGCGCTGCGCTGGCCGGCCATGCTGTACGTCAGCGTGTTCCGCGGCACGCCGCTGCTGGTGCAGATTTTCGTCATTTATTACGGACTTCCCAGCGTCGGCATCGAATTCACCCCCGTCACCGCCGGCGTGCTGGCGCTCTCGCTCAACGCCGGCGCCTACCTGGCGGAAAGCCTGCGCGGCGCCATCGACAGCATCGGCGTGGGCCAGTGGCGCGCCAGCTTCAGCCTGGGGCTGGGCTACTGGCAGACCCTGGGCCACATCGTGCTGCCGCAGGCGCTGCGGGTGGCGGTGCCGTCGATGAGCAACACCTTGATCAGCCTGATCAAGGACACCTCGCTGGTGTCGGTCATCACCATGACCGAACTGATGCTCGCCACCAAGGAGGTGATCGCCACCACCTTTCGCCCCTTGCCGCTGTACATCGCCGCGGCGGCGCTGTACTGGTGCATGAGCCTGGCGTTCGAAAGCCTGCAGCGGCGCGCCGAGCGGCGCTTGAACCGGGCCCATCAATAAACTCGACAGGGCCGAAATCGCATGCTAGTCTTGCTTTGAAAGCAACGATTGCCGATTTCTAGCTAGTGGGGGAATATGGACAACGATCGCCCAGCGGCCGAGCCGCTGATGGACAGCAGCGGCATCAGCGTCGAGCGCAAGCGCCGCGATGATGAAGCGGCCTACTTCAACGAGCTGTACCTGCTCGCGCCGGTCGGCTATTTCGTGCTCGGTTTCGACAGCCGCATCCTGCTGGCCAACCTGGTCGGCGCCGAGCTGCTCGGCATCGCGCGCGCCGATGCCGGCGCGCTGCGCTTTCGCAGCTTCATCGACGCCGCCGACGGCGCCGCCTTCGATGCCTTCATCGGCCGCGCGCTCAACAGCCCGGTGCCGGAAAAATGCGGCCTCACCTTGCGCCGCGCCGGCGGCGACGGCGCCTGCGCGGCCACCTTGCTGGCCAGCGCCGACGGCAGCGGCCAGGCCTGCCGGGTGGTGGTCGAACTGGCCGAGGGCCGGCTCGCCGCGCTCGAGCGCAGCGAGGAACGCTTTCGCCGCATCGTCCACAGCGCCGGCGAAGGGATCTGGGAAATCGACGCCGCCGCCCGCATCACGTTCGTCAATCCGAAGATGGCCGCCATCCTCGGCTACAGCATCGAAGAGATGCTGGCGCGGCCGCTGACCGGCTTCATGGATGCCGAAGGCGTGCTGCTGTTCGAGCACCACCTCAAGCAGCGCCGCCAGGGCCTGGCCGAACGCCAGGACTGCAAATTCCTCCACCGCGACGGCGCCGCCGTGTGGACCACCATGGCGACCAATCCGATCTTCGACGGCGCCGGCGCCTACGTCGGCGCGCTGGCGCTGGTGAGCGACATCACCGACCGCCGCGCCTCGACCGAACTGATGTGGCAGCAGGCCAATTTCGACCAGCTCACCGGCCTGCCGAACCGCCACATGTTCATGGACCGGCTGCGCCAGGAACTGAAAAAGGCCGACCGCGGCGCCGCCTTCCTGGCGCTGATCTTCCTCGACCTCGACCACTTCAAGGAGGTCAACGACCAGTTTGGCCACGCGATGGGCGACGCGCTGCTGGTGGAGGCGGCGCGCCGCATCGCCGCCTGCGTGCGCGCGTCCGACACGCTGGCGCGCCTGGGCGGCGACGAGTTCACCGTGATCCTGGCCGGCCTCGACCATGTCGGCAGCGTCGAGCGCATCGCGCAGGCGCTGGTGGCGACCCTGGCGCGCCCGTTCGAACTGGGCAGCGAGCGCGCGTTCATCTCGGCCAGCGTCGGCATCGCCCTGTATCCGCCCGACGCCGACAACCTGGGCGCGCTGATCGAGCGCGCCGACCAGGCCATGTACGCGTCGAAGAAGGCCGGCCGCAACCGCTTCAGCTACTTCACGCCCGACCTGCAGCAGGCCGCGCTGGCGCGCCAGAGCATCGCCGCCGACCTGCGCGTGGCGATCGCGTCGCAGCAGTTCGAGATCGTCTACCAGCCGATCATCTGCCTGGTCACCGGCACCGTGCGCAAGGCCGAGGCGCTGCTGCGCTGGCGCCATCCGACCCGCGGCTTGCTCGGACCGGCCGAATTCATCCCGTTCGCCGAATCGAATGGCCTGATCGTGGCGATCGGCGACTGGGTGTTCCGCGAGGCGGCGCGCCAGGTGCAGGCATGGCAGCAGAGCATCCACTCGGCCTTCCAGGTCAGCGTCAACAAGTCGCCGGTGCAGTTCCGGCGCGACGCGGCGCTGTACCAGGCGTGGCTCGACTACCTGGCCGAACTCGGGCTGCCGCCGCAGAGCATCGTCATTGAGATCGCCGAGACGGTGCTGATGGAAGGGGCCGACAAGGTGCTCGAGCGGCTGCGCCAGTACCGCGCGATGGGGCTGCAGGTCGCGCTCGACCATTTCGGCACCGGCTACTCGTCGCTGTCGCACCTGAAGCGCTTCGACATCGACTTCGTCAAGATCGACCAGTCGTTCGTCGCCACGCTCGATGTCGATGTCGACGACGGCGAACTGGCGCTGTGCGAGGCGATCATCGCGATGGCGCACAAGCTGGGCATGAAGGTGGTGGCTGAGGGCGTTGAGACGAACCTGCAGCGCGCGCTGCTGGCCGATGCCGGCTGCGACTACGCGCAAGGCTATGCGATTGCCCGCCCGATGGCGGCGGCGGAACTGGAAGCGCTGGCGCGCGCCGGCGCGCTACACCCGCAGCGCGTCACCGGCGCCCAACCAACCGGCGTCTGACGGGGACGCCCGTCATCCCCTTTGCGCTTGCGTGTGAGCCGTCGCGCTACATGTTCGGATAATTCGGCCCGCCGCCGCCTTCCGGCGTCACCCACACGATGTTCTGGGTCGGATCCTTGATATCGCACGTCTTGCAGTGGACGCAGTTCTGCGCGTTGATCTGCAGCCGCGGCTTGTCCTCGCCTTCGGTGGGCACGAACTCGTACACGCCTGCCGGGCAGTAGCGCGCTTCGGGCCCGGCGAACTTGGCCAGGTTGATATTGACCGGCACGTTCGGGTTCTTCAGCGTCAGGTGGATCGGCTGGTCTTCGGCGTGGTTGGTGTTGGAGATGAACACCGACGACAGCCGGTCGAACGTCAGCTTGCCGTCCGGGCGCGGATAAGCGATCGGCGCGTAGTTGGCGGCCGGTTTCAGGCACTCGTGATCGGCGTGCGTGTGGTGCAGGGTCCACGGCGCCTTGCCGCGGAAAACGATCTGGTCGAAGCCGGTCATGATCGAGCCGAGGTACAGCCCTTTCGACAGCCACGGCTTGACGTTGCGCGCCACGTGCAGCTCTTCCTTGAGCCATGACTGTTCGAACGCGGCCGGATAGCTCACCAATTCGTCGTGCTGGCGCGCTTCGCCCAGCGCGCCGAACGCGGCGTCGGCCGCCAGCATGCCGGTCTTGATGGCCGCGTGGCTTCCCTTGATGCGGCTCATGTTGAGAAAGCCCGCATCGCAGCCGATCAACGCGCCGCCCGGGAACACCAGCTTCGGCAGCGACTGCAGGCCGCCGGCGGTGATTGCGCGCGCGCCGTACGAGATGCGCTTGGCGCCGTCGAAAAAGGTGCGGATCGCCGGGTGCGTTTTATAGCGCTGGAATTCCTCGAACGGCGACAAATACGGGTTCTCGTAATTGAGGCCGACCACGTAGCCGACCGCCACCAGGTTGTCTTCCAGGTGATACAGGAACGAGCCGCCGTAGGTCGACGCGTCGAGCGGCCAGCCGGTGGTATGGATCACCAGGCCGGGCTTGTGCTTGGACGGGTCGATCTCCCACAGTTCCTTGATGCCGATGCCGTACGACTGCGGATCCTTGCCGGCGTTCAGGTCGTACTTGACCATCAGCTGCTTGCCGAGGTGGCCGCGCGAGCCTTCGGCGAACAGCGTGTACTTGGCGTGCAGCTCCATGCCGAGCTGGAAGTCGGGGCCCGGCACGCCGTCGCGCTTGACGCCCATGTTGCCGGTGGCGACACCCTTGACCGAGCCGTCGTCGTTGTACAGAATTTCGGCGGCGGGGAAGCCGGGGAAGATTTCGACGCCCATTGCCTCGGCCTGCTGGCCGAGCCAGCGCACCACGTTGCCGAGCGAGACGACGTAGTTGCCGTGGTTTTCGAAACAGGCCGGCACCATGAAGTTCGGCGTGCGGTAGGCCTTGGTCGCGGTCAGGAACAGGATGCGGTCTTCGGTCACCTCGGTGTTGAGCGGGGCGCCGAGCTCTTTCCAGTTCGGCAGCAGTTCGGTCAGCGCGCGCGGGTCCATCACCGCGCCCGACAGGATGTGGGCGCCCAGTTCGCCGCCTTTTTCCAGCACGCAGACCGATACTTCCTTGCCTTGTTCGGTGGCCAGTTGCTTGAGCCGGATCGCCGCCGACAAGCCGGCGGGCCCGCCGCCGACGACGACGACGTCGTATTCCATCGCTTCGCGCGGACCGTATTGTTCGAGAATGTTGATTGGCTCTGTCATGGTATCGTCATGGGTGGAAAATTTAAGCACGAGTGTGCGGGTTTTTGCCGAAGATTGCAACTTTGACCGCATTTTACGGGCTTTATTAGACGTGGCAGTCTAATACTATCGATTTGTGTAATGATTATGCTTTCGCAGGCACACCGCACAGGAGTCGAACGTGGGTATTGAAGTTAATTTCGAAGGAAAAATCGCCCTGATCACGGGCGCCTCCAGCGGCCTCGGGGCCCGTTTCGCCAAGGCGCTGGCCGGCGCCGGCGCCCAGGTCGTGCTGGCGTCGCGCCGCACCGACCTGCTCAAGGAACTGCGCGCCGAGATCGAGGCCGATGGCGGCGCGGCCCACGTCGTCGAACTCGACGTCACCGACCTGGCCAGCATCAAGTCGGCCATCGCGCACGCCGAAACCGAGGCCGGCCCGATCGACATCCTGGTCAACAACTCGGGCGTGTCGACCACCCAGCGGCTGGTCGACGTCACCGAGGAAGACTACAACTACGTGATGGACACCAACCTGCGCGGCGCCTTCTTCGTCGCCCAGCAGGCCGCCAAGCGGATGATCGCGCGCGCCAAGGGCGACCCGAAAAAGCAGCACCGCATCATCAACATCGCCTCGGTGGCGGGCTTGCGCGTCATGCCGCAGATCGGCGTGTACTGCATGAGCAAGGCCGGCGTGGTGCAGATGACGAAGGCGATGGCGGTCGAGTGGGGCAAGTACGGCATCAACACCAACGCCATCTGCCCTGGCTACATCTCGACCGAAATCAACGAGGAGTATTTCCAGACCGAGCAGGGCAAGAAGCTGATCGACATGCTGCCGCGCAAGCGCGCCGGCAAGCCGGAAGACCTCGACGGCCTGCTGCTGCTGCTGGCGGCCGAAGAGACCCACTTCATCAACGGCGCCATCATCACCGCGGACGACGGCATGACGGCGCAATGAGCGTGCGGCAGGTCCACGTGATGCGCATGCCGATCCGCTGGGGCGACATGGACGCGATGGGGCACGTCAACAACACCGTGTACTTCCGCTATATCGAGCAGGCCCGCATCGCGTGGTTCGACAGCATCGGCAGCGTGCCCGATCCGGCCGGCGAGGGGCCGGTGATCGTCAACGCGCACTGCTCGTTCCTCAAGCAGCTGAAGTATCCGGGCGAGATCGAAGTGACGACCCTGGTCGGCCCGCCCGGGCGCTCGAGCTTCGAGATGGTGCACGCGATGCGCCTGGTCGGCGCCGACGGCGTGGCCGGCGCGCTGTACGCCGAGGGCGGCGCCAAAGTCGTGTGGGTGAATTTTCCGGCCGAGAAATCGGTGCCGCTGCCGGACGCGCTGCGCGCCCTGCTGCCGGCCGCCTGATCGGCTGCCAAAAACCGGGACAGACCCGGTTTATCGGTCAATCAAAAACCGGGACAGACCCGGTTTATCGAACAATAGCGACGCGCTTGGCCCTCTCAAAGCCGGTGGGAAACCGGGTCTGACCCGGTTTTTGGGTGGGAAACCGGGTCTGACCCGGTTTTTGCGGGGTCGGGCCCGGTTTTTGCGCTCTTAGCGGGTGACGCCGAGCAGCTTGTGCACCAGCTCGGACGAGGTCGATGCGGAGAACTTGCGCATCAGTTTTGCGCGGTGCATTTCCACCGTGCGCGGACTGAGATCGGTCTCGCGCGCGATCACCTTGCTGGTCTTGCCTTCGACCAGCAGGGCGGCGATCTCGCGCTCGCGCGGCGTCAGTTCGGCCGTCACCGGGCGCTTTTCGCTGACGTCTTCGAACGTCCACACGCCGGCGCCGAGCGCCTGCTGCGGGTCGAGCGCGCGCCCGCTCACATGGCACCAGAACAGCTCCCCGCTGGCGCGCCGCATGATGCGCTCGTCCGAGTAGCGGCCCTTGGCGTTCATGATCGGAATGATGCGGTCGCCCGTGCGCAGGAATTCGGCCAAGGTCGGGTACAGCACCTGGAACGACTGGCCCTCGAGCTGCACCGCGGCGTAGCCGAACATCGATGCCAGCGCCTCGTTGGCGGACTGGATGACCCGATCGACCGAGATGCACATGCCGACCGGCGCGTGCTTGAATATTGTCTCGTAGTCAATGGCGTATGATGCTTTAATTTGGTGCAAGTCGAATCATCCCGGTGATGGAAACTACAGGTATTTCTACGGTATTGTGCTTTTGGCTGCTGTATTTTATGCTGAGAATCTACTCTGGGGGTCACAAAGAGCGATTTCAGCTTCACTATAAAAGGGACGGGTATGAATAAAGTTTATCCTGACGCGGCATCGGCCTTGGCCGGTATCGTCAAAGACGGCCAGACCATCGCGGTCGGCGGGTTCGGCTTGTGCGGCATTCCGGAGGCGCTGATCGTGGCGCTGCGCGATTCCGGCGTGACCGGCCTGACCGCCATCTCCAACAACGCCGGCGTCGACGACGCCGGCCTCGGCCTGCTGCTGGCCACGCGCCAGATCAAGAAGATGATTTCGTCGTACGTCGGCGAAAACAAGGAATTCGCGCGCCAGTACCTGGCCGGCGAACTCGAAATCGAATTCACCCCGCAAGGCACCTTGGCCGAGAAGCTGCGCGCCGGCGGCGCCGGCATTCCGGCCTTCTTCACCAAGACCGGTGTCGGCACCGTCGTCGCCGAAGGCAAGGACGTGCGCGAGTTCGACGGCGAGCAGTATGTGATGGAACGCAGCCTGGTGTCGGACGTCTCGCTGGTGAAGGCCTACATGGCCGACCGCGCCGGCAACCTGGTGTTCCGCAAGACCGCGCGCAACTTCAATCCGAACGTCGCGATGGCCGGCAAGATCACCATCGTGGAAGTGGAAAAACTGGTCGAAATCGGCGAGATCGATCCTGATCACGTGCACCTGCCGAGCATCTTCGTGCACCGCATCGTCGTCAACGCGAACCCGGAAAAGCGCATCGAACAGCGCACCGTGCGTTCCACATAAAACCAGAATTCGGAGATTAACATGGCATGGACTCGTGATGAAATGGCTGCGCGCGCAGCGAAGGAATTGCAGGACGGTTTTTACGTCAACCTCGGCATCGGCTTGCCGACCCTGGTGGCGAACTACGTCCCGAACGACATCGAAGTGTACCTGCAGTCGGAAAACGGCCTGCTCGGCATCGGCCCGTTCCCGACCGAAGCGGAAGTCGACGCCGACGTCATCAACGCCGGCAAGCAGACCGTGACGGAGCTGCCTGGATCGGCGTATTTCAGCTCGGCCGATTCGTTCGGCATGATCCGCGGCGGCAAAATCAACCTGGCCATCCTCGGCGCGATGCAGGTGTCCGAATTCGGCGACCTGGCCAACTGGATGATTCCGGGGAAAATGGTCAAGGGCATGGGCGGCGCGATGGACCTGGTGGCCGGCGTCAAGCGCGTCA